>QCNO01000003.1 GCA_003213165.1 OCS155 cluster bacterium AG-426-D23
ATAATGCTTGAGGACCATCACACAGAGCTTCATCAGGCCTTGGATGAATCTCTATCAATAAACCATCTGCTCCAGCAGCTATAGCTGCTAAAGCTACTGGCTCAACTAGCTTATTGTCGCCGGTTGCATGACTTGGATCTGCAATAATAGGAAGATGGCTGTTTTGCTTTAGATAAGGTATAGCATTTATATCAAATGTATTTCTAGTAGCTGTCTCATAGGTTCTTATGCCTCGCTCGCAAAGCATGACATTTTCGTTTCCCCTAGAAAGAATATACTCACTAGCCAACAGTAGCTCGTCCAGAGTTGCAGATAGTCCTCTTTTTAAAAGAACTGGTAAGTGTGATTCACCTACTGCTTCAAGTAATTTAAAATTTTGCATATTTCTTGCTCCCACTTGAAGTACGTCTACATATTTTTCCATCATGGATAAATGTTGAGCATCCATTATTTCGCTAAACAAAGGTAATGAAGTTATTTCGGAGGCTTCCTTTAGCATCTTAAGTCCGTCTTCTCCCAATCCTTGAAAACTATAAGGTGATGTTCTGGGCTTAAAGGCACCACCCCTTAAACCAGTTGAACCTGCCTCTTTTGCAGCCAATGCAGTCTCTATTGTTTGTTCTTGTGTCTCAGCACTATCTGGACCTGCAATTATTGCTAATTGTTTACCACCAATTGATAAATTTTTGATAGCAATAACTGAATCATCTTTTTGATAATTTCTACTTGCAAGTTTATATGGTTTTCCAACAGGTATTACATGACTAACATTTGGCAGTAGCTTCATAACTGCTCTATGATCATCGTTTACCTTTCCACTTACAGCTACGACGCTTCTCTCAACACCATTTATAACTAATGGCTCATGTCCTTGCTGTATTGCTCTTTCTTTTACCTTTTCTATATCTTCATCTGTTGAAGATTGATTCATTACTACTATCAATTTTCCTCCTATAAAAAAAAATCGGGCTTTTGCCCGATTTCACATAACATACTAAAGGGCAACCTATATGTGCTCTCTAAAGTAAAAGTATGTGTTGTTTAACTTCATTAAAAATATCATAGCAGAGTATTTTGTTTTACAAATAATTTTTTATCTATCTGGTCGCAGTTTCTTTGCATCCTGTAAATAAACATGTTGTATATCTTTAATATCACTGTTCACAGTAACTAATAGCCTTATACAACCATCTAGATCATTCTGAATTTCTGGCGCTTTTGCATCCAACGCGGGAATAGACACCATTCCTAACTCACGAAAAGCTTTTGCAGGAAATGCAGTAGTTAGGTCATTCGTTACTGTAAACAATGCAAAGACAATGTCTTCTTCTGCTAAGTTATTAACATTCATTATTGAATTTATTAAAGATTTTGAGGCATTTACAATGCTTTCATCAGTATTTTCTACAACTGCGATTGCTCCACGTATGCTTTTCATAATATTTGTTTACTATATAAAAAGAGTGGAACAATGTCCACTCTTTTTTAAAGTCTAAGATGTAATTTGATTACATCATGCCTTCCATGCCACCCATTCCTCCAGCTGGCATTGCAGGTTCATCTTCTGGCTCTTCTGCAACTAATGCCTCAGTTGTTAATACTAGTGAAGCAATAGATGTTGCATTTTGAACAGTTGATCTAGTCACTTTTGCTGGGTCAATAACTCCCTCTTTAACAAGGTCTGTTGTATCTCCAGTGGCAGCATTAAGTCCAACATTACCTTTTTCAGACTTAACTTTTTCAACCATAACTCCACCTTCATAACCAGCGTTGATTGCAATCTGGCGCAATGGAGCTTCAAGAGCTTTTTTGACAATATTTCTGCCAACGACTTCCCCCTCAGAACCACCTGAAATTTTATCGATAGATTCTTGTGCTCTAATAAGAGTCACACCACCACCAGCTACAATTCCTTCTTCAACAGCAGCTCTAGTAGCAGCTAAGGCGTCTTCAATTCTCATTTTCTTTTCTTTTAGTTCAACTTCAGTTGCTGCTCCTACTTTTACAACGGCAACTCCGCCAGATAGCTTTGCAAGTCTTTCCTGAAGTTTTTCTTTGTCCCAGTCTGAATCAGATTCATCGATTTCAGCTTGGATCTGTTTTACCCTGCCTTCTACATCGGCCTTTTTGCCTTTTCCGTCAACAATTGTTGTAGCATCTTTTTTTACCACTACTCTTGCTGCCTCACCAAGCATATCAACAGTTGTGTTTTCAGTCTTTAGGCCGAGCTCTTCAGAAATAACTTCGCCACCTGTAAGGATTGCAATGTCTTGAAGCATTGCTTTTCTTCTTTCGCCAAATCCTGGAGCTTTTACAGCTACTGATTTAAATGTTCCCCTTAGGTTATTAACAACTAAAGTTGCTAATGCTTCACCTTCTACATCTTCAGCCAAAATCAATAATGGTTTACCTGAATTCATTACTTTTTCAAGTAATGGTAATAAATCATTGACTGCTGTAATTTTTGAATTAACAATAAGAATATATGGATTCTCTAAAACTGCTTCCTGTCTGTCAGCATCAGTAACAAAATAAGGAGATATAAATCCCTTATCAAATTGCATACCATCTGTGAACTCAAGTTCCATTCCAAAGGTCTGTCCCTCTTCTACAGTTATGACTCCGTCTTTTCCAACTTTGTCCATTGCTCCTGCAATGGTTTCACCAATTTCTGTGTCAGCTGCGGATATAGAAGCTACTTGAGCAATCTCATCTTTGCCACCAATTGATTTTGAAAATCCTGCAATAAAGTCTGTTACAGATTTTGATGCTTCAAGCATTCCTCTTTTAACTTCCATTGGATTAACACCTGTAGCAACAGCTTTCATACCTTCATTGACCATTGCTTGTGCTAAAACTGTAGCAGTAGTAGTGCCGTCACCAGCAACATCATTTGTTTTTGAGGCAACTTCTTTTGCGAGTTGTGCACCCATGTTTTCATATGGATCTTCTAGGTCAACTTCTTTTGCAATTGTTACTCCATCGTTTGTGATTGTTGGAGCACCCCATTTTTTTTCTAAAACTACGTTTCTACCTTTTGGACCGAGTGTTACCTTTACAACATCTGCTAGTTTGTTAACACCAGCTTCAAGTCCTTTTCTTGCTACTTCATTAAAAACTAATGTCTTTTTAGCCATGAACTTCTCCTCTTACTTACTTACTTTTGCAAGAATATCTCTACTTGAAAGAATAAGATACTCTGTGCCTTCAACTTTAATTTCTGTCCCACCATATTTTGAGTAAACGACTTTATCGCCTTCTTCAACATCTGGTTTAATTTTTTCGCCATTATCATTTGGCTCTCCTGGACCAACTGCTACAACTTCACCCTCTTGTGGTTTTTCTTTTGCAGTATCAGGTATATAAATCCCTGATGGGGTCTTACTGTCTTCTTCTGACAAAGGTTTTACAACAACTCTGTCTCCTAGTGGTTGAAGATTCATATATATTTACCTCCTAAATAAATATCTACATTGTGAATTTAATACTGTCTTGTTTATATATGTAAATAAATTATTTAAAAATTAAGCAATTATTGAGCTTAAACGGACATCATCAGTATTTATTTCGTTTGTTATCAAATTATTTTGAGCAGCAACACAAATCATTGCAGCATTATCAGTTGACAATTTTGGTGTTGGTAAGTAAATATTAAGATTATTATCTTCTGCAAAAATATTCATTTTTTCTCTGAGTCTTGAATTAGCCATCACTCCACCACCTCCAGAAATATTTTTAATACCTGTTTCATTAACTGCTTTTACAAAATTTGATAATAATGAATCAACAATAGCCTCTTGGTAAGATGCAGCAAAGTCAGCTTTTGTTACTTTGTCATTTGGATCTAGATTATTCAAAAAGTTTGTTGCAGCAGTTTTTAAGCCTGAAAACGAGTAGTTGTACTCATGCTTTGTTTTTGGTCGAGGAAGATTTATTTTATTCGGATCTCCTCCTTCGCCTATTTTTTGAATTGCAGGACCTCCTGGAAATCCGAATCCACAAAACCTAGATAATTTGTCAAAGGCTTCACCAGCTGCATCATCTATTGTTGTACCTAGTAGTTTGTAATTACCCCACTCTTCAACTAGTACAATTTGTGTATGGCCGCCTGAAACTAAAAGTGTCATGAATGGTGGTTTCATTGTTCTATTTTCAATTAATGGTGCTGCCAAATGTCCTACCATGTGGTCAACAGTTAGAAATGGTTTATCTATGGACCAAGCCACTGACTTAGCAAAATTATACCCAACTACAAGACTTCCAACTAGGCCAGGGCCATCTGTGGTTGAAACTATGTCAATATCTGAAATTTGTAAATTTGCACTATTTAAAGATGAATGGAATATGTTTCTTATCATCTCAGCATGCGCTCGAGATGCAACTTCAGGAACTACACCTCCAAATTTTTCGTGTATATCAACTTGTGATGAAATTGTATTTACTAACAACTCTTCACCTTTTAATATCGCAATAGCCGTTTCATCACATGATGTTTCAAATCCAAGAATTATTTTGTCACCAAGCATATATTTTCTCCAAGTGAAACAAGTTAGCGTCTTCGTTTGCATAATAATTTTTTCTTACACCATATTGTTTGAACCCAAATGACTTGTACAAACTCATAGCTATATCATTTGACTGCCTGACTTCCAATAATATTTTGTTAAAGTCAGATACCTCAAAATAAGAAATTAGTTCCTGCGTCAATTTTTTTGCAATGGAATTATTTCTATGACTTTCCAAAACTCCAATTCCTAATATATGAATATCAAAGAATGTTTTTTGAATTGCAAGATATCCAACAATTTGATTATCTTGTTCAAAAACCCAATATACAAACTCTCCAATATTAATTTTGTTGTTAATCACAACACTATCCCAAGCAGTCTCAAATAAACTTTTTTCTAATTTTGCTAACTCATCCGCTAATTCAATTGTTGATCTTTCAATTCTTTTAATCATGGAAGTTAACCTTACCTTCTAAACTTTTTGTTGAAAAGGATACGTCTGGTTCTCGCATATATTCAAGCCTGACTTCGTTAAAATTTGGAAAATCATTATTTTTAAATAATTCTTTTCCAATATTAAAAATATTTTCAGAGGACACATGTTCAGGAGACCCAAATTTAATATATGAATTTTCACCAAATAAATTTTCATTCAAACTGTGCCAATCACCTACAACAAGTTTTTTATCATTATCTTCTTCTAATTTAATCTTTAGGTTTTCAGCATTTAGAACCTCTGGTTCAGAATCTCTCACAACTCCACCCGGTACTGGCTTATATAAACAAAAAGCGTATTCCTCTCTCTTAATGTCAATAATTGTACAAATTTTTCTATGACCAGTGTGTGCTGCAAAAGCTAACGCGTCTAGTCCATTTACAGGTACCAATGGGATTCCTAGGCTTCCACATACTCCCTGTGCTACTGCTAAACCAATTCTTAGGCTTGTGTAATAACCAGGACCAATATCAAGATACACTACACTAATGTCGGACTTTTTTATTCTCGACTTCTTTGTTATTTCATCGATTGATTTCATCAATAAATTCGTAGTACCATTTTCTGATAAAACAGAACTGCTAGAAATCAATTTATCATCGTGAATGGCTACAGAAATATATTTGCCTGAAGTTGAAATGGATAAGCTATACATTTATAAAAATCTCTCTAGTGTGTTCATCGACTATGTTAATTTCAATCAAATCCATTATAGGAATATTTGCTTCACCCATTAAATTTGCCCACTCAATTACTACTAGAGTATTTTCTTCATTTAATGGTAAATCTAAATCAATAAACTCGGACCAACTACCAAGGCGATACAAATCTACATGAAATATTTTTATTTCGCCAACTTCATAATTTTTGACAATGTTAAAAGTTGGAGAAGTGACTACATCATTACATCCAAAGAATTTTATAATTTTTTTTGCAATAGTAGTCTTACCTGCACCCAGGGTACCTGACAATCCAATAATCTTTGGGAGAATCAAACTTTTTAAATAACTCTCGAGAAAGCTATCTAAATCATCTTCTTTAATTAAATTACTCAACTTCAACTCTTTCAAGTCTTTTAGACATGTTAGTCAAAATTTCCCACTCAATTGTTTTATTCCATTGAGCTATGTCAGATACGGAAATATTCAATTTACCGTCCATAGAATTGCCTAAAACAGTCACTTCATCATCAATTTGAACATTTGCATCCGTAACATCAAATAATATTTGATCCATTGTGACACGGCCAATTAAATTGCAAAATTGATTATTTACAATGACTTTTCCATCAGGAAATGAATTCCAAGGATACCCATCACCATATCCAATAGGTGCAGTCGCAATAATTGAGTCTCTGGATAGTCTTTGAGCTTTTCCATAAGAAACAGCCTCACCTTTTTTTCTTACTTGTAAATTAGAAATTCTTGTCTTGATTTCCATAGTTGGTATTAGTTCGTTTTCATTTTCAACTGCTGTAATTTGAACACCATATGCAGCAATCCCAACTCTTGCCATATTAAAAGAATTATCTAGTTTGTATAAAGTTGATGCTGAGTTATCTACATGTAAAAGCATGTTGGTTGAATCTATATCTGAAATAGTCTTTTCAAATAATTCAATTGATTTTTTAGTCTCGGTTTCATCAGTATCCGCCATAGGAAAGTGAGTACATATTCCTATAAGATTTAAATCTGAGTCAACTATTTTTTTATATAAGTCGTAAAACTTTTCTGGAGGACATCCTAATCTGTGCATTCCAGTATCAATTTTGAGATGAACGCTATATTCATCTCTTGTCTCAATCAAAGTATCAATAAAGCTCTCGTTGTATACAGTAAGATCAATATCATTTTCCTTTATATTTTCTAACTGTATTTTTGAGGGTTCAGCAAGTAATAGTACCCGTGATTCTTTATATACTTTTTTAACTTGCATTCCTTCGTCAACAGAAGCAACAGCAAACCATTTGATACCAGATGCGTTTGCATTTTTTACGGCCCACTCCAGGCCATGGCCATAGGCATTTGCTTTGACAACTAAACAAAGCTCTTTTCTAGATAAATTTTTAAGTACTTCTAAATTATGAATGAAACTTTTTTTATTTAGATATATATACCCTCTATCCATTTTTATTTTTCTATTCTGAATCCTTTTGGCCTTTTGGTATTTTCCAAGTAAGCGCCGCACTAATTGCAAAACCTGCTGCTATCCAAGGAGATAAATTTACAAAAAGCCAAAAAGAAACTGCAACTACTATTGCTATTAAAATACCAATCAAATTTTCGGCATTATTAGAGTTCGTTGATTTGTTAATCACTTTTATTCCACAGTCACTGATTTTGCTAAATTTCTTGGCTGATCAATTGACTCCCCATTAAGGTTAGCAACATGATAGGCAATGAACTGAAGTGGAATTATAGATATAACTGTAGTTAAAATTTCATTACTATCTGGAAGGGTGACATATTCGTCAGAGATATTTTCTAATTTTTCTGATTGATTATCACCAATTGCTATGACATAAGCTCCTCTAGCAATAACCTCTTGTACGTTACTAGTTGTTTTGTCTAGCAAGTGATTTTGACTAGCAGTTACAATTATTGGAGTTCCCTCTTCAATTAAAGCTAAGGTACCGTGTTTTAGCTCTCCAGCTGCTAACGCTTCTGCATGTAAGTAAGAAATCTCTTTTAGTTTTAATGCACCTTCTGCTGCAAGTGCATAATCTAGCCCTCTCCCAATAAAATAAATATCATTCTTTTTATAAATTTTTTCTGATATTTCTTTTATTTGTTTCTCACAAGCCATAGTCTCTTCAATCAATTTTGGTAGTTTGGCAATCTCATCAAAAGAAACATCTAATTTATTTGAAGAATCCCAATGTTTAGCCAACAGTAATTGTCCAACTAACATTCCAAGATAAGCTTTAGTTGAAGCTACGCCTATTTCTGGGCCTACGTGTAAGTAAAAAACGCTGTCAGCCATTCTTGCTAACGAGCTGCCCACAACATTCACTAAAGCAAGCACATGGGCACCATTTTCCTTTAAAAGCTCTGTCGCAGCAATTGTGTCCATAGTCTCACCAGATTGTGAAATTACAATGCCTAAATCGTTTTCTCCAACTATTGGTTCTCTATATCTAAATTCTGAAGCAAGTTCGACACTGACTGGAACTCCTAAAACTTTTTCAAATAGGTCTTTTCCGAATAAACCAGCATGGTAAGCAGTACCGCATGCAACTATCCAAATTTTTTCATACTTTGATGCTTCATCTTGCTTAATTGGAATTTCTTTAGAAGTTGTTTCAAGTCTTCCAGAAATGGTTCGTTCTATTACTTCTGACTGTTCAAGTATTTCCTTATACATAAAGTGGTCATGCCCTAGCTTTTCAGCCTCGGAGACCTCCCAGTCTATTTCTTGAATTTCTCTTTCAATCTCGTTCAATTCTGAATCAAACAACTTATATTGACCATTTTTAATTTCTACAAAATCTCCATTTTCCAAAAAAATCATTTTATTTGTGTGTTCTAAAATAGCTGCTGAATCAGATGCTAGAAATACTTCGTTTTCTCCAACACCTAAGACAAGAGGGCTCATTAAACGGCCTGCAACAATTGTTCCTTCTTCTTTTGTAGTAGTTACAACAAGAGCATATGTTCCTTCTAAAGTTTTTGCTACATCAGTTACAGTTTTCAACAATTGACCATTCCATTTTCTACTTAATTCAACTGCAACAACCTCTGTGTCGGTATCAGATTTAAATTCAAAACCTTCTTCTAAAAGATCTTTCTTAATCTCTGCATAATTTTCAATTATTCCGTTATGAATGATTGCAAATTCTTCATTATTGTCGGAATGTGGATGAGCGTTAACGTCATTGGGAACTCCATGAGTTGCCCATCTTGTATGTCCAATACCTATGTTGCCTTTTATATTATTATCTTTTAAATGATTTTTTAAAACCTCAAGTTTACCCTCTTTTTTCTCAACAGTAATTTTATTACCATCAGAAATTGCAATTCCAGCTGAGTCGTATCCTCGATATTCTAAACGTGATAAACCATTAATTAGAATTGGTAATGGTTCTTTAGGGCCTGAGTACCCGATTATTCCACACATATTTTCTCCATTCCAACGAGCAAGTTGAAATTAAGACTACGTTAAATTGACTCTGTTCAGCAATTTCTTGCTGTTTTTAAACAATTTATTACGACCGTAGAGCCGAGTATGCATCCGCCGAATTTTTCGATAACACACTACCTCGTCACCTTTTTCAAGGCCTGGCGCTAATTTGCTCGTTGTTTGTATTATAAGTAAAAAAATTAAGTAAAAAGATAGTTTTTGATATTGTTTATTAATTCATCACTAAATTCATTTACAGAATGACTATCTTTAGCTTCAATTAGCACTCTAAGCAATGGCTCGGTTCCTGAATTTCTAATCAAATACCTTCCATCTAAATCGTATTTATCAGACAAGTTTTCTGCAATCTTATTCAATTCTTTAATTTGATTTTCCTCAGGCATAGTAGTCAATTCAAGATTGACTAATTTCTGAGGATATTCTTCAATATTTTCAGATTTAAATTTTGATAATGTTGTATCAAAAAATGCAAGTGCTTTTAAACAATATATTAAAGTTACTAGACCATCACCTACCGGTAATGCTTCAGAGATAATTATGTGCCCAGATTGCTCTCCGCCTATTGAGGCATTGTTTTCATCCATCGCCTCTGCAACATATTTATCGCCTACTTTAGTTTCAATATTCTTAAAATTGTTTTTATCCATTGAATTTTTAAAGCCGTAATTTGCCATAACCGTAGATACAACTACTTTGTTGTTTAACTGGTTTGTTGACTCAAGATATTTTGCAATTAACAATATAAGCACGTCACCGTTGCAAATGTTTCCCTCCTCATCTAACAGAATGAGTCGATCTGCATCACCATCAAATGCTGCACCAATTTCGTTTTTTCCACTATTTTGCTTTAAGTTATCAAGATGGGTTGCTCCACAATTTAAATTGATATTTTCTCCATCGGGATTATTAGAGATTATTCTATATTTGGCTTTGTTTGACTTAAATAGTTCTTCAATTATTTTATAAGAGGAACCATTAGCTGCATCAAGCAATACACTAAATTTAGATAGATCAAAATTGATTAAATTATTTAAAAACTCAAGGTAGGTTTGATATCCATTTTGAGATTCTTTTGAAATGGTAAACTCTTTTGGTAACTCAATATTAGACAAAGCTTCTTCTATTTCTATCTCAAGACTATCAGATAGTTTTGAACCATTTTGGTCGATTAATTTGATACCGTTGTAATGACTTGGATTATGAGATGCTGAAACAATTACACCAAGATCATGATTGAACTCTTTTAAAAGAACAGGCATTGACCCAGACGGGAGGACTCCATAATTAATTACCTCTACATCTTCACTTAAACCTGCACATATCCAATCAAGTAGTTCTAATGATGAACTTCTTGTATCCAAAATTATTGCTACAGACTTTGGTGACAACAGTAACTCTACAGAAGAAAATATCTTCGAAACTAAATCTTTAGTTAGAGTTTCATTTGGAATACCTCGGATTCCATCGGTACCGAAATATTGCTTCAATTTTTGACTATCTCTTAGTAAACTGCTCGGCTCTTCTTGCTTTCTTAAGACCATATTTTTTACGCTCAACTTTTCTAGCATCTCGAGTTAGCAGCCCAGCTTTTTTTAATTTCGGTCTTAAGTCAGGATCAGCTTCCAACAATGCACGTGATATTCCAAGTGAGACTGCATCCGCCTGAGCTGATAATCCACTACCACTAACATTGGCAACGACATCATATTTTGAATCCAAGTTAACAACTTTAAAAGGTTTTTCAATTGTCATTTTCATAGATGGGCTCGGAAAATATTGTTCTATGTCTTTACCATTGAAAGTAAATTTACCAGTACCATCAGTCAAAGTTACTCTTGCTACAGAGGTTTTTCTTCTTCCGGTTCCATAAAATGAATTAGCCATTTTCTTCTACTTTCTTTATGTTAAAACTGAGCTCTTTTGGATCTTGACTTTGATGGGGGTGATTTCCATCTGCGTATATATGTAGTTTTTTTAATACAGATCTTCCCAATCTATTTTTTGGCAACATGCCCCATACAGCACGTTCAATTATTTTTTCTGGCTTTCTTTGCCTTAGAGAATTAAAACTTTCTGATTTAATACCTCCAGGGAATCCAGAGTGAGTATGATACATTTTTTGTTCAGACTTTTTTGAGGTAATAGATATTTTTGAAGCGTTTATTACAACAACGTGATCTCCTACGTCTAAATGAGGTGCGTATTGAGGTTTATGTTTGCCTCTTAAAATCTGTGCAATTTCACTAGCAAGTCTACCTATAGGTAATCCGCTTGCATCTACTAAGTGCCAGTCTCGTTCGGAAGAGTCTATTCCTTCAAATGTTGTTTTTGTATTCATTTACTAATCTTTAGAATTGTAACGAAATTCTAGTATAAAGTGCATACATATTTATGAAAACTAGTATTTAACTTTCCAGAGAGTTAAACCGTTAGCTGGAGCAATATAATTCAAACGATTTCCATCTGGTTTGTCTAATTGTGATTTAATTTCTTTTAATGTCAATTTATTATCATTAAAAGCCAGTTGTACGCCAACTAAATTTCTCACCATATTTCTGAGGAATGAGTTTCCAGTAATTGTATATATAAAAATACCAGAGTTTCTTTTCCATACACTTTTAAAAATTTCTCTTTTAGGATTTGTATTTTTTTCAACTTTAGCAAATGATGAAAAGTCATTTTTGCCTAAAAATACTTGAGATATTTCATTTAACTTTTCCAAATCAAGCGATGAATTATGTTGGTAGGTGTTATTGAGTAAGAATGGTAATTTTTTTTGATTATCCATTGCAGAGTAAACGTAAGTTCGTTGTTTCGCACTGTACCTAGCATGAAAATCATAACTTATTTGATTAAATGAATTTACTGAAATTTTGTTGCCCAGCAATTTATCAATTGAGGAGATTAATTTTTCAGTTATTTTAGTATTTGTAAGAATATTCAATATTTGTTCTTTTGCATGAACTCCGGCATCAGTTCTACCGGAATAATTTAAATCGTAATCTTTAATCAGTAAATCAAGAACTTCTTCTATTTTTCCCTGCACAGTTGGTCTATTTTTTTGTTTTTGAAATCCATAAAAGCTTGAACCATCGTATGCAATACTTACTTTGTAATTTTGCATCTAAACAAAAATACGTATAGGGTCTGAAAATAAAGTTAAGACAAGTAAAAAAGTCACTGTTGTTATACTTGCAACCCTGTCTTCAAATAAAAATGCCGCGCGTAAAGATTTTGATAATACAAAGTACATCCAAACAAAAATAGATAGAGTTGTGACTTGTAAAAATAGTGCTGGGATATTTATGAAAGAATTTATCAATACAACTATGCCAATAAATCCTACAAGTCCATGTGTGTATCCCGTAAAAACTAAAAGAGAAGGGATTTCGACTTGTTGATTAAATGCTCTTGTTAGTAAAAACCAAATTGCAAGATTAGCAAATAGCCATGCAAAAATACCATCAACAACTCCATAAAAAATGATATCTGCAATATTGATGACTGAAGCATTTATGACCAAGGGAATGTAGATAGACAGCAAGCTAAGTAAAACTACTATTAAAGCATTGCCAGACTCATATCTGTCACTACTAATTTGTATAAAAGTTGACTGGTCAAATCTTATAAATTTTTTAAATTGTGACCAAATATTTTTAAGTGAATTCACTCTTTAAACTAGCTCTAAAATAGCCAATTCTGTACCATCACCCTGTCTATGTCTTGTTCTTGTAATCCTTGTATAACCACCATCACGATCTTCATACTTTGGACCAATTTCTTCAAATAGTTTTGCTACCACAGACTTATCTTGAATTGTTTTCAACACCTGTCTTCTGTCATGCAAAGATCCTTTTTTTGCTTTGGTAATCATTTTTTCAGCATAAGGCTTTACTGTTTTTGCCTTGGTTACTGTGGTCTCAATTTTTTCATGTTGAATCAATGCACTAATCAAATTACTTATAATTTGATCTTCATGGGATGGTGAGCCCCCAAGTCTTTTACCTTTAGTTGGTTTAGGCATCAGCCAAATCTCCGGAGTCCAAATCAGAACTTGTTGGTAGGCTTAAACCTAGTTCATCTAGCTTTGCTACGAGTTCATCCAAGCTTTTTTGTCCAAAGTTTGTTAAGTTTAATAAATCATCTTCTGTATATTCAAGAATTTGACCTACAGTAGTTATGTTTTCTCTACCAAGACAATTTCTAGGTCTTTCAGATAAATCTAAAGCATCAACAGACAATGAGAGATCTGGGGAACTACCTTCGGAAATTGTGAGCTCGCCAAGCTCAAGTCCAACTCCTTCATCTATATCAGCAAAAAGCTTCCATAACTCACCCAGAGTTTTGCCAACTGAAGATATTGCTTCACTTGGCTCTATTGAACCGTCAGTTTCAACATCTAAAGTTAATTTGTCATAGTCAGTAACTTGTCCAACTTGAGTAGGAGAAACTCCGTAGCTTACGCTGACAATTGGAGAAAAAATCGAGTCGATAGGAATAAAGCTAGAGTCACTTGTCTTATTTTTATCAGCAAGACGATACCCAACTCCATGGGCGATAGATACTTCCATATCTAATGTGGCTCCATCCGAGAGTGTACAAACTTTTAGGTCGGTATTGACAACTTCAACTCCAGATGGACATTGAATTTGTGCAGCAAGGACATCACCAGAACCTTTGGCTTTAACTGTCAATGTATGGTTTTCTTGATCTTCGACTTTCAAGACTAACCGTTTTAAATTCAAAAGAAGATCTAAAACATCTTCGACTACACCAGGTATAGATGTAAATTCATGATTAACACCGTCAATTTTTATTCCAGTTACAGCAACACCAGGAACTCTTGATAAAAGCGCTCTCCTCATTGTGTTGCCTAGAGTTAATCCGAAACCTGGCTCAAGCGGTTCAATAACAAATTTTGTTCTATTATTACCAAGCTCTTCTTGAGTAATTTCAGGTCTTTGTAGCATCAACATATTATTTTTCTCCTCTCAAATTTTATTTTGAATAAAGCTCTACGATTAATTGTTCTTCAATTTGTGAACTTGCATCATTCCTTGTTGGAGATGCAGCAATCTTTACAGTTTTCTTTTTATTATCAACATCCAGCCAAGAAGGGACAACATAATCTTGCCCAGTATCAATGGTGTGTTGAATAACAATTAAATCTTGGCTTGCGTTTTTTATTTCAATTACATCACCAGCTTTAACTTGATGGGATGGAACATCTACAAATTTTCCATTTAATTTGAAATGTCTGTGCGATACAAGCTGTCTTGCTTGAGGTCTAGTAGATGCAAACCCAGCTCTATAGATTACATTATCAAGTCTTGATTCAAGTAAAATCAAAAGATTCTCACCTGTTATGCCATTCATTCTTGAAGCTTCTTTATAGTAATTTCTAAATTGCTTTTCTAAAACACCATACATGTATCTAACTTTTTGCTTTTCTTTTAGTTGGGTGCCATAATCAGTTTCTCTTGCACGTTTTCTTCCATTTTCACCAGGAGGATAAGGTCTATCTTGAAGTGCTTTGTCACCTTTTCTGTTTTCGAATACATTAAAGCCTATTCTTCTTGATACTCTAACTCGAGGTCCTGTATATCTAGCCATTATCCCCTTCTTCTTTTCTTAGGTCTGCACCCATTATGAGGTGTAGGTGTAATATCTTTAATAGTTCCTACATCCATTCCCATATTTTGTAGAGTTCTAACAGCTGTTTCTCTACCAGCACCAGTGCCGCTAATGATAATGTCTAGCTTATGCACACCGTTCTCTGTAGCTCTTCGAACTGCCTCTTCTGCAGCAACTTGAGCAGCATAAGGTGTTGATTTTCTTGAACCCTTGAATCCTACTGAACCACCAGACGTCCAAACTATTGTTTGTCCAGATGGATCAGAAATATTGATTATCGTGTTGTTAAAACTAGCTTTAATATGAGCTACACCTGAAGGAACATTTTTTTTGTTCTTTTTTTTAGTTTTTTGGTCTGCCATTATTACTTAGTTACTTTCTTTTTTCCTGCAATAGCAAATCTAGGACCTTTTCTAGTTCTTGCATTGGTGTGAGTTCTCTGTCCTCTAACTGGTAATCCCATTCTGTGCCTTAATCCTTGATATGTTCCAATTTCTGTTTTTCTACGAATATTTTGGGATACATCTCGTCTAAGATCTCCTTCAACTCTAAAATTGGCTTCGATATATTTTCTAATTTGAGCAACTTCATCATTTGTTAAATTACCGACTCTTGTGCTGGGATCAATTTTTAAATCAACACAGATATCTTCAGCTCTTTTGGCTCCAATTCCATGTATGTATCTCAAAGATGCTATAACTCTCTTGTCCCTTGGAATATCAATACCTGAAATACGTGCCATTGAAATTAACCTTGCCTTTGCTTGTGTCTAGGATTTCGTTTATTAATTACGTAAAGCTTACCTTTTCTTCTTACAATTTGGTCATTTGGACCACGTTTTTTAATACTTGCTTTAACTTTCATTTATGTCTCCAAATAATCCTACCTCTTGTTGGATCATATGGTGAAACTTCCATTTCAACAACATCACCCGGAAGGATTCTAATGTACCTCATTCTCATTTTTCCAGACACATGAGCTAATATTTCAGCTCCACTTTCAAGCTGAACCTTAAAAGAGGCATTTGGCAGAGTTTCCATAACTGTCC
The DNA here is from genome assembly GCA_003213165.1 of OCS155 cluster bacterium AG-426-D23. Lineage (GTDB taxonomy): Bacteria > Actinomycetota > Acidimicrobiia > Actinomarinales > Actinomarinaceae > Actinomarina. The sequence continues at coordinate 15,827 of QCNO01000003.1, forward strand.
CTTGAACTTTTATTATGTTTTTTTCTTTTTCTACCAAAATTAGCCTTGATTATGTGACCGATTTACTAGATTAGTGCGATTTGAAACTATTACAAACACAAAATTAAAATAAGTTTTCAGTAAAAACACGTGTTCCTTCCTCGGTAATTCCTATAGTATGTTCCCAATGTGCAGACTTTTTTCCATCTAATGTTCTGATTGTCCAGCCATCTTCATCAATAAAATTCTCTTCTGTACCAAGATTAAACATTGGCTCAATACATATTGCCATACCTGTTTTTAATTCAAAACCGTGATTCTTCTTACCATAATGAGGTACTTGGGGTTCTTCGTGCATTTCTTGACCTATTCCATGACCAACATAGTTCCTAACATTGCCAAAATTGTTTTTCTTAGCTATTTTGTCAATTTTATGACCAATAGTTCCCAGTTTTTGACCATCCTTTACAAGTTTTATACCTTCATGAAGTGCATGTTTAGTTTTTGATAATAGATTTTTTTCTTCTTCTGTAATTTCACCAACACCAAAACTAAAAGCTGCATCAGCATGATATCCTTCAAAAATAACGCCAACATCAATAGAAATTATATCTCCTTCATTTACAACATAATCATTGGGTATTCCATGAACAATTACATCATTTGGTGAAGCACATATATGAGCTGGATAATCGTGATATCCTAAAAAACTAGCTTTTACATTTGACTTCTCAATTATATTTTTGGCAATATCGTCTAAATCAATAAGTGTCATGCCTGCTTTTGTTTTATCATAAATTTCATAGTGTATATTTGATACAACTTTTCCTGCAGCTTCCATCTTTTTAAAATCTTCTGGTGTTTTATATGTAATCATTATTTAAAGTGTCTAGAAATTGAGTTGTAAATATCCTCTACTTCCCCAACAGCATCTATAACATTTACCAAGTTTTTTTCATTATAAAAATCAACTAAAGGCTGCGTATCTTTTTTGTAAACTTCAAACCTGACCTTAATTGAATCTTCAGTATCATCGGATCTGCCAGTCATTTCCCCTCTTAGTAAAATTCTTTTTATTAATTCATCTTCGTTTACTTCAAATACAAAAACTTTCGCAACAGGAAATTCTTTATCTAAACTCTCTAAGCTTTTAGCTTGGGGTAAGGTTCTGGGGAAGCCATCAAGGATTGCACCATTCTTACAGTCTTCATTATTCAGTCTCTCTAAAAGCATTTCTATAACCAATTTGTCAGGGACTAAATTTCCTTCATCAAGAAGACTTTTAGCTATTTTACCTAGTTCTGTTCCACTGCTTACATGTTCTCTCAACATATCACCCGTTGAGATATGGGCTAGGTCAAATTCAGACGCAATTTTCAGAGCTTGAGTTCCTTTTCCTGCACCTGGCGGTCCAAGAAATATATTTAATTCACTCAATCAATGAATCCTTCGTAATTTCTCATGCTTAACTGACTTTCAATTTGCTTCATAGTTTCAAGAGCAACACCGACAGTTATTAAGATTGAAATTCCGCTAAAACCTAAAGGTATATCCCAAATCGCAGAAGCTATCGATGGCAGTACTGCGACGGATGCTAAAAATATAGAGCCTGGTAAGGTAATTCTGTTTATTATATGTGACAAATAATTTGTTGTTGATATACCCGGCCTTACTCCTGGAACGAAGCCACCTTGCCTTCGGATCATGTCTGATTGACGTACTGGATCAAATTGTATAGTTGTATAAAAATAAGTAAAAAATATTATCAATATCCCTAAAAAGAAAATATAAAACCATGTTGTACCCTGGGAATTTGCCAAGTTAACGTCTATCCAATTTCTAATTGCTGCAGTAACAGAATTATCTTGTGGTAATGAAGTAGCTACTAATGCAGGAAAAAACAAAATACTTGTCGCAAAAATAACTGGGATAACTCCAGCACTGTTGACCTTAAGAGGGATATATGTGCTTTGACCACCCATAACTTTTCTGCCTCTTACTCTTTTTGCAAATTGTATAGGGATTCTTCTTTGACCTTGCTCAACATAGATTATTCCAACAATCATTAAAAAGAACATGAGCATTAAAAATGTAAATTGTCCAATTCTTCCTTGTCCAGCAGTTACCTGATATGCACCTCCAAATTGTGCAGGAAGCTGGCTTACAATGCTAGCAAAAATAATTAATGACATTCCATTTCCAACTCCTCTTTGTGAAATCAACTCACCAATCCACATAATAAAGGCAGTACCTGCAGTCATTGTTAAAACTATCAATCCAACTCTAGATGGTGTGTAATTTGGAATAAGTGAAATACCACCTGTGAGACTACCTCTAGAAAATAAATAAGTTAAGGCAGTTGATTGCAATAGAGCTAAAACTACTGTTATGTACCTTGTCCATTGAGTGATCACTTTTCTACCAGACTCTCCTTCTTCTTGTAGTTTTTGTAATCTTGGTATCACAACTGTTAATAGCTGAAGAATGATACTAGCTGTAATGTATGGCATAATTCCTAAAGCAAAAACAGAAAAAGTCTCTAAAGCACCGCCGGAGAATAAATTTAATAAACCATAAATTCCAGCTTGTGATCCTGAGTCAGTTAGACGTTGAACAGCCTCTAAATCTACTCCTGGTACTGGCACTGCTGCACCGAGTCTGTAAACAGCAAACATAAAAAGAGTAAAAAATATTCTTTTTCTAAGGTCTGGAATTTTAAATATATATCTAAATATTGAGAGTTGCATAATTACTCATTAATTATCTCGACAGACCCGCCAGCACTTTCAATTTTACTTTTAGCTACTTCACTAATCGCGTGAATCTTAAGGTCAATTTTTTTTGTAACTTCACCATCACCTAAAACTTTAACAAGACCTTTTTTTCTAGTTAAACCAAGTTCCCTAAGAACATCAGGATTAACTTCACCATCAGCAGCTTTTTCTTCGAGATCACTTACATTTACAACAACATAAGACATTTTAGGTGGATTGTTTAAACCTCTTAATTTAGGAATCCTCCTATATAAAGGAATTTGACCTCCTTCGAAATATGCAGGAACGGTTTTCCTAGCACCTGTACCTTTAGTTCCTCTACCTGCGGTCTTTCCTCGCTTTCCAGCTTCACCTCGACCTTTTCTTAATTTCTGTTTTGTAGATCCAGGTGTTGGTTTTAAATGATGAAAACGTAACTTTTTCATTAAATTTCCTCAATTTCAACAAGGTGTTCAATTTTGTTAAGCATACCTTGAATCATAGGGTTCACTTCTCTTTCAGTAAAAGAATTTATCTTTTTTAATCCTAAACTTCTGGCAGTTTCTCTTGCTTTGGGTTTCTCGCCTATCAAGCTTCTCTTTAAGGTTATTTTAACTTTCATCAGGAACCTTTACTTTTTTTTCAGCTTTTGTTTTCTCATAGGCCTCAACTAAACCTGGAGGAGCTACCTCAGAAGACTTCTTGCCCCGTAAACTAGCAACACTGTCAGGCGTTCTTTGATTGAGAAGGCCATTGATTGTTGCTTTGGCAACATTTAAATGAGTTGGAGATCCGAGCGATTTTGCTAATATGTCTTTTACTCCAGCAACTTCAAGAACTTGACGAGCAGCACCTCCGGCAATAACTCCTGTACCTGGTGCAGCAGGTTTTAAAAGAACCCTTGAAGAGCCGTGTTTTCCAACGATTGAGTGTACTATTGTTGAACCTGCCATAGGTATTTCTGAGATATTCTTTTTTGCATCTTCGATGGCTTTTTGAATAGCTAATGGGACTTCAGAGCCTTTACCATATCCAATCCCAGCATTTCCATTTCCATCACCTACAGCAACTAGAGCTGTAAATGCGAAATTTCTGCCACCTTTAACAACCTTGGCAACTCTGTTAATATGTATAACACTTTCTTGCAGTTCTAATTCAGACATTAAAATTTAATTCCTTTTTCTCTAATTCCATCAGCTAAAGATTTAATTCTTCCGTGGTAAACATAGCCGCCTCTGTCAAAAACAGCAGTTTTAATTTTTAATCCTGCTAACTTTTCACCCATCACTTCACCAACTTCTTTTGCTGACTCTACGGATAGTGTTTTAGTTTTTACCTCTTTAGACAATGTGCTAGCGGAAGCAATAGTTACTTGATTAAGATCATCTATTGCTTGAACATATATATTGTTGTTGCTTTTAAAAACAGCAAGCCTAGGTACTTTGGATGTTCCAGATATTTTTTTTCTTATTCTAATTTTTCTGTGAATTCTTTTATCTTTAACTTTCATAGTTATTAAGCTCCAGCTGTTACAGCAGCTTTACCTGCTTTTCTTCTAACATACTCATCTTTGTATCTTATACCTTTGCCTTTATATGGTTCAGGTGGTTTAATTGCTCGTATATTTGCAGCAACTTGACCTACTAACGCTTTATCAATTCCGGAAACTATTATTGTGTTTTGGTCAGGCACTTCATATTTTATTCCCTCAACTTGATTAAAAAGTACAGGATGAGAGAAGCCGCATAAAATTTCAATATCATTGCCCTTTAGAGTGGCTCTGTGTCCAACGCCTTGAAGTAAAAGTATTTTACTGTATCCTTCTAATACTCCTTCAATATTGTTAGCAACTAAAGATCTGTACAAACCATGTAAGCTTCTAACCTCTGGAGATTCGGAAGTTCTTGAGAATAATAATTCATTTTCTTTAATTTCAAATTTAATTCTCTCATCAACAATTTCAGTAGTTAATTCTCCTTTGGGACCTTTAACAATAATTGAATTGCCATTTAAATTCATTTCTATTTTTTCAGGGATTAGAACTGGCTTATTTCCTATTCTGCTCATGACCAAACCTCACAAATAAGCTCTCCGCCGAGTTTTCGTTTTCTTGCTTCAGAATCAGGAAGCAACCCTCGAGATGTTGAGATAATTACTGTACCTAAACCACCGTTATTTCTTGGAAGTGATTCAGATCCAACATATAGTCTCCTACCAGGCTTACTTAATCTGTTCAAACCAGCAAGCACAGGTGCACCTTCTTCTGAGTATTTTAAATCAATTTGAATTTCTTTATTTGAGGATTCTTCTATTACTTTTACATCACTTATATAGCCCTCATTTTTTAAAAGTTTAGAAAGTTCCAACTTGAATTTTGAATGAGGAACGATAACTGATGGTTTGTTGACCATTGAAGCATTTCTGATTCGAGTCAAAAAATCTGAAATTGGATCTGAATTCAATTTACCAAGACGCTTTCTTTATTCCGGGTAGTTCTCCTTTAAGAGCTAAATCTCTAAACGTATTTCTGGACATACCAAACTTTCTCAGATTACCTCGAGGCCTTCCTGTAACTTCACACCTATTTCTATGTCTTGTTGGAGAAGCATCTCTTGGCATCTTAGCAATCTTTTTTTGGGCTTCTCTTTTTTCATCATATGAAGTATTTGGGTCTTTAATAATTTTGAGAAGCTCTTGACGTCTATCGGAGTAAACACCTATCGTTCTTTTTCTTTGATTGTTTTTAACTATCTTGCTTGTTTTTGCCATAATTAATTCTCCCTAAACGGAAATCCTAGCGATTGTAATAATACATAACCTTGGTTGTTATCGTTAGCAGAAGTACAAATAGTAATATTCATACCTCTTATATCACGAACTTTATCATATTCAACTTCTGGAAAAACTAATTGCTCGTTGAGTCCGAGTGTATAATTCCCATTTCCATCAAATGATTTTTTATTAAAACCTCTAAAATCTCTAATTCTTGGCACAACTACTTGAACAAATCTGTCATAAAATTCCCACATACGATCACCGCGAAGTGTCACTGCTACACCAATTGGCATGCCTTCTCGTATTTTAAATCCCGCAATTGATTTTTTTGCTCGCCTAATTACTGGTTTTTGTCCTGATATAGCTGTTAACTCATCAATCATAGACTCAAGTGCTCTCCCATCCGTAGCAGCTTTACCATCACCAATGTTGATAATAATTTTATCTAGTGTTGGTATCTCATTTACATTATTAAGGCTAAGTTGCTCCATAACTGAAGTTTTTAATTCAGCGTAAAATTGCTCTTTTAATCTTGGAATCATACTTCATCACCTGTTTGAGCTAGCACTCGATACTTTTTACCATTTTTATCAAATTTATAAGTTACTCTGCCTGACTTTTTCTTAACAACTAAAGCAACGTTTGAAACGTTTATTGGCATACTCTTGTCGATTACACCACCCTGCATTGTTTGGCCTTGTGGTTTTTGATGTTTCTTTGTTATGTTCACACCTTCAACAAGAACAGTCCCTTTTTTTGGAAATGCTTGTAAAACTTTTCCTTGTTTTCCTGAATCTTTACCTGATATTACTTTAACTAAGTCTCCTTTTTGAATTTTCATTACAAAACCTCCGGCGCTAATGAAACTATTCTCATAAATCGTTTTTCTCTAAGTTCACGACCAACTGGGCCAAAAATTCTTGTGCCCCTAGGTTGATCTTGCTCATTAATAATGACACAGGCGTTTTCATCAAATCTTATATATGTACCATCTTTTCTTCTAGTTTCTTTTTTTGTTCGAACAACTACCGCGTTGACAATATCTCCTTTTTTTATTTGACCTCCTGGAATAGCATCTTTTACTGTGGCAACGAAAACATCACCTAAGCCTGCATATCTAATTCTGGAACTACCTTTAACCTTTATACAAAGTACTTCTTTTGCACCTGAATTATCAGCAACTTTTAGTCTTGACTCTTTCTGTATCATCTTGCTCTTTCTACAATTTCAGTAATTCTCCAACGCTTTGTTTTTGAATATGGCTTAGTTTCCATAATTTTTACCGTGTCACCAATTTTTGCTTCAAAATTTTCATCATGCGCATGTAACTTTCGTGTCTTCTTTACGATTTTTTTATATTTTGGATGTGGAAATTGAATTTCAATTGAAACAGTGACTGTTTTTTCTCTTGAATCAGAAGTGACAATTCCAGTTCTAGTTTTTCTAAAAGATCTTGATTCTTCTACCATTACTCACCTTCCTCAACATTTTCAACACTAAGCTTTTCAGTCAAAACAGTATTTGCTTGAGCAATCTCTTTTCTAATTTTTTTAAATACAGAGGTGTCTTCTAATTGGCTTGTAGCTAAAGCAAACCTTGAATCCATAAGTTCTTTTTTGAGATCAACTATCTTATTTTTCAATTCAGTAACGGAAAGCTCTCTTAAATCATTCACGCTCATAAGTTATCCCTTTTTACAAATTTAGTTTTCATTGGTAATTTATGACCAGCTTTTCTCATAGCTTCTCTTGCAACATCTTCTGGAACACCAGAAATCTCAAAAATTATGCGACCAGGTTTTACTACAGCTACATAATATTCGACATTTCCCTTACCAGAGCCCATCCTTACCTCAGCAGGTTTTTGAGTTACAGGTTTATGAGGAAAAATGTTAATCCATACTTTTCCACCACGTTTCATGGTTCTAGTTATGGTAATTCTTGCAGCTTCTATCTGCCTTCCTGTGACATAGGAAGTTTCAACCGCTTGAATTCCATAGTCACCAAAATTTACAGTGTTCCCACCTTTAGAGTTTCCTTTTCTTCTTCCTCTATGAGATTTTCTGTATTTTGTCTTTTTAGGCATCAACATAATTTACTCTTCTTCTAAGATAGATTTTTCTTCTTCAAATTCAGCTTGAGCAGTTTCTTTTGTAATTTTTTTACCGCCACCAGCTTCAACTATATTTGAGGTTTTATCCTCTCCAGATTTTTTACCACCACCGGCTTCAAGTATCTTTGATTCTTTTTTCTCTCCCACTGCAGCTTCAGCTCTTGATTTAACTGATTTTACTCTTCCAGCTGCTGGGCCACCGCTAGCTAAATTGGCTTCAGCGGAAATTTTTTCTTGTCTTAACTTGTTTGAACCGACAACATCACCTTTATAAACCCAAACTTTTACCCCAATTGCTCCTACTGTAGTATGCGCAGCTGCTCTTCCAAAATCTATATCGGCTCTTAGGGTATGTAATGGTACTCTTCCTTCTCTATACCATTCTCTACGCCCCATTTCAGCACCACCGAGTCTACCTGAACACTCAACTCTGACTCCTTCAGCGCCTGCTTTAAGCGCTGCGGAAACAGCTCTTTTCATTGCTCTACGAAATGCAACTCTGTTTTCTAACTGATCTGCTATACCTCTTGCTAACAATTGCGCGTCTAACTCAGCTTCTCTGATTTCAATAATATTTAATTTAACAGGTTGTTTTGAAAGCTTTTCAATACCTTTTCTAAGACGATCAGCTTCAACACCTTTTCTACCTATTACGACACCTGGTCTTGCAGTATGAATGTCAACTGTAAGGGTTCCTCCCTTATCTCTTCTTTCAATCTCAATTCTTGACACTGCAGCTTTTGGTAGTTCTTTTGAAAGCAATTTTCTTATTTGATAATCTTGATTTACTAAGTCCTTGTAGTCTTTACTATTAAACCAACGAGACTTCCAATCGTTAACGATTCCAATTCTAAATGCATATGGATGAGTTTTCTGACCCATTATTCACTCACACTTTCTAGTTCAATCAATAAATGAGATGTCCTCTTATTAATTCTTCCCGCTCTTCCTCTTGCTCTTGGTCTAAATCTTTTCAATGTAGGACCCTCATCAGCAATAGCTTTTGAAATGTATAAATCAGAAGCATTTAGATTATAGTTTGCTTCAGCATTAGATATAGCACTTTCTAATACTTGTTTAATTTCAACTGCTGCTCTTCTTTTAGTAAACGTTAAAACATTTAAAGCTTCTTGAACTTCAAGACCCCTAATTAAATTAAGAACTAACCTCATTTTATAAGGCGATTGTCTTATATATTTTCCTTGTGCTTTAACTGTTGTGTTTTCCATTAGTTTTGTCCCGGATGTCCTTTGAAAGTTCTTGTTGGCGAAAATTCTCCCAGTTTATGACCAACCATTGCTTCAGTTATAAATACAGGTAGATGCTGTCTCCCATTATGAACTGCAATAGTAAGTCCGACCATTTCAGGAACTACTGTTGATCTTCTGCTCCAAGTTTTAATAACAGATTTGTTGCCAGTATTTTGAGCATCTTCTACTTTTTTAAGCAGATGTTCATCTACAAATGGTCCTTTTCTTAAACTTCTAGCCATGTTAATTTCTACCTTTTTGTGATCTGCCTCTAACAATTGATTTGTTGCTGTACTTTTTCTTTTTCCTAGTCTTCTTTTCTGGTTTACCCCATGGGCTAACAGGCACTCTACCACCAGAGGATTTGCCTTCTCCTCCACCTAAAGGATGGTCGACAGGGTTCATGGCAACACCTCTTGTCTGTGGCCTAACCCCTTTCCATCTACTTCTGCCTGCTTTACCTAATTTTGTAAGTTCTGCCTCAGCATTTCCAACAATCCCTACAGTAGCTCTACAATCCATTGGAACTGTTCTCATTTCTCCAGATGGTAAACGTAGCAGTGCTGTTTCACCTTCTTTGCTCATAAGCTGAACCGATGATCCAGCTGATCTAGCCATCTTAGCTCCACCACCAGGCCTCAATTCAACTGCATGCACAAAAGTACCTGCGGGTATATTTCTTAGTGGCAAGCAATTACCATCTTTAATATCTGCTTTTGGTCCTGACTCTACTCTGGAGTCAACGGATATGCCATCTGGTGCAATAATGTATGACTTTTCTCCATCAACATAGTGCAGGAGGGCAATTCTTGCATTTCTATTTGGATCATATTCAATTCCAGCAACTCGTGCAGGGATGCCATCTTTAATTCTTTTGAAATCTATTACTCGATATTTTTGTTTGTGTCCTCCACCTCTGTGCCTTGAAGTAATTCTTCCTTTGTTATTTCGACCACCAGATGATTTTTTTGACTCTAAAAGTGATTTTTCAGGTTTCTTTTTTGTAATATCTTTAAAATCTGTAGCAACCTGGCCACGCATTCCGGGAGTAACTGGTCTAATTTTCTTTGAACCCATTTTTAAACTCCAAAAGCCTCAATAGTATCCCCTTCTGCGAGAGTAACTATTGCTATTTTTCTTGTACTTTGTTGGCCAATTACATATCCAAATCTTTTTTTCTTTCCTTTTCGATACATTGTGTTGACTCTTAAAACTTTTACACCAAACATTTCTTCAACTGCCTTTTTAATTTGTGGTTTGTCTGTTTTTGGGTGAACAAAAAAGGAGTAAGAATTTGAATCAGAAATTCTATCATATGATTTTTCTGATATAACTGGAGCGATTAAAACATCTTCTAAATATTTCATTATTCTTCACCTAAGAATTTTGAGATTGCATCAACAGAAAAAATTGTATCATCTGTCGAAATGATGTCGATAGCAGCCAGTTTTTTTACAGATACCAGTCTTGATTTTGGAATATTATTAAAGGATTTGTATAAATTTTCATCGTTATCACTATAAATAAATGTAAAATTTCTTTCTATATTTAACTGATTTAGAGAAGCAACTGCTTGTTTGGTAGATGGTGTAGAAAAATCTGATCCATTAATTACAAAAACCGAATCCTCTTTAATTCTTTGTGATATTGCCATATCCAGAGCTTTCTTTTTCATTTTTTTTGGAGTTCTGTCTTGATAAACTCTTGTACCAGGTCCATGAGCAACACCACCCCCCGCGAATTGTGGAGATCTCAGAGAACCTTGTCTAGCCCTGCCTGTTCCCTTTTGTGCCCAAGGTTTTGCACCTGTTCCAGATACCTGTGCACGTGTTTTAACACTTGCAGTATTATTCCTAAAATTAGTTCTGCTGCCTTTTACGACTTGATGAAGCAATCCAAGATTTATGTCTTCTAACTTGTTAAACGCATATTGTTTTTTTGAAACTTTATTATCGGATATATTTATGGTGTCCAGCTTTACAGTCATTAGTTAACCTTCACTGCACTTTGTACTTGAACGATATTTCCTTTATTACCAGGGACAGATCCATTAACTAATAAATAATTTTTTTCTTCATTCAAACCTACGATTGTCACAGATTGCATAGTAGTTTTTTGATTTCCCATACGACCTGCCATTTTTTGTCCTTTAAAAACATGTCCAGGAAAAGATGCATTTCCAATCGAACCACCAGCTCTATGAACTTTATGCACACCGTGACTAGCTTTTTGTCCAGAAAAGTTATGTCTTTTCATAACACCAGCAAAACCTTTACCTTTCGATATTCCAGTAATGTCTACTTTCTGGCCTATCTCAAAAAAATCTTTAACATTGATTTTTGCTCCTGGATTTAATTCAGAGTCTTCATCAACTTTAACTTCATGTAAAACTTCTCCTGGTTCAACATCATATTTTTTGTAGTGACTCTCAAGAGGTTTTGACATATTTTTCTTTTTACCAATAGTTAGTTGAACTGCACTATATCCGTCTTTTTCATTATTTTTAACTTGGACAACTCTACAGTCTGACACATCTAAGACTGTAACCCCGAGGGATTTTGAATTTTCATCATAAATTTGAGTCATTCCAATTTTTTTTGCAATTAAAGTTTTCATAATTTAATTTCTACCTCTACACCAGCAGGTAAATCAAGTCTCATTAATGAATCTACAGTTTTTGGTGTTGGTTCTACAATATCAATCAAACGTTTATGAATTCTCATTTCAAAGTGTTCTCTTGATTTTTTATCAACATGAGGTGATCTGATGACACAATATCTATGAATTTTTGTAGGTAGAGGAATTGGACCTTTTACCTTGGCCTGAGTTTTTATGACAGTTTCAGCAATTTTACGTGCAGACTCGTCTACGACATAATTGTCATATGCTTTTAGCTTTATTCTAATTTGCTGTTCTTTTGCCATTTTTTCCTCAAAAAAAACCGGGAGTATGAATTCTACTCCCGGTTAGTTTTTATTACTCAATAACCTTTGTAACTTGTCCAGCTCCAACTGTTCTTCCGCCTTCTCTAATTGCGAACTTTACACCCTCTTCCATAGCAATTGGGGATATAAGCTCAACAGAGATAGCAACGTTGTCACCAGGCATGACCATTTCAGTACCTTCTGAAAGACTGACTTCGCCGGTTACATCAGTTGTTCTGAAATAAAACTGAGGTCTATAACCTTTAAAGAATGGGTTGTGTCTACCACCCTCTTCTTTTGTAAGCACATAAACTTCAGCCTCAAATTTAGTATGTGGTGTGATTGAACCAGGTTTAGCAATAACTTGGCCTCTCTCAACATCATCTTTGTCTATACCTCTTAAAAGAAGTCCGACGTTGTCACCAGCTCTACCTTCATCAAGAAGTTTTCTAAACATCTCAACACCAGTGCATACTGATTTAGTTGTTTCCCTAATTCCAACAATCTCAACTTCTTCGTTAACGTTGACAATACCTTGTTCAATTCTTCCTGTAACAACAGTACCTCTACCAGTGATAGAGAACACATCCTCAACAGGCATCAAAAATGGTTTATCAACTATTCTTGTTGGCTCTTCGATGTAGGCGTCAACTTGATCCATTAATTCTTTAACAGCGTTTATGCCTTCTTCTTTACCCTCAAGAGCAGCGAGTGCTGAACCTTTTACTACTGGAACATCATCACCAGGAAAGTCATACTCGTTTAATAATTCTCTAACTTCCATTTCTACAAGATCTAACAGCTCATCGTCATCAACTTGGTCAACTTTGTTAAGGAATACTGCAATAGCTGGTACACCAACTTGTCTCGCTAGTAGAACGTGTTCTCTAGTTTGTGGCATAGGACCATCTGCCGCAGATACAACCAAAATTGCTCCATCAACTTGTGCCGCACCTGTAATCATATTTTTAACATAATCAGCGTGACCAGGCATGTCTACGTGAGCATAATGTCTGTTTTCAGTTTCATACTCAACGTGAGCAATCTGGATAGTGATTCCTCTTTCCCTCTCTTCAGGGGCTTTGTCAATATCTTCAAAAGCAGTAGCTTCACCACCGCTAGCATCTGATAAGACTTTTGTAATAGCGGCCGTCAATGTCGTTTTACCGTGGTCAATGTGTCCCATTGTACCAACGTTCACATGAGGCTTGCTACGGTCAAATTTTTCCTTTGACATATTTTCTCCTTTTTTATAAATTTAAACCCTTTCAGGTTTAAACTTCTACCTCTACTCCACGAATACTCGCAGTTATTTCTTTAGTTATGCTGTCTGGTACGTCTTCATAACTATCAAACTGCATCGTAAATGTTGCACGGCCTTGTGTTCGGGAACGCAAATCAGTTGCGTATCCAAACATTTCTGATAACGGTACTTTAGCATTGACAACCTTTGCAGACCCTCTTTGCTCCATTTCAGCTATCTTGCCTCTTCTTGAGGAAAGATCTCCGACAACATCTCCCATAAAATCTTCAGGTGTTACTACTTCTACATTCATTACAGGTTCTAGTAGTTTAACTCCTGCCTTTTTTGCTCCATCTTTTAATGCCATGGAGCCAGCAATTTTAAAAGCCATTTCAGAGGAGTCTACATCATGATAAGTGCCGTCCTTTAGAGTTGCTTTTACATTTACTAAAGGGTATCCAGCTAACACACCTGTTTCCATTGCAGCTTCTACACCAGCGTTGACAGAAGGAATATATTCTTTTGGAATCCTACCGCTTTTAATTAAATCTACAAACTCGTAACCATCTTCAATTGGCTCAAATTCCATAATGACGTGTCCATACTGACCTCTACCACCACTTTGACGGATATATTTTGCCTCAACGTCTGTTTTCTTTTTAAGTGCTTCTCTATAGGCTACTTGAGGCTTACCAATATTAGCTTCAACCTTAAATTCTCGTTTAAGTCTGTCTACAAGTATGTCTAGATGTAACTCTCCCATACCAGAAATAATTGTTTGTCCTGTTTCTTCATCTGACTGAACTCTAAATGTCGGATCTTCTTCAGCAAGTTTTTGAAGTCCCTCTGAAAGCTTTTCTTCGTCTGCTTTAGATTTTGGCTCAATTGCTACAGATATTACAGGTTCTGGAAAAGTCATTGATTCTAATTGAATTAAGTCTGATGATGCTGATAAGGTATCCCCCGTCTTGGCATTTTTGAGTCCTACGCCAGCAACAATATCTCCGGCACAAATGAAATCTATATCTTCTCTTGAATTAGAGTGCATTCTTAGAATTCTTCCAAGCCTCTCTTCTTTACCTGTTGTTGTGTTAGTTACTTTATCTCCTTTATTAAGTGTTCCTGAATAAACTCTAAAGTAAGTCAATTTACCAACATGTGGGTCGCTAACTACTTTAAATGCCAAGGCTGAGAATGGATCTTCGTCACTATGCTCTCTTACGAGTTCATTTTCTTCATCGCCAGGCTTAAATCCTGTAACAGCATCAATATCTAAAGGTGATGGAAGATAATCAACAACAGCATCTAATAAAAGTTGTACACCTTTATTCTTAAATGCACTACCAGCTAATACAGGTACAAATAATCCATCGAGTGTACCTTTTCTAATTGCTTTTTTAATATCTTCAACTGAAAGTTCTTCATCAGCAAAATATTTTTCTAAAACATCATCATCGGCTTCAGCAACAATATCAAGCAACTCTTGTCTCTTTAACTGAGCTTCTTCTAATTTATCATCTGGTACATCAGAGATATCCCATTCTGTTCCATCATCTTTTGACCATGTATGGGCTTTCATTTCGACAAGATCGATCACACCTATAAAATCTGCTTCAGAACCTATTGGAATATGAAGTACTGCAGGCTTTGCTTCAAGCCTTTCAACAATAGATTGAACATCGAAATCAAAATCAGCACCAGTACGGTCTAATTTATTAACAAAACATATTCTTGGTACATTATATTTATCTGCTTGCCTCCATACTGTTTCAGACTGAGGCTCTACACCAGCAACTCCATCAAAAACTGCAACTGCCCCATCAAGCACTCTTAATGATCTTTCAACTTCGACGGTAAAATCTACGTGTCCTGGAGTATCAATAATATTGATTGTGTGCTTGTTCCAAGAACATGTTGTTGCAGCAGAGGTAATAGTTATCCCTCTTTCTTGCTCCTGCTCCATCCAATCCATAACAGCAGCACCATCATGAACTTCTCCAATTTTGTAAGTTTTGCCTGTATAATATAAAATTCTTTCGGTCAATGTTGTTTTTCCAGCATCAATATGAGCCATGATTCCGATATTTCTTAAATTGTTTAATTCAACTTCTCTACTCATTCTTTACCACCTGTAATGAGCAAATGCTCTATTTGATTCAGCCATTTTGTGTACGTCTTCTCTTTTTTTAACTGAGGCACCAGTTTTGTTACTAGCATCAAGTATCTCTTTACCAAGACGCTCTGACATGGTCTTTTCACCTCTTTTTCTTGATGAATCAACAATCCATCGGATCGCAAGAGTTGTACTCCTTCTATTTGGAACTTCCATCGGTACTTGATAGTTTGTTCCGCCTACTCTTCTTGATTTAGTCTCTATTTGAGGTTTAACATTTTCAAAGGCATCTTTTAAGACATCCATAGCGTCGGATCCTGCTTGTTTTTGAACTAGTTCTAGAGCGCCATAAACTATACCGCTAGCTAAATCTTTTTTACCATCTAAAAGAACTTGATTTATTATTTGAGATACTAAAACACTGTTGTATATGGGGTCCGGTTCAGCTTTTCTTTTTAGTGACGGTCCTCTTCTCATAACTTAACCTTTTTTACTACCGTACCTAGATCTTGCTTGTTGTCTATCAGTAACACCGGCTGTGTCTAATGCACCTCTGATAACTTTGTATCTAACACCAGGAAGATCTTTAACTCTTCCTCCTCTTACTAGTACAATTGAATGCTCTTGCAAATTGTGCCCTTCTCCAGGTATATAAGCTGTTACCTCAGTACCTGTAGAAAGTCTAACTCTACATACTTTTCTCAGTGCGGAGTTTGGTTTTTTAGGCGTCACTGTATATACACGAGTACAAACACCTCTTCTCTGAGGTGATCCTTTTAGTCCAGGTGTCTTTTCCTTTGACACTTTGGACTTTCTTCCTTTTCTGACCAACTGTTGTATAGTAGGCATAAATTATCCAATCAATTTTTTGTATTATTGGCTTACCGAAAAAGTAGTATATGACGAATTTAAACTTACAACAACCCTTATTTATAGGTTTTTACTCGTCTTCTTCCTCTTTTTCTTCACCTAACATAGCTAACCATTGCGCAGGATTTGGCAAAGCATCTTCTTCAGATTCTGCTGTAGTTGATGCCATAAACCCTAACTCTGAAACTTCAGGAGCATCTGGTAAAGATGGTGTATAAGATTGATATGCGTCTGACCCAGTACCAGCTGGAATCAAAGTACCAATAATAACATTCTCTTTCAAGCCACTTAAAGAATCATTACTTCTTTTCATTGCTGCTTCAGTTAGTACTCTTGTAGTTTCTTGGAAAGAGGCTGCAGATAACCATGAATCTGTTGCAAGGCTAGCTTTTGTGATACCCATAAGTTCTGGTCTTCCCTCTGCAGGAACTTTTCCGTCTTTGACTAATTCTTGATTAGTCTTTCTAAACAATGTTGCATCAACAAGTTCATTTGGTAAGAAATCAGAATTGTTTGATTTAACAATTCTTACTCTTCTTAACATTTGTCGAACAATCATTTCAACATGCTTGTCATGAACTTCAACTCCTTGGTCTCTATAAGTTTTTTGAACTTCATCAACCAAATATTCTTGACAAGTTTTTACACCATTTATTTGTAAAACTTCTTTAGGATCTTTAGGTCCAGTAGTTAAGGACTGTCCAGCATCGACACTATCTCCTTGATTAATTAAAATAGTTTGTCTTCTTAGAACCAACAATTCTACTTCTTCTTTGTCATTTGCTATTAGAACGTTCTTGTTACCCTCAGGAGTAGTTTCAACAGATTTAACTTTTCCATTTATTGGTGATAGTACAGCCTTTCCTTTTGGAGTTCTTGCTTCAAAAAGCTCAACTATTCTTGGAAGACCAGATGTTATATCTAATCCAACAACACCTCCAGTATGAAAAGTTCTCATTGTTAATTGTGTTCCTGGTTCACCAATAGATTGTGCGGATATTATTCCAACTGCTTCCCCGACCTCAACTGGTTTTCCTGTAGCTAAACTAAATCCATAACAAAGTGGATCCATAGACTCAGGGTGTAATGAATTAAATGGTGTTAGGACATTAACGCTTTCTACACCTGATTTTCCTATTGCATCTAAAACTTCTGCATCTATAAAGGTTCCTTTAGATAATTTTTTACCATCATCAAGCTCTACAATTTTTTTACTAACTTTTACATCTTCTGCAAGAACCCTGCCATACAATGTAGAATGCAAGTAACGACTAACTTTTCCATCATGTATAACTTTCTTTTTAGTGCCTCTCCAATCAATATTTTCATCGCCCAAATCTTTTACAACTATTCCAGCCGCAACATCAACAAGTCTTCTTGTAAGATATCCTGAGTCTGCAGTTCTTAAAGCAGTGTCTGCAAGACCTTTTCTAGCACCGTGAGTAGAAATGAAATACTCAAGAACTGACATTCCTTCTCTGAAATTACTTTTAATAGGTCTTTCAATAATGTCACCTTTTGGATTTGCGACAAGGCCTCTCATACCAGCTAACTGCCTGACTTGCATCATGTTTCCACGAGCACCTGACTTTACCATCATATCAACAGGATTAAATATTTCAGATTCCAGTTCGGCACTCATTGCGTATTGCACTTGGTCCGTTGCCTCATTCCAAATTTCAATTATCTTTTGTTTTCTCTCGGTTTCAGTAATAATGTCATCTTTAAAAAGTTTTTCAACTTTTTCTGCTTCAATTTCATACTTTTCTAAAATTTGATTTTTGTTTGGTGGTGTTTTTACGTCATTCATTGCAACCGTAAGTCCTGCCTTTGCACCATATTTAAACCCAACTGATTTCATTGAGTCAAGGAATATTCTCAGTTCAGCTTTATTGTATCTTTGTATGACTTCGGAAATAATTTTTTTCATTTCCGGTTTCCTTACAGATGCTTGTACATATGGAAAGTCCTTAGGAAGTATTGAGTTAAAGTGCATTCTTCCTAATGTTGTTTGAATTAATTTTGATCCGTCAACTGGTTCATCAGTAATTAATTCTGAAAACCTTCCTTTTAACTCACTGTGCATTTCAGGACTACCAGCTAAATCACCAACACGAACATTAATTGGCGTTTGGAGTCCAATATGACTACTTTCATAAGCTATTTGAGCTTCATTAAAATCAACAAAATTTAAGTTTGCAGACTCTAGCTCATCATGACATTCAGTTATGTAATATAATCCAATTACCATGTCTTGACTTGGTGAGACAATTGGGTTTCCGGAAGCTGGTGATAATACATTGTTTGTTGAAAGCATTAAAACCCTTGCTTCAGCTTGAGCTTCTGCAGAAAGTGGGACGTGGACTGCCATTTGATCACCATCAAAATCAGCATTAAATGCCTCACAGACTAATGGATGTACTTGAATTGCTTTTCCTTCAACTAATATTGGCTCAAATGCCTGAATACCTAATCTGTGTAAAGTTGGAGCTCTATTAAGTAAGACGGGGTGTTCTTCGATTACTTCGGCCAAAACATCCCAGACTTGTGCTCTTGATCTTTCTACCATACGTTTTGCAGATTTAATATTTTGCGCTAAACCAAGTTCAACTAATCTTTTCATTACAAATGGTTTAAAAAGTTCTAAAGCCATCATTTTAGGTAAACCACATTGTTGCAATTCAAGATGTGGGCCAACAACAATTACAGATCTAGCAGAGTAATCAACTCTTTTTCCTAAAAGATTCTGACGGAATCTACCTTGCTTTCCTTTTAACATATCCGAAAGTGATTTTAGACCTCTTCCTCCAGCACCTGCGACTGCTCTTCCCCTTCTTCCATTATCAAAGAGTGCATCGACAGACTCTTGTAACATTCTTTTTTCATTGCTGATAATTATTTCTGGAGCACCAAGTTCAATAAGTTTTTTGAGTCTGTTGTTTCTATTAATCAATCTTCTGTATAAGTCATTTAAATCTGAAGTTGCAAATCTTCCACCATCGAGTTGAACCATTGGTCTAAGCTCTGGGGGGATCACAGGTATGACTTCAAGTATCATTGCCTCGGGAGGATTTTTTCCATCAGCAAATGGCTTAATGACTTTCATTCTTTGTATTGCACGCTGTCTTCTTTGTGCAGACTTTGATTCTAAATCATTCTCAAGCTTTTCCATTTCGGCTTTTAAATCTACTAATTGTACAAGTTCTCTTACGGCTTCAGCTCCCATCCCACCTGTAAAATATTCGTCATACTTGTCAATCATCTCTCGCCATAATGTATCATTCTCTATTAAAGTTTTCGGCTTTAATGTTTTCAAGGTTGAAAATGCCTGTTCAATAACTGTAATTTCAGCGTCAGACTTAGCTTTCTTTTGCTTTATTTCTTTTTCAACTTCTTTTTTTCTAATTAGAATTTCTGGTTCAGGAATTTTGGCATTTTCCATAGCTTTAATTTCTGTATCCATTTGTTTAATTCTTTTTTGTTCCCATTCTTCAAAATCTTCATTGACGATTTCAACTTCTGCAACAACTGCTTCTTCAAGTTCTGCTAAATCCTTAGTTCTCTTTTTTGAATCAATAGAAACTACCAAGTAAGCTGCAAAATAAATTACTTTTTCTAATTCTTTGGGAGACATATCCAAAAAATAACCTAGGCGACTTGGTACACCTTTGAAATACCAAATATGAGTGACAGGGGCTGCTAATTCTATATGCCCCATTCTTTCACGCCTTACTTCTCTTCTTGTGACCTCAACTCCGCATCGCTCGCAAACGATACCTCTATATCTAATTCTTTTGTACCTACCACATGAACATTCCCAATCTTTTGTTGGTCCGAATATTCTTTCATCAAAGAGTCCATCTTTTTCAGGCTTAAGAGTTCTATAATTTATTGTTTCTGGCTTCTTTACTTCTCCAAAAGACCAGCTCCTCATCTGATCTGATGTAGCGAGACTAATACTTAGTTCATCAAATATTTTTTCCATATCTTATACCTCGGCCTCGTCTTGTTCTGGTCTTGTCATGTCAATTCCTAGTGTTTCCGCTGTTTTCACATATTCATCACTTATGTCTTTCATTGAAATTTCTTCTCCAGCAGATAGAATTTCTACATTTAAGCAGAGGCTTTGCATTTCTTTAAGGAGAACTTTAAATGATTCAGGAATTCCAGGTTCTGGTATATTGTCACCTTTAACAATTGACTCATAAACTTTTACTCTTCCTACAGTGTCATCGGATTTGATTGTTAAAAGTTCCTGTAATGCATAGCTTGCACCATAAGCTTCTAAAGCCCATACTTCCATCTCACCAAATCTTTGACCGCCAAACTGTGCTTTACCTCCAAGTGGCTGTTGGGTAATCATGGAATAAGGTCCAGTAGATCTTGCATGAATTTTTTCATCAACCAAATGAATAAGTTTTAATATATATGTGTACCCAACAGTTATTTTAGAATCAAAAGCTTCTCCTGTTCTACCGTCATACAAAGTCGCTTTACCATCTTCATCAACAAGCAGGTTGCCATCTCTATTAGGATTAACATTTTTTAGAATTTCATGAATTTCATCTTCATCGGCACCATCAAAAACAGGGGTTGAAATTAAAGTTCCAGGTTTTGCACCCTTAGCAGCTTTTGTACCACCTTTATATTCATTCCACCCTTGATCTGCAGCCCAACCAAGATGGGTTTCTAATATTTGTCCAAGATTCATTCGACTAGGAACACCTAAAGGAGATAGCATTATATCAAGTGGTCTACCATCTTCCATATAAGGCATGTCTTCAACAGGTAAAATTTTTGAAATTACTCCCTTGTTACCATGTCTTCCAGATAGCTTATCGCCAACTTGTATTTTTCTTTGTATTGCAACATAAACTCTTACTTTTTGATTAACACCAGGAGGTAAATCCGCACCATCATCTCTTCTTAAGATTTGTACGTCAATTACTTTTCCTCTTTCTCCATGAGGAACTCTTAACGAGGTATCTCGAACTTCTCTTGCTTTTTCTCCAAATATCGCTCTCAAAAGTCTCTCTTCAGGAGTTAGTTCTGTTTCACCTTTTGGAGTTACTTTTCCAACTAAATAGTCTCCAGGTGATACTTCAGCACCGATTCTCACGATACCCATTTCATCTAGATCCATCAGGACCTCTTCTGCAACATTTGGAATATCTCTCGTTATCTCTTCTTCACCTAATTTTGTATCTCTAGCTTCAATTTCATGTTCAGCTATATGAACAGATGTGAGGACATCTTCCTTTACAAGTCTTTCAGAAATTACAATAGAATCCTCGAAATTATAACCATCCCACGGCATGTATCCAACGAGCAAGTTTTTTCCTAGTGCTAGCTCTCCACCTTGGGTGCTCGGACCATCAGCTAAAACATCGCCAGGCTTTACTTTTGTACCAACTTTAACTAGAGGTTTTTGATTCCAGCTAGTTGCTTGATTTGAACGTTTAAATTTGAGAACTTGAAATCTAAATTTTTTATTTGTGCCATCTTCTTTGACCGTGATTTCATCACCTGTGACTTCCTCAACTACTCCTGAAATGTCTGAAATTAATGCTTCACCAGAATCTCTAGCAACATTTTCTTCCATACCAGTTCCAACATAAGGAGCTTCAGTTTTTACAAGGGGGACTGCCTGTCGTTGCATGTTTGAGCCCATTAAAGCTCTGTTTGCGTCATCGTGCTCAAGGAAAGGAATTAATGCAGTTGTGACTGAACAGATTTGTTTTGGACTAACATCCATGTAATCTATGTCTTTATCTGACACAAAAGCAACTGATCCTCCATCTTGTCTTGCAAGAACTCTCTTATTTTGAAAAGTTCCGTCCTCATTTAATGGTGCATTTGCCTGAGCTATGGTGTAAATGTCTTCTTGGGCAGCAGTGAGATATACAGCTCTACTAGTTTTAACAACACCATTTTCAACCTTCCAATAAGGTGTTTCAATAAAACCAAATTTGTTAACTCTTCCATAAGTTGCCAGCGTACCGATAAGACCAATGTTTGGACCTTCGGGTGTCTCGATAGGGCACATTCTTCCATAGTGAGATGGATGAACATCACGAACTTCGAACCCAGCTCTTTCTCGAGAAAGACCACCTGGTCCAAGTGCAGATAGTCTTCTTCTGTGAGTAAGTCCAGCGATAGGGTTCGGTTGATCCATAAATTGACTCAACTGACTTGTGCCAAAAAATTCTTTTAAGGAAGCTTGTATAGGCCTGATGTTTATTAATGATTGTGGAGTGATTGCCTCAGGTTCTTGGGTGGTCATTCTTTCTCTAACAACTCTTTCCAACCTGCTTAGACCAACACGTACTTGATTTTGAACTAATTCGCCAACAGTTCTAATTCTTCTATTTCCGAAATGATCAATATCATCCAATTTTACTGGAATTTCTTTTCCTAAATTGTTTATAAAGCTTTTCTCACCTGCGTGCAAAGCAATTACGTATTTGATTGAATCAATCATGTCTTCTATTCTCAACATTCCATCATCTTCTGTTGAGTAAGTTTCAGCATCTTTTTCACCGTATTTACGCCCAAGTTTTTGCTCAACTTTGTATCTTCCAACTTTTGTTAAGTCATACCTCTTTGGAGTGTAAAACATCTGCTTTACAAGATTTCTTGCTGATTCAACTGAAGCAGGTTCTCCTGGGCGAAGTTTTCTGTATAAATCAATGAGTGCAGCTTCCCTGGTAGTATCAGGATCTCTTTCTATTGTATTATGAACTGATGGGTAGTCTCCAAGAAGCTCTATAGCATCTTCCTTGTTTTCAATTACATCAAGCGCCATTAAAAAACCTGTAATGTGCTGTCTTCTTTTCCTATCTACTCTTACGCCTAAAGTATCTCTTTTGTCTGTATCAAATTCAAGCCATGCACCTCTTCCAGGAATCATTTTTCCTATGAAAACTTCTTTGTCCGAAGTCTTATCAATCTCTTGAGAGAAATACACTCCGGGAGACCTAACTAGCTGGCTTACGATGACTCTTTCAGTTCCATTTATTACAAATGTTCCTGTATCAGTCATGATGGGAAAATCACCCAAAAAAACTGTCTGCTGTTTTATTTGACCCGTTTCTCTGTCAAGAAATTGAGCTGTTACATATAAAGGCTGTGAATAAGTGGAGTCTGTTACTCTACAATCTTCAAGAGTTTTTAATGGTTCTTCAAAATAATGATTTAAAAACTCTAATGAAAATCTCCCAGAAAAGTCTTCAATAGGTGAAATTTCTTCAAGTATTTCTTTTAGACCTTCTTCAATAAACCACTTGAAGGAATCTTTTTGTATAATTAATAAATCTGGAATATCTAGAACTTTTGGAATTTTTGCAAATGAAAGTCTAGAATTCTGAACAGCGGACAACAAGCCTCCTAAAAAAATTAATAACAACTACCCGAAAGATAGAGTATATTAGTACTTATTATTTAAGCAAACAAATAATAATAAAATTATTTCAATTCTACAGTTGCGCCAGCACCTTCTAAGGCTTCTTTAGCTTTTTCAGCATCTTCTTTAGAAGCACCAGAAAGTATATCTGAAGGAGCGTTATCAACAAGTTCTTTGGCTTCTTTTAGTCCTAAACTAGTTAAACCTCTAACTTCTTTGATAACTTGTATTTTTTGTGATCCTGCATCTGCAAGAACAACATCAAAAGAATCCTTTTCTTCTCCTGCTCCTGCGTCATCTCCTCCACCTGCTGGTGCAGCAGCAACAGCGACAGGGGCTGCAGCAGTAACATCAAACTTTTCTTCAAAAGCGTCTAAGAATTCTTTTAATTCTAATACTGTCATCTCCTCAAATACGCCAAGCAACTCATCAGTTGTCATTTTAGCCATTTGTTATTCCTCCTCATTTTTAACTTCTTCAGAAATTGCAACATCCTCATCAGAAGAGGCAATTTCAGAAACTTTGTCCATCGATGCTTTTTTATCGACCAATGCGCTCAAAGCATAAGATGCTTTATTGATAATAGCTTTTGTACCCGCAGCTACTTTTACTAGAGGAGCATTGAATCCTCCAGCAATTTTGGCAAGAAGTACATCTCTAGGTTCAATATTCGCAAGCACATTAATTTGTTCAACAGTTAAAGGTTCTGAATTCATAAGTCCACCTTTAACAACAAAGGCATCATTTTCTTTTGAAAAATCTTTTAATACTTTTGCAGCTTCCACAGGATCAGAATCAATAATTGTGACACCAGTAGGTCCTGCAAAATAATCTGATAGTGAATTTAGTCCAATATTTTCAGCTGCTCTTTTAGCAAGAGACATCTTCACTACATTAAAAGATGCACCTGCATTTTTTAAAGATCTTCTTAACTTAGTTTGTTGAGATACAGTAAGACCTCTATATTCTGCTAATACCAAAGCGTTTGCAGACCTAAATAATTCTTCTAAGTCTTTTACTGCTTGAACTTTATCTTCTCTTACCATAAAAAAAATCCTTGCATACCAAGGACCATAATCACTTTACCTGCGTTAGATTTACAAATAATGACTAACGGTCTTTGGTTTTAATTGTCTTTTAACAATATAAACGTCTTTTAGTTTTAAATACAAATAAATTACAAATTTATATCAACTGGTATTGATGGTCCCATAGTTGATGAGATGTATACACTTTTTATATACTCACCCTTTGAAGAAGCTGGTTTAGATTTTAGGACTTCTGCAATAACTTCATCAAAGTTTTGTAAAAGACTATCTGAATCAAATGAAACTTTACCTATGGACATTTGTAAATTACCAAATTTATCATTTTTAATTTCTATCTTTCCTTTTTTAAAGTCTTCAACAGCTTTTGAAACATTAGGGGTTACTGTACCAGTTTTTGGATTAGGCATGAGACCCTTAGGTCCGAGAATTTTTCCTAATTGACCAACTTCAGCCATCATTTCGGGTGTAGAAATGACAATATCAACATCTAACTTCTCTTCTGAAGCAACTTTTGTAGCCAATTCTTTGCCACCAACTATGTCTGCTCCTGCTTCCTCAGCTTCTGTTAGCGCCTCTCCGCCAGCAAAAACAGCGATTTTTACCTCTTTACCAGTACCATTCGGCAAGGAAACTGTACTTCTAATATTTTGCTCTGCATCTTTTGGATCAATACCTAATGAAAAAGAAGCGTCAATAGATTCATCAAATTTTGCTGAGGCAACTTCCTGACAGGTTTTTATAGCTTCTGATTTCGATTGTTTAGTCTCAGATATTTTCTCTTTGGCTTGTGTGTATTTTTTTCCATGTTTTTTCATTTATACTCCTTTGGTTCGAGCGATTTTAATCTCCCAAATATAACTAGTCTTTAATTTTCTACAGTCACTCCCATTGATCTGGCAGTTCCTGCAATAATATTGATAGCCGCGTCAATATCATTTGCATTCAAATCTTCCATTTTTGCTTCAGCAATATTTTTTAGTTGATCCCTAGTTATTGAGGCGACTTTTTCTTTATGCGGTTCTGGAGATCCTGATTCTAAACCTATTGCCTTTTTAATTAAATATGAAGCTGGAGCAGTTTTTGTAACAAAAGTGAATGAATTATCCTCATATATTGTTATTTCTACTGGTACGGTTTCTCCCTGTCTGCTCGCAGTATCATTATTAAATGCTTGAACAAAATCCATGATGTTCACACCATATTGACCTAATGCTGAACCAACTGGTGGTGCCGGTGTAGCTCCTCCTCCAGGTATTTGTAATTTAAGTAATGCTTTAATTGGTTTTGACATTTATATCCCTTAATTTTTAACTATATCTGTAAAGCCAAGCTCTACAGGAGTTTCTCGCCCAAATATATTAACTAAAACTGTAACTTTTGATTGGTCTAAATTAATTTCCTCAATGATTCCATTGAAGTCAGCAAAAGGGCCTGTTGTAACTCTTACTGTTTCTCCAATTTCAAAATCTGGTTTGAATTTTGGAGACTCTTTTTTAACTTCAACCTCTTCATTTGTTCCTAAAATTCGTTCAATCTCTCTTTTAGACAGAGGGATAGGTCTTTTTCCAGAACCAACAAATCCAATAATTGAAGGCGTGTTCCTAATTTCGTACCAAGTAGTATCGTCAAGATCCATTCTTACTAGGACATATCCTGGAAAAGTCTTTTTTTCCAAATTAACTTTTTTACCATTTCTAATTTCTACAACTTCGTCAGTTGGTATTACCACATCATATACTTTGTCTTCTAAATGAAGATTTTTAATTCTAGTTAGAATATTTGTTCGAACTTTTTTTTCATGCCCTGACTGTGCATTTAAAACAAACCATTCACCTGGTAGGTCATATGGATGTGAGGGGAAAGACTCCACTTCATCATTTATTTCAATTGTTTCATCTGTCGTGACTATATCTTCTACCATTATGTTCCAAAGGTTAATAGAGTAATCAAAGAATTTTTAAAACTAAAATCCATTCCAAAAATAAATATGGTAAAAAATGCAATTGTGATAATTGTTACAAGTGTAAATGAAGTTAATGTAGAACTTGTTGGCCAATTAACCCGTTTTAATTCTGTTCTAACTTCTCCAAGATAATTTGTTACTCTTTTAAATCTTGATACTTTTTCTCCAGATTGATATTTGCCAATATTTCTATCAGCTTTTTTTGCCAAACGCTCTTCACGTTCAGACATCCGCCTCATTTCTCTATTCATTTCATTCATAATTACCTTTGCAGGGGCGGTGAGACTCGAACTCACAACCTACGGTTTTGGAGACCGTCGCTCTGCCAATTAGAGCTACACCCCTCAGTTATTGCTCCTTGTCTAATTTATTAGAAGAGCGTTTTCTTCCAAATGCAAGAAATATAATTGATAATATTCCGAGCAATGTCAATAATATTATTTTTGTGCTCTTACTTGTAGTTGTTTTTACTTTTTTATCAAGTGACGACATCACTTTTGAAGCAAAATCTGTTGGAACCTCTACATTTTTTTGTAATTCATTATCTAATTCTTCTTTAAAGGCTTTATATCTTTTACCAGATACTTGACATTTTATACATGAAGATGCATGTAAATTGCTATCAAATCCAAAATATTCATTACTTAAGTATGCTGAAAGCATTTTATTTCTTGTTCTTTTGCATAAAATATTTTTTCTCAAATTATTTAAAATATCTCTCATCTTTCAACTTCCTCTAAAATCTGTCTTAACTTTTGATGAGCTCTATGAAGTCTGACTTTTGCTGCAGTAACACTTATATCTAAATAATCTGCGATCTCTTTATGGGATCTTCCTTCTATATTTTTAAGTTCAACAATAATTCTCTGCTCGATTGGAATTTTATCTAATGCGTTGACTAACACAGATGATAAGTCCGAATTTATTGCAACTAATTCAGGATCTTTTTTTTCATCAATCACGATCGGTTCGTAAGTATCGTCAATATTTAAAGTATTGTGCTTTTTTGCTTTCTTTCTTAAAGTCCATGCAGTATTTACGGTAATTCTATAAATCCAAGTACTAAATGTAGAATCACCTCTAAATTTTTCAATAGCTTTCCAAGCTCTAATAAAGGCTTCTTGTGCAACATCATTTGCCATTTCTCTGTTACCTGTAAGTTTATAAGCAAGAGAGAAAACGAGATCTTGGTGCCTAATCACAAGCTGTTCAAATGCTGCTTTATCTCCAAATTGTGATTTCCTTACCAACTCTGCATTTGAAATTTCATCTTTAGAATTGCTTGCTTCTGATATATTACTCATTATCTATTAATAGGATAATTACGAAATCTTAATAAATCTATCTTTTTTCTCGGTGTAAAGTATGTTTTCTCAATCTTGGACTATATTTCATCATTTCCAGTCTATCTGGAGTATTTGTTTTATTTTTTGTAGTCACATAATTGTGATCACCAGTTTCAGTACAAACCAAAGTTATTGGTGGTCTCTTGTCTGAAGCCATTTTTTCTCCTTTTATTAACTTGTAGCGGCGGGCAGACTTGAACTGCCGACCTCACGATTATGAGTCGTGCGCTCTTACCAACTGAGCTACGCCGCCATAAGACTTATTTTAGTCTATGAGCCCTCTTCCGGGATTGAACCGGAGACCTCTTCCTTACCATGGAAGTGCTCTACCTACTGAGCTAAGAGGGCAAAGTGCCGAGAGTAGGATTCGAACCTACGAAGGCGTAGCCGGCAGATTTACAGTCTGCTCCCTTTGGCCGCTCGGGCATCTCGGCATAACAATAAAGTCTCTTTTGAGTTTAGATTATAAATAAAAATTAGTGAGATGAATTTTTAATTGATTAGGATTATTTTATGGACAAAAAAATTCAAAACCTATTGAATAAATGGCTTGAAAATAATCTTATTTCTGAATCAACCTACAAAAATATAGTTAATTTTGAAAACAATTCAAATCCCTCTCAAAAGTCAAAAGTTGCAAAAACAATAACTTTGATTGGAAGTCTATTTTTACTCTCAGGACTGCTTGGAACACTTCCTTTAATTTGGGATAATCTAGCTTATTGGGCTCAGTTGCTACTTCTGATTGTTACAACAATGTTTTTAATTTATGCTGCGAATTACAGTGAAAAATTTGAAGATAGAAATATATTTATTTTTAAATCATCTGAGAGGGTATCTTCAATTCTTTATTTAATATCCACAATCTCATTTGGATCAGTTATTGCATTCACTCTAAATATCCTAAATACAACTAATAATGTAAGTTTTTCTGAAGAGATTTCGATACTTCTGGTTTCTTTATTTGTTTTCATTTATTCATTTATTTTGTATGTAAGAACTCGTCTCATCTTTCAACATATTGCACTTTTTTATACATCTATTTTTTTTCTTGGATCGCTTGGTAATTTAATTTTTCCAAATATTGAGCCTTGGGCAGGCGGATTATTTTTAATTGCAACTGGATTAATTTGGGGACTATACACTTCAAATGAAGTATTGGGGCCAAGCTGGTTGGGTTATTTGTTATCTACATCAACAATGTCAATTGGATTTATTGTATTAATTGATGATTTATTACAAAATAATGATTTACTTCAAATAATTTTGCTAATCTTTGGCTCTGTAGTTTTTGTCTGGGCAAGCATTCAATTATCAGAGCGAGTTATATTTTATATTGGTGGATTGGGCTTAATAATCAATCTTCCACGATTAATTACCGAGTTACTACCAGACAATATATGGCCCCCTTTAATTCTATTCTTAGTAGGTGGTGTACTTGTAGCCGTAGGATTATATCTAAATTCTGTTAGAGAAAATCTAAAAAAATAATGTCAAGCAGGCTTTTGCTGTTGATGTCTTTAAGTATATTTGTAGCCACTTTAGTTGTAGTAGCTTTATTTGGGGTTGTTCCACTTCCTGAATATGAAGATTTAACATCAGACAATAAAATGAGTGGAAAATTAATCTATCATTTAGAAATACAATCAGAAAATATAATTCCCCCAGCACCTGATATATTGGATTCCTGTATTTTTTATATTGATTTATCCAATAAGTCATTAATAGAAAATCCTATTGTTTGTAGTAGCGACCTTTATGAATTGTCATATGATATCTACTTTTATGATGCTCAAATTTATGAAGAACAGTATATCATCCTCTATTACTGGGATTATGAATCAAGTAATGATAGGAAAGCTTTAATGGTTGACATAACTAGTGGAAAAATTGTAGAGCATGTTGATGGAAACGTATATTCAAATGAAAATGACAATATGAACATATACGGAGAAAAATTAATCGACCCTTGGGAATCATCAGATTATAACTCAAGGTCTATAGGCATTTATTATGTAACTAGAACAGAAACTTTGGAGGTATTTAACTCAAGAGCTCCGTCAAATTATTATTTTGAATCTTTACATTGGTCACCAGATGGAAATTATATAATTGCTGGAGATTCTGAAAATAATCTAATTATATTTTCAAAAAATAAAGCATTTACACCCCTTAAATTTCATTTAAAAACTGACATGTTAGATGGTGAAAATATAGAGTTAATAAATGTATTGGGTTGGACTAGATAGTAAATGGTTTTTTAGGCCTTACGCCTATCTCACTTATAGCATAAGCTGCACTTTTGTTAGCTATCTCAGCTGATGATTCTATAGATAAGCCTGTTTGTAAACCATAGAGATACCCACCGGCAAAAAAATCACCTGCTCCTGTTTTATCAACAACAACTGCTTCCGAAGCATCAAATGAATACTTTTCTCTTCCTTCTAAAATTAAAACTCCATCTGGTCCAAGAGTACAAATTAACTGTCTAACATTTGGAAATTTTGCACTAAAAAATTCTATCGATTCCTTTGTGGTATTTTTTTCAGAAAGTGAATTTAATTCATCTTCATTGCAAAATACATAATCAATATCGTCTGCAATAAAGCTTGTGAAACTGTCTCGGTGCATCTCAACACAAAATACATCCGAGAGACTTATTGAATTTAGACCTCCAGATTCTTTATTTATCTTGGCAGCATTTAGGAAAGCTGATTTACTTGAAGGTTTATCCCATAAATATCCCTCCATATACAAAATTTTTGCTTTTTTAATTGCGTCAATATTTAAATCTTCAACTGAGAGATATTCACCAGCACCAAGATAGGTGTTCATTGTTCTTTCACCGTCAGGAGTAATAAAGATTGCACATAATCCAGTTTGATTATCTTCACTTTCAAAAACTGTATAATCGTTGAGACCAGAATCTTTTAAACTTGACTTAAATTGTTTACCTAGATTATCCTTTGAAATTTTTCCAATAAAACCCACTTTTCCACCTAATTGTGATATCCAATAAGCTGTATTGGCTGCAGATCCTCCGGCTTCGTAAACTGGATTTTTCATATTTTGAAGAAGAAAATTTGAACGTTCTTTGTCAACTAAAGTCATTCTTGCTTTATTTAAATTTAATTCATCAATTACAAATTCTTCAATTTGTTCTAAAGAATCAACTAATGCATTTCCAATACAAATAATCACAAATAAAGTTTATATGATTTGTCCAGGATTTCCTTCTGAGTCATGAATATTTTCAGTAAAGTTTCTTAATTCTTTCATTCCACCAGACATATTATAAGCTTCTATATCTTGAGAAATCATATAGTTAGTCACTCTGGCCGACCTTGAACCAGAACGACATACAAATATATACTTTTCATTTTGATGAAAATTATTAATATTCTCTATTATTTCTCCCATTGGAATATGAATAGCACCTACGTGATGGCCAGATGTCCATTCATCATTTTCTCTGACATCAACAAGTACACATCCTTCTTCTATCAAATTTTCAACCTCATTTGGTTGAACCGATGGAATGCTATTAATACCTAATTCCACTTTGAGTTTGCCTTAATCTTCTTACTCTTTCAATCGTTGGCGGATGAGTTGAAAATAATTTACTAAAACTATTTCCAGAAAAAGCTTTTAGTGGATCAGATATAAATAGTTGACTAACTGCAGGGTTTACGTTCATTGGAACTTTTGAATATCGTTCAATTTTTTCAAGGGCTGACGCTAAAGCTAATGGGTTGCCTGAGATTTCTGCACCTGTTTTATCAGCACCAAATTCTCTAGTTCTTGATATTGCCATTCTGATGATTAAAGAAGCTATTGGGGCAGCAATAAATGCCAAAATTATTATTGCAGGATGTGTATTTCTGTTTCTACTTCCACCACCCCAAAAAGCCATCCTTGACATAAATGAAACTGCAGCTGCCAACATTGCAGCAATACTTGATACTAAAATATCTCTGTTTTTTATATGTGATAATTCATGAGCCAAAACACCTTCTAGTTCGTCTTTATTCAGAAGGTTCAATATACCTGTGGTTACTGCAACTTTTGCATTTTTTGGATTTCTACCTGTTGCAAATGCATTTGGTTGATCACTGTTAATAATGTACAGTTCTGGCATTGGCATCTTCTCTTTTTGTGTAAGTTGAGTTATTATTTGTGTTACTTCAGTAAATTGACCTTCTTTTATTGGCTGCGCACGAGTTGATTTTATAGCTAAGTTTCCTGAGAAAAAATAGATGAATCCATTAAAAATTAAAGCAAAAAAAAGTGCAGAAACTAAATCAAAACCAAAAGCTGTTGCAGAAAACAATACAACTAAAGTCATAAGAGTTAGAAGAGCTGTAGTCTTTACAAAATTCATACTCTAATTATAAAAACTTTAAAATTATAACTTTTCTGCTATTAAGCAGTAAAAGCCTCCTAAACCATTTGAATCAACAATTGCTTTCAAGCCACTCAATTCAGAATTAATCTTTAATTTTTCAATTCCTTCGGCAGTTATATACTTATGTTGTAATTTATCAAAAAAAATATTAAAACCATTATCAAGTAAAAAATCTCTTTGTAATTTTAAAGTTACCTTATAACCAAGAGTTGTAAGTTGTCTCGATATAGAAGAAAAATTTACGTCGTAAGTAATGTCTATATTTCCAGAACCTTCAATAGGGTCAACGGATAAATGGTGATTTTTGTATGTTCTTAACAATGAACTATACATTCTCTTATCTCTATTATCCTGTTCATAACCATAGTCAAATAGTAAAATTTTTTTTGGATTGATTTTTTTAATGACAGAATTTAAAAATTTATCTATATTGACTTGAATCTCAAACTCGTAATCTTCATTTGGAACTATGTTGTTTTTATTTATCCATTCAAGCCCTTCATTTCTCATCGGTTTTAATTCATATGATAATGAAGTGTCTTCTAGTAAAACTACTTTTTCATACCAACACTCATCTCTATATAGCCCAATAGAACATGGGATATTGTCTAATATTTCATTTCCAAAAATTAAATCTGATGTATTGGTATTTAATTCATTAATTGTCGTATAAGTTTTTATTCCTTTTTTTATTAATTCATCTCTTGCAGTAGAGGACAGTTCAACTGCAGTAATTTCTTTTATACCTATTTGTTCTATTAAGGAACCTGTTCCAGAACCTATTTCTATAATATTTTTTAAATTACTTTTAGAATTTATCCAATTTCGTATGATTTTTCCAAAATATTTCGAAACTTCTGGAGATGTTAAAAAATCACCTTCTTTATCAGACCTTACTATATCAGTATTAAAAAAACCTAGTTGCGAATATAAAGCTTCCTCCATAAAAGTGTCAAAATATATAAATTCAGTATCATATTTGTCTTTTATGTACGAGAGAAAATTTTTTTTTGGCAAATCTTAGTTGCCAAAAAATATCGAGGATACTTCTCCAAGATAACTAAAAATCCCTGGGAAGATTCCGGAAACAAATGTTATGAGAACAGTAAATACACCAACCACTTTTAGAGGATTTTCAAATTGAAAAATTTTATCTTCATTTACGGATTTAAGCTCGTCCATCCATATAACTTTTGATATTCTTGCATAATAAACTAAAGCAATAACAGCATTTATTGCACCAACAACTCCTAGAGCGATTCCAATTGAATTTGCAGAGCCCAATAAGCTCCTAAATACTACAAACTTTGCGAACCAACCACCTAAAGGAGGAATACCAGCAAGTGAGAAAAAAAAGATTGTTGTTAAAACTCCAGCTAAAGGTGATTTTCTTGCTACTCCTCCCCACTCATAGAAATCTGATGATCCGGCATAATTGCTAAAAAGATGTACGGACAAAAATGCTCCTAAATTCATAAATGCGTAAATAATCAGATAAGTAACACTTGCAAAAATTCCATCTTGATAATCCCCAGTAATTCCAGATATTGCAATTGGAGCTAATATAAAACCAGCTTGTGAAATAGATGAATAAGCTAAAAGTCTTATAGGGTTATTTTGTTGTAATGCGACCAAATTGCCAAGCGTCATAGTTAAACCTGAAATAATCACAAGAATCACTCCCCAGCTTGAGCCTGATCCTGCAAAAACTTTTGTTAGTAAAATAATTAGAGCAACAAAACCAGTTGCTTTTGAACTAACAGATAAATATGCAGTTATAGGAAGGGGTGCTCCCTCGTAAGTGTCTGGAGCCCATGAGTGAAAAGGAACAATGGATATCTTAAATCCAATACCAGAAATTACTAACATTGCACTGAGTAACACTACTGGAGAGCTAGCTAGAGATGCACTAAGCAAATACGAAGCGATATTAGAAAAGACCAGCTCACCCGAAAGACCGTATAAAAGTGAAAATCCATACAATATTAGAGAAGCTGATAAAACTCCTAGTAGAAAAAACTTAATTGCACCCTCATTTGATTTTCTATCGCCTTTTTTCCAACCAGAAAGTAAAAACATTGGAGTTGAAGCAAGTTCAATACCAATAAATATAGTTAACAAATCTCTAGAAGAGCTGACTATCAGTGCACCTAAAAGAGAACTAAGCAATAAGTAGTAATACTCTCCCTGATAATATTTATCACTTTCAATGAAGTTGATTGAGAGAAGGAAGGTTAAGTAAGTAATTAATATAAAGAGTCCTTTTAAAATAATTGAAAATTTGTCGACAACAAAACTATTTTCAAAAGCGTAAATAGGTGAGGTATAGTTTGCCCATTGTATTACTAAAGGAGCCAGAGAAAATAAAGTTCCAAGAAGTGCAAAAGCAGCTACATAGTATTTTGATTTTCTTGGAAGGATCAAATCAAGAATTAGTGTTCCAACTATGGTAAAAACTACAATAAGTTCTGAAGATATTGCAAAATAATTTATAGAAATTTTTAACCCCCAAAGGCTTTGGATAGCATTGCTATAACCGCATCATTTGTTGCGCCAAATATTAATTTAGGAAATACCCCAATTAATACTGTTAAAATAACCAGTGGAATCCATGCTGAAAGCTCATAAAAGTCTGCATCATGAAGGTCTTTATCTGACCATTCATCTGATGGCTCTCCTAAATTAACTCTTTGTAGCATCCAAAGTAAATAACCTGCTGTTAAGACAGTGCCAATAGCTCCAGCAACCATAGAAGTCCTGAATACAGTTGTGTTTAAACCGTCTAGTGGATTATAAGCACCTAATAAAGCCATAAATTCTCCCCAAAAGCCAGCTAGACCAGGGAGGCCTAATGAAGCCATTGCAGTAAACCCTAGCAATGCACCCGTTTTTGGAAGTAACTTCATGTTTCCACCCAGTCTGCCCATGTCTCTTGTGTGGTAGGTATGTGCCATAGAGCCTGACAAAAAGAATAATAGTCCAGTGATTACCCCATGAGCAACCATTCCTATCATTGCCGCATTGATTCCTATTGGTGTTAGAGAAGCTATTCCTAGCATTACAAATCCCATATGACCAACTGATGAAAAAGCGATAAGTCTCTTCAAATCTGTTTGTGCAAGACAAGCCAAAGATCCATATATAATTCCAATTGCAGAGAGAATAGCAATTGCTGGAGCCCACGCTTTTGCCTGCTCTGGAAGAATTGGTATCGCAATTCTAACAAAACCATATGATCCAAGCTTCAAAAGGATAGCAGCCAATAATACTGAACCAACTGTTGGTGCTGCAGTATGTGCATCTGGAAGCCATGTGTGAAGAGGCCACATTGGAACTTTTACAGCAAATCCCAAAAATAATACAGCAAATACAAGCGTTGCAAATGTTCCGGTAAATGCGCCTGAGGTTCCAAGCTCAATTAACTCAGGAATACTAAATGTTTTATTTCCCCGATAATATAGGCCTAAAAAACCAAGTAACATAAAAGCTGATCCAAATAATGTGAAAACAAAAAACTTAATACTTGCATAAAGTCTCGTCTCTATCTGATTTTTAAATCCAGATACGGTCCTTACAGTTTTATCACCCCATATCCCGATCATGAAGTACATAGGTAATAATACAATTTCAAAAAATACAAAGAAAAGAATCAAGTCTAACGCTACAAATGTTCCATTCATTCCAGTCTCGAGAACAAGTATTAAAGCTAAAAAACCTTTGGGACTTTTTGGTTCAGGTAGATGCTCTAAAGAGTAGATTATTGCCAAAACGGTAATAAATGTTGATAGCACTAAAAGGGGTAGGGAGATGCCGTCTATGCCTATTTCATAATTTGCATTTATACTTTTAATCCAAGAAATCTTATTGCCAAGTTGGAGCTTTTCGGCTGACGAAAAATCAAATTGAAAAAGCAAGATTGCACTTAAAACAAAAGTGATTAGTGAAGAAGCTAATGCAAACCGTTTAATTAATTGCTCTTGAGCTTTTGGTATTAGGGTGATTACAAATGCACTTATCAAAGGGAAAAAGACTACTGCAGAAAGCCCAATACCATTTGTAAATAATTCCACTTTTCCCCCTATATTATAAATAAAATTAATAGACTAATTGTCACAACGCCACCTAAAAACATCATTAAATATTGTTGTGTCTTACCTGTTTGTAATAATTTGACCTTACCGCCAAAACTATCAGTACCCGATGAAGACATATTTAACAATTTATCAATTCCATTTTGATCAAAATTATTGTACACAATACCGCCCAATAAAGAAGCTATTTGTCCAAAACCATTGACAAATCTATCAATTACATTTGTGTTAAATTTATCTACTGCTCTAGAAATATTTATTTTTACTGGATCAATTACATACTTGAAATAAAAGTCATCTAAATAATACTTGTTTTCAAGAACTGACCAGATTGGTTGAATTTTAATTTTATCATCACCTGTTTCAGCACTTCCTTGCAGTTGATATAAGTAATATCCAAGTGCGATACCAAGCAAACCTGCTAACAAGCCACTTGATAGTGCAAATAAGTCAAAGCTTTCAGGATGGTATTCAACAATTTTGTTCTTCCTTGTCGTAACCCAGTCTGTGAATCCTGTATAAACACCAGGAATATTTACCCAACCTGAGGCTATCGCAAAGACAGACAATGCCAAAAGCGGTGTTGTCATAAGATTGTGAGACTCGTGAGGATGACCATGGCCTCTATACTCTCCAAGAAATGTTAAAGAGACTGCTCTTGTCATATAAAATGCTGTTATAAACGCTCCTAAAACTGCTATAAAAAAGAACGTTATTTCTCCTTCATGATTAAAAGACGCAAGAATTTCGTCTTTAGAGAAAAAACCTGCGAATGGTGGGAGTCCTGCCAAAGCAACTGTTCCAATTATGAATGTTGCAAACGTCTTTGGCATAACTTTTCTTAATCCCCCCATTTCTAACATACTATTGCTATGCACAGCATGTATAACAGACCCTGCTCCCAGAAACAACAGAGCTTTAAAGAATGCATGAGTCCATAAATGAAATAATGCGGCAGTATATGCACCTGAACCAATTGCAGCAACCATATAGCCTAGCTGACTTACTGTTGAGTATGCGAGAACCTTTTTTAGGTCGTCTTGAACAACTGCAATTAATCCCGCTGCTAGTAAAGTGATTACACCAAAAAGCATCACAATATCTAATGCATCAGGTGCCATTGATTTATAAAATGGAAACATTCTTGCTAGTAAATAAACACCGGCTGTAACCATTGTTGCTGCATGCATAAGTGCAGAGACTGGTGTTGGACCTGCCATAGCATCAGGCAACCAAACATGTAATGGAAATTGAGCACTCTTGCCCATGGCGCCAATAAATAATAAAATTGCGGCGATAAATGCAACTGTAGATAGCTTTTCATATTCATGTGTTGCCTGATAAAGAATTTCAGAAATTCTCAATGTACCAGTGTTTAAAGCTAAAATAATTATTCCAATCATCAAACCTACGTCAGCTATCTTATTTGTAATAAATGCTTTCATAGCAGCAGAAGAATTGTCTTTTTTCTCCCAATAGTGTCCGATTAATAAGTAAGAACAGACGCCAACAAGTTCCCATCCAATTAAAATTTGAATTAGTGTGGGAGAGGACACTAAAACTAACATACTTCCAGCAAATAAAGTTAGCGATGTAAAGAAAAAAGTATATCTGATTTCTCCCTCCATGTAATTTGTTGCATAAATAAAGACAAGCAAGGCAACCGTTCCAACAACAAAATACATCATTATTGAGAGACCATCGACAACCCAACCAAACTCAATATCAAATACACCTATACTTCCAACGTTTATAAAAAATTCGTTTACTACACCACTAGTAATGTGGGAGTACATAAGTGCAGAACTATACAAGAATATTAATCCTATTGTAGCTAATGCTACTTCAGCACCCTTTAAAGGGAGATGCTTACCCATGAAAGTTATTATCAATGCAGCTACAAAAGGTAGTAGTACTAATAACCATGCATACTGAGCTAAAAGTCCACCATCAGTATAAATTAATTCACCTTCAGCAAAAATAGTTGTAGTGAAATTTACCATTTCATTAAATCAAATTCATTTATGTTGGCTGTTTGTCTATTTCTAAACAGCATAAGAACAATCGCAAGTCCTATCCCAACCTCAGCTGCTGCAATTGTGATTATAAAAATTGTAAAAATTTGCCCTTGCATCATAGCGTCCGCAAGCATTGTATCAAACATAATGAAATTAATATTTACAGAGTTAAGAATTAGCTCTATTGACAGAAGGACCATCACCGCATTTCTTCGGACTAAAATTCCGTAAATACCTAATGAAAATAAAGCAGCAGCAACTACTAATACAGGTTGGACAATCAAACTTGATCCTCATCAATCAGTGCTTCATCTTTTCTTGCTAATGTAATACCTCCTATTAGGGCAGCAAGCAAAATAAATGAAACTAATTCAAAAGGAAATACAAATCTACTGAGTAAAATTTCACCAAGCAATTCAGTTGACGACCCAGAAGTAATTACAACCTCACCATCAAATCCATTTACTAATATATATGAAAACAAGAAAAATATTGAACCTGCGATTGCCGCACCTAACTTTTTATTTTTATCGTTGTCAAGCTCAGCATTTTTACCCAGGGGAGCTCTAGTTATCATAATTCCAAATAAAAAGAGAACGATGACTGCGCCAATATAGACAAGAACTAGTACAAGAGCAACAAACTCTGTAGATAAAAGTAAAAACAATACTGAAGTTAAAGCAAGTGTGAAAACAAGTGAAATAGCAGCATGAATAACATTAGAAGTCGTAACAACTCTGACTGCTGTTGTAATTAGTAATAAAAGAACGAAATAAGTTACTATTTCAAAAATTTCCATTTAACTTTCGAGTCCTTCAGGATCTGGAACAGTTTGAAGCCAATCATCTAATCGTTCTTTGTCGTGAAGCATATCGCCCATGTTAAATTCAGAATATTCATATTCTGGTGACCAAAATAAAGCATCGAATGGACAAACTTCAACACAGATCCCACAGTACATACATAACGCATAGTCAATGTCAAATCGATCTAGAACAGCCCTACTTCTTTGTCTGCCTCCAGGTTTTGAAGGAGGTTGTAATTCTTTGTGGCCTTCTATATAAATACACCAGTCAGGACATTGTCGTGCACAAAGCATACAACTAGTACATGCTTCTTGATCTAAAGCAATAACTCCTCTTGCTCTCGGTGCAAGTTTTTCTTTTTCAAATGGGTAATTTACATTCGGTTTTGAATGGAAAGGAGATAGAGTTTTAAGCATATTTACTATGACGATCTTAATTCCAATTAAAAATCCCGGTACTTTTGGTCTAAAGTTTTTCATTAGAATCCAACTTTCATAATTGCTGTTACAAGAATATTAACTAAAGATGCTGGGATTAGTATCTTCCACGCTAAGTTTTGTAATTGATCTTCTCTAAATCTTGGCTGTGACCACCTTATTGCTACCAAAATAAATCCTAAAATAGCTGTTTTTGTTAAAAGGACAATTGGTCCATAAAAGTTAACCCATTCGGTTGGCAAAAGTGGCACATGATAGCCACCAAGAAATAGTGTTGAGGCAATTGCACATAAAATGAACATATTCATATATTCGGAAATATAAAAAATAAGGAATCTTATACCAGAGTATTCTGTCATAAAACCCATAGTTAATTCGGATTCGCCAATAGGCATATCGAATGGAACTCTCATCATTTCAGCTGTCGCCGCAACCATAAAAATTAAAAACCCAACTATCTGACCGCCTACAACAAAAGGAACTCCCCATTCAATTTGTTTTTCTACAATTCCAACTAAAGACATAGTTTCAGCTTGAATAACAACTCCAACAACTGCAAGTATCAGTGGAAGTTCATACGCTATTAGCTGCCCAGCTGCTCTCAACCCTCCCATTAGGGAGTACTTATTTGCTGATGACCATCCAGCAGTTAATACACCTATAGTTCCCAATGAGCTTATAGCGAGTGCAAAAAAGACACCTAATTCTAAATCTGCAACAACTAACGTAGGGCTCAATGGAACTACAGCAAACAAAGCTACACAAGAAACCATTACATACGCAGGCGCCCATTTAAATACTGGCCTGTCCACCTCAGTTGGGATTATGTCTTCTTTTTGAATAAATTTTAGAATTTCAGCTACTGGAAATATAAAACCTCTAAGTCCTACATGCAAAGGTCCAGGTCTTCTCTGCATCCATGAAGCACCTTTAACATCCATTATTGTGAAAGTAATTGCACCAGTTAAAGCAGCTCCTGCAAGAAGGCCTACCTTTATCAAAACCTCTGTCATCTGTCTACATCTCCTAATACAAAATCTAAACTACCCATTATTGCAATCAAGTCCGGTAGCAAAGCACCTTCAAGCAAATTAGGCAAAATAGATATATTGCTAAAAGAAGCTGTTCTTACTTTAAGCCTATATGGCCCTAACCCTCCATCAGATATTATGTAATAACCCATTTCTCCTTTTGGATTTTCAGCTCTTACATATGTACGTCCTTTAGGGACTTTTATGACCTTGGGTACCTTAGCTTGTAAAGGTCCAGAGGGCATTGAATCAATAGCTTGCAAAACTATTTTTGCGGATTCAACCATTTCTTTAACTCTTACATCCCATCGATCATAACAATCTCCGTTCTCGCCAACGGGAATTTCATATTCAAATTGATCATATGGCAAATAATCTGTTTGAGTTCTCAAGTCTGATTTGACACCTGAAGCTCTAAGTATTGGACCAGATACTCCAAATGCTTCTGCGATCTCAGGAGTTAAGACGCCAACATCTTTTGTTCTTTTTTTAAATACTTCATTTCCACCAATTAGATTCTGAAATTGATCAGCTGCCTCTATAACTTTTTGCATGGCTATTTTTGTATCTCTATAAAATCCCGCAGGTAAATCTTGAATATTTTTTTTTGTAGTTGGACCAGCTCCAGCAGCAGGTTTTACTCCACCTATTCGATTAAAGTTTGGATGAAAGCGACCGCCAGTTACTGACTCAATTAAATCTAAAACTCTTTCTCTGTCTTCCATTGCATAAAAAATTGGAGTTAACGCGCCAACTTCCAGAGCATACGCTCCATTAAATACAAAATGTGAAGAAATTCTGGCCATCTCGGTAAGAATTAATCGAATATATTTAGCTCTATCAGGTACTTCAATTTCCATTAATCTCTCAGCACCAGCTATAAATGGAATTTCATTGGAAAAACCAGCAACCCAATCTATACGGTTTACGAGTGTTGTTATTTGGGGATATGTTCTAACTTCTGCCAATTTTTCATAGCCACGATGCATGTAACCAAGAACGGGTTTTACGTCATGAACTTTTTCTCCATCTACTTTAGCGACCAATCTCAACACTCCGTGTGTAGATGGATGTTGAGGTCCTATATTCAGTGTCATGTCTTCAGTTTCTATTTCGACAGATACAGATGCCTCTGAAAAGTTCTTAATATTTTGTGGATCTAATGCATTAACCATCTACTTGTTCACCACTTTCTGAATCTTCTGGCATACCCTCTACGTCCACATCTCCGGGCCAAGGCTTTACCTCCCTACTGATTAATTCAAAAGATTTGAGCATAGGGTTTCCTTCGTATCCATCAGGAAGATAAAGTTTTTCAAGATTTGGATGATTTGCAAAACTTATTCCAAACATTTCATATGCTTCTCTCTCATGCCAGTTGGCTCCTTCATATGTTCCAACTAGAGAATCAATTTGTGGTTCTGATTTATCAATAGTTGTAGAAACAGTAATTAAATTTGTATTTTCTACATCAGATAAGCAGGTAATTAATTCGAAACACGGTGTAACGCTTTCTTTAGGAGCTTCACCAACTGAAACATCATTGTCCCAATCCACTGCTGAGAGCCAAGAGAAAAATTTTAAGTTGAACTCATCTCTAAGTTGTTCATGTGTTTCAATCCATTGTGTTGAATCAACCTTGATATTGATTGTTTCAAACTCCAACACTGCGTTTGTAAAACTTTCTTTTATATTGTTAAAAAAATCTTCCATGTTAAATAGGCTCTGTCTGAACTTCTGACCATTTTTCCTTCATATCCTCACCACGAATTTTTTTCTGAAGAAGAATTATTCCCTCCTGAAGCGCTTCTGGTCTTGGCGGACAACCTGGAACGTATACATCTACAGGAATTAATTGATCAACGCCCTTGGTGACTGAGTAAGAATCCCAATACGGGCCACCGCTATTAGAGCATGAGCCCATTGAAATGACGTACTTTGGTTCAGGCATTTGGTCATAAAGTCTTTTGACTGAAGGAGCCATCTTATCTGTCACTGTTCCAGCAACAATCATGAAATCAGCCTGTCGTGGAGATGCGGGAAGTGGAATTACTCCTAATCTCATGAAATCATGCCTAGGGCCACTTACAGCCATAACCTCAATAGCACAGCATGCTAACCCAAATTGAAAGTACCAAAGTGAATATGATCTAGCCCAGTTAAAGACTGATGATATAGGTTTTGGAAGGCCGAATTTGTCTATGACTCCCACTTGAGCACATCCTTTCTTATTGCGTAAATAAGGCCAATCAAAAGAATGAAAATAAAAACAAACATTTCAATTAAACCAAAATAACCCAACTTTTCTAAATTGATAGCCCATGGAAATATGAAAACTGCTTCAACATCAAAAATTACAAAAAGTAAACCGAATATATAGTACCTTACATATGTTTGACTCCATCCTGTACCTACAGGATCTACACCACATTCATAAGTTTGCAGTTTTTCAGCATAGGGTTTGTTTGGTCTGAGCACGGAGGCTACCCCGAGTAATAGTACGACCAGAAATAGGCCGAATCCCAGCACTGCTCCTATGGTCACGTAGTCTTGAAAATAAGAAATCATAATTTATAGTTTAGTTAAGCCTCTAAAAAGTTTAGTTTTTTCTTAAACTTCAGTGTAATTTTTTTGTAAGATTTTTTATAAGTGATTAATAAACATTTTTTAGAAGAACCCAATCTTGTAGACCTTTCCAAGGAAATATATAAAGCAGTAGTTCAAGATAAATTAGAAATAAATACAAGATTTAATTTGTTATCAGATGATATTTATGACGCAGAAACTATAAACTTTATACTGGCAGACGGACTTGGTTATGAAAATCTAAATAGTACAGATTCTTATCTAAATCAAAATGTTACCAAGTCTATTAATACAACATTTCCTTCATCAACAAACGTAGCGTTATCATCAATTGCGTTTATGAGAAATCCAATTGAGCACGGGTTGATAGGGTATTACATGTTTGACAAATCACAATACGGCCTAATTAATGCCTTAAATTGGAATGAAAATAATAAAAATTTATTATTAAATGATTTTTTTCAAAAACAAAATTCAATTTGGCAAGTTTTTAAAGAAAACAAAATTCATGCTAAAAATTTCCAACCTAGAAATTTGGTTGAAACTCCTCTATCGAATTTTTTATATAATGTATCGAATATCATTCCATATGATGACGAGCAGAACTTAATCGATTTAATGTCAGAATCTACCATTTTGGAAAATAAGTTTAACTTTATTTATTATCCCTTAATTGATGTTACAGCCCATGTATTCGGAGTGAACTCAGAAGAGTGGCAGTTAGAAATTAGCAAATTTGAAAAATTAGTTAAGGAGATTTCAAGTATAAGTAATAAGAAAACAAAAACAATAATTTCAGCTGATCATGGTCTTGTAAATATTGACGAAGAACGCCGTCATCTTTTGAATTACAGTGATGATTTACAAATATATGGAGATCAACGTTCAGTTTATATAAATGGACCTAAAGAAAGTGTTTTAGAAACTTTTTCTGAAATACCTGGTGAGTTGTTGGAGCAACATGAGTTGACTTATCTTTTAGGTGAACCGACAAACGAATTTTTGCAATCAATTTTTCCTGATTTTTGTTTTTTAGTTGAAAATAAAAATATTGTTTATCCAAAACACCTTTCGGCTCAATTAAAGGGTTACCATGGAGGTTTGTCGAAAAGTGAATTAGAAATTCCAATAATTGAACTTTCTAACTACTAAATTACTTATAATTAGTTTGTGAAAAATCTTAAACTTTTATTTTTTCTTTTAACTTTTTCTTTTTGTTCCCAGTCCAGTGAAATGACAATGGGTGCTCCTGAACCGTATTTTGAAGGAGTAGAAGATATGGCTACTTCAGAAGTATCTTTCTCAAGAGAATCTTCTTTTTCACAAGGTGACTATATCATTAAGACTGCTTATGCAAGCACAGACGTTAGTTCATTTAATTTTGAAAATACAATTAATGAAGTAGAGCTCTTGGTAAAGAATTTCAATGGAAATATTTCTAATACGTATCTCTCAACAAATTACCAAGGACTTAAAAGTTATAACTTGACTATGAATATTCCAGCTGGGGATTTTGAGAATTTTCTTAAGGCAGTAGAAGATATTTCA
Organism: OCS155 cluster bacterium AG-426-D23; assembly: GCA_003213165.1. Taxonomy (GTDB): domain Bacteria; phylum Actinomycetota; class Acidimicrobiia; order Actinomarinales; family Actinomarinaceae; genus Actinomarina. The sequence goes on from QCNO01000003.1 coordinate 60,528, forward strand.
AAGTTTACAAACATAAGTTTAAATGCAAATGATGTAACAAAATATGTTCTTGATATAGGTTCAAGATTGAAATCATTAAATGCTGAGAAGGAAGCACTTGAAGAAATTAAAGAGCAAGCTGTATCAACATCAGATAAGCTTCAAGTGCAGTCTCAACTTCGTTACATAAATCAAGACATTCAAGTTTTAGAAGGACAAAAAGAATATTATGAAAATTCAGTATCGTACTCTTCTTTGACGTTAGATATTAGAGAGGGTTCTGGAGTATCGTTATTTTCATGGAACTATTATGTTCAAAGAGCATTAAATTGGATTGAATCAATTATTGGTTTTGTAGTATCTTTTGGAATAATTGCAGTTCCGCTGTTGTTGTTAGTATTAGGATTTAGAAAATTTAGATCTAAAAACTGATGGCACTTTCTTATATTGGTTTATTTTTAATAATTATACTGCTCATATTTTTTGGAAAAAAAATTAAATAAGTATTTAATTCGGTTGGTATGTTCCAAAAAATACTTGCCAGGCAAGACAAGTCTTAGCAAGCAAGCTTAGCCAAATGTAAGCTCTTTCACCGTATAGATAGTCTTTCCATTTACCTACTTGCTTATATTGCAAAATCATATTTATTGAGAAAGTATTAAAGAATAAAAATATACTTACGAAAATCCATACTACAAATTGTGGGACTCCCTGGGGATTAGAATCAGTTGCAACGCCATCTCCTATGAGATTAACAAATATAAAAATCCATGGTGTAATACCAACCAAACAGCCCATGATATAACTTGTCCAGTCAACTTTTTCAGTATATTGATTGTGAACTTCCATCATCCAACCAAACCAACACATTGCTGCATTCATAAAAAATATTCCAGCTAAAGCCCATACATCATAAATTCCTACAAGTAAAGCAATTAGGACTATCATCACAGATGCACTGATTGAGTATTCAATCCAACGCACTTTATTTATTCCTTTTGATAAGTCGCTTTTATATTTGTTGTAAAAAGGACCGGAAATAAGATAGTGAGCAACGGCTGAAGCAAGTAAAAAGGTTGCTACAGCCGGACCAAAGTTTGTAACTTCTCTCCATATTTCAAGTTCAGGTACTAATGCAAAACTTGAAGGATCTTCTGGAGAACCAACTCCTACTAATTGAGTTAATGTTATTGGCACAACAAAATCTGAATTCACAACAGTGCCTAACCAAAAAAGTAAACCACCTTGTATCAAGTGAACAGTACCCATAATGATATTGAATCTTTTAAGTTTCTTTATCTTAATTTCCATGTCTCCCCCAATTAGAAATAATTAATATAAGTTTAGTTTTTTATTTAGAATTAAATGATGGATAAACAACTAATTTTCTCAGAAATTGAATCAATGATTTTTGACATTGAAACCGCAATAAAATCTCTTGCAAATTCAAGAGAGTATATCGCGGAAGATGATTATTCAAGAGCATTTACTCACTTGGCAGAAATAGAAATTGAATTACAGACTTTGGCTGGAAGGGTGGCGTATATTAAATCAAGCCTTTGACGGAAAAGTAGTTACCTCAGAAATTTCAATATTAATTCTGTCACCAGCTTCATAAATAGTGTTAGGTAAAGAACGTGCTCTAAAAACTTCACCTTTACTATTTTGAAATGATATTACCTGATCGTGGCCATAGAAGGTACATTCTTTAACCAAGTAACTTCCGTCTGAATCTAAAGTGAGTTCAATACACTCAGGTCTAATTGATACATCTAAAGCACCATCATAAGCAGATACAAAAGTTCCTAAAGATGTCTCAACTCTACCGTTAACTGAGTAGCCCTTTAATATATTGGGGTCACCTACAGAGTTCGCCACAGTTTGGCTAACTGGATTTAAATAAATTTCTTGCGGCGTAGCGCTTTGTATAACTTTTCCATTTTCTAACACACTAACTACATCGCACACTGACAATGCTTCCTCTTGATCATGAGTTACAATTATCGCAGTAGTCTCAGTTTTCCTTAAGAGATAAACTACTTCGTCTCTTAATTCCCTGGCCATATGTGCATCTAAGCTTGTAAATGGCTCATCTAGAAGAATTACTTCCGGACCGGGAGCTATCGCCCTTGCAAGTGCAACTCTTTGTTGTTGACCACCAGATAGTTCTTGAGGATATTTATTTTTATAATTTTCTAAATTACACATTTCTAAAACTTCTTCTAATCTTCCTTCATTTATTTCATTTTTGGAAAGTCCAAAAGATATATTTTTTTCAACGTCTAGATGTGGAAATAATGCATAGTCTTGGAAAACCATACCAACATTTCTATCTTCAGGAGGTACAAAAACTTCATCGCTTGAAATGATTTGATTTCTCATTTCTATTAAACCAGAGTCTTGTTTTTCAAATCCAGCAATTAATCTTAATGCAGTAGTCTTTCCTGAGCCTGACATTCCCAACACGCCAACAATTGATCCATTCCAAACGTCCAAATTAAAATCTGACAAAACAGTCTCTTTTTCGTAAGACTTTGTTACTGATCTTGCTCGTATAATTAAATTTTCAAATGCCATTAGTTTGTTAAATTTCTAGTACTAAGTATATATGTAGGAAGTGCGCTAATTGCTAACAAAATAAATGCAGAAAATGCTGCTTGTGTAAATAAAGCTTCAGAAGCGTTAGACCATATGTCAACAGCCATAGTGCTAAAGCCAGTTGGACGCAGTAGTAAGGTTTGCGGTAACTCTTTCATTGTTGAAAGAAAAACTAAAGCTGCACCAGCTAATAATCCTTTGTAAATAAGTGGAAATGTAATTTTTATAAATGTTTCCATCTTTGAAAAACCAAGGCCAGAACTTGCTTCAATATAGGATAGTTTCACTTGTTCCATTGACGCTTGCCCTCCTCCAACAGCTTGAGGTAAAAAAACTATTAAGTATGAGATTATAAGTGTTGTAAAAGTTTGATAAATCACTGGAACAATTTTAATAGTTATAAACAACATTGAAATTCCTACAGCAATATGAGGAAGCCCATATAAAGTAAGGGTAACTTTTTCGAATAAATCACCAAATTTTGATCTATATTGAGAAATCATTATAACTATCGGAGTAGCAATAATCATTGCAAATATTGAAGTTACAGTAGCTGCTGTTAGTGATCCTACTACGCCCGATAGAACGTTATTTACAGCATTGCCTTGTGAAATACCTCGAATTAACCAATAGGAAAGAACACTTATTGGTATAACTAAACTGAATAAAATAACTAAAGCAAAAAATGCTAAAACTAAAACTTTATTTTTATAAGACAATTTAGCTTTTACAATTTCTCTTGGTGTTCCAGAAACTTTAGCTGACCTACTTAATTCACTTCCCCTTTGAACAAAACTGATTATTAAAGCAATAAATATCAACAAGGTCGAATAGAAAATTACAGGATCACCATTTATATTTATTGTGTAATAAGAGTAAATTGCCTTTGTTAATGTTCCATATTTCATTAAAGAAACAGCACCAAAATCAGAAATTACATACAATCCAACTAAAAGAGATGAATAAATAATAGGTTTTTTTAATCTTGGTAAAACAACACTGCTATACATCTTTATTTTTTTAACTCCAAGTGACCTAGCAGCATCTTCAACTGTTGAATCTAAATTTCTAAGTGCACTACTGCAAATTAATTGAACATATGGATAAGTAAACAAAGTAAGTACAATCCAGCTTCCAATAAAACCATCAATTCCAGATATTTCATTTATCCCAAAACTTGAAAAAATATCTACAAATAATCCCCTTGGTGAAAATGCTGAAACATATGTTAAAGCACCTATGTAAGACGGTATTACTAAAGGTAAAACTGTAAGAGTAAACAATAACTTAGAAGCAGGAATTTCATATCGAACAATAAGAATAGAAATTAATAAACCTAAAAATAGGCTTGTAAGAATTACTGCAATAAATAAAAATATTGTATTCAAAAATAATGTAAGAACATCCCATGATTGCAAAAATTCAGACAAATTTTTTGAAAAATTTGCAAAACGCCAAAACATATAAAAAATAGGCATCAAAAATAAAATTAAAATAAAAGTATTTGTTACTATCAGAGGTTTTGGTGCCTTCACTCTATTAAGGATAAATAAAAATTACAGTTATTAAAAGAAAAAAATTCTGGCCAGAATTACCTGGCTAGAATTTTTGACTCATTTTGATACTAAATGAAGAATCAAAATCCTGCCTGAGCAATCAACTCTACAGCTTTTTCCTGCCATAGAGATAACGCTGACCAATTTAGGTTTGAAGGAGAGTTCAAACTATTAATGTCTGGAAGCAAAGCATTAGGCTTAATACCTGTAACAAGAGGGAACTCGTAAACAGTATTTGTAAATGTTTCTTGAGCCGCTTTTGAATGAAGGAATTCAATAAATGCTAACGCTGCTGGTTTATTTTGGCTTGAAGACAAAATACCAACACCAGCAGGCATAACCATTGCTCCACATCCTTCATCCAAATATACATTCTTAATTGGTTCATTTCCGTTTTCAGCCAACACTCGCAATGTGTAATAGTGGTTAATCATTCCAATATCTAGCTCACCGGCTGCAGCAGCTGCAACTTGTGGTGAGTTTTTAGGATATTCAGCATATCCAAGTCCATTTATGGTGGTTAGCCATTCTAAGACTTTTTCTTCACCGTCCAACTCAACCATACAAGCAACCATTGCTATGAATGAAGAATTGGTTGGAGCAAGTCCTAATCGATTTCTAAACTTTTCATCTGCAAGACCATAAATATCATTTGGCAATTCCGAATCTTGAACGTCTCTAGTATCAACAACTAGAGCTCTAGATCTACCGGATGTTCCAACCCAGTAATTATTTTTATCTACAGCCCAACCGGGAACATTATCTAAAATATCAGCTGGTAGTCTCTCAAACAGGCCTTCTTTGGCGACAATTCCAAGACTTACTGGGTCTTGAGAAAAGAAAATATCAGCAGGACTGATCGCGCCTTCAAGTTTAAGAGTTCCTGCTAACTCCGCACTTTTAGCATATCTTACCTCGACTGTTACCCCCGAAGTAGATTCAAATTCAGCAATAATTTCTGATACTAAACTTTCTTTTCTTCCGCTATAGATGACAAGCGTCCCGCTTACTTCTGCTTCTTCCTCGGTTAGTGCTGCATTAACTGCAGCTTCAATTTCTTCTTGAGAGACTTCTCCAGCTGGACCTTGTTCACCAGCCGGACCACGTTCACCAGCTGTAGTAGTACAAGCCGATAAAACTATTGTGAGAGCAACTAAAACTAAAATATATTTTTTATTCACATTTACCTCAAATTTCAAATTTACTTTGTTAATACTACTTAACATTATAAGTTAATGCTAATTTATTTAAAAAAAAATTAAAAATTTATAGAATTCAGATTTAAGTTTAAGTCAAGAAATTTAACTGTGTTGAGAAAATTAGTTTACGCTACCTGATTTAGAAAGCCTTTTAAAATTAAACGATCTTAAAACAAACTTTCCCCCATTGCGGACAAACCACATAAAGCCAGCAAGTAAGTAAGCGTAAGGACACATCATATTACTGATATTATACATTAAATAGTAAAATATTAATAATGCAAAAAGATCCTAAAATTGTAAGAAAATATGAACCAGTAATTTGGTTACTTTTTTTTGGATTGACCTTCGCGGTTGGTTGCCCAGCATTTTAGAAATATCATTATTTGTTAATTACTGTTAACATGTAACTAATGAATACTAAAAACCCAAATATTCTCTCTCAAGATGAAATAGAAAGTTTACCAAATTCTTTCTATTCTCATGCTGAAGCAATATATCATCTTAATGAAGTTGGTATTGAAGTAAAGCAAACCCGAGTAGCAGAGTGGCTAGGTGTTAGTAGAGCAAACGTTTCTCAAGTTATAGGAAGAATGCAAAATAATGGTCTTATTGAATTAACAGATGAATTAAAGCTCTCTAAAAAAGGTGCTTATCTAGCAAAAATAATTTCACGCAGACATCGAATAATTGAGAGATTTCTTTCAGAAGTCCTTGACTTACCTTGGGACAAAGTTTACAAAGAAACAAAAAAATGGGAAAACATTCTAAGTCCTACTACTGAAGAGGCAATGTTAAAAATTTTGGGTAATCCAACTACTGGTCCTTTTGGTAACCCAATTCCTTATTCAAACTATAAAGAAGTTCCCATGAAAAATTTATTGGATGTTGATCCAAATGAAGATTATGAAATTTTAAAAATTTCAGAAGAGCTTAAAAAAGATAACAATGTAATTGATTTTCTACAGAAAAATCAGATGTTGCCTGGAAACAATATTTTTATTTCTGATACAAACAAGTATTCAATTACTGTCAGTATTACAAAAAATCAATATTTTGGTCTCGATCAGTACATTGCTGAGAGAGTATTTGTCGGTTGATTCAATTTATGATTATACAGAGATTTTTTATAATTGACCTATGAGTAATTTATTGTCAAATATACCTTATGAACTATTTAGTTATATTGGTGGTGGAATATTTTTGTTTATCATCATATATAAATTTTTCCCAAATTTATTTATTAAGATTCATAAACCAGTCTTTTTCACGATAGGTATATTGTCATTATCTTTAGGATACGTTGGAATTGTAATTCCTGGTCTTCCCACAACTGTTTTTATACTGATTGCAGCATGGGCTTTCTCAAAATGTTCAGAAAGATTTACATTTTGGATTGAAAACCACAGAATTTTTGGTCCAATCATTTTAAATTGGAAAACATATAGAGGTCTTTCAAGAAGGGCTAAGAAGCTAGCCATTTCAATGATTATTCCAACTTTTGTATTTACTATCTACTTTGTTTTTTCACTTGTTGGAGACTTAATTTTTGGTGCTTTTGGAATCGCTCTTTGCACATGGTTAGCAACTAGACCGGAGCCACCTCTTGAAAACGAAGCTTAAATTTAGTTAGGTTCGGGGATTTGATAGCCTATTGGTGAAACTTTATCTAATTCAAATACATCTCTTGCTTGAGCTTCGTAATTCAATCCTATAGATATTTGATCTCCTTCAGTAACCCTATTCCCATTTTCATCTAGCCTTGCATTCATGGTTGCTTTTTTGCCAGATTTACAAATTGTTTTTATTTCAGTCATCTCATCAGCCCAGGCTAATAAATATACACTTCCTGGAAAAGGTTCTCCACGAAAATCTGTTCTCAATCCATAGCAAAGAACAGGAATTTTAAGCTTATCTACAACCAAAGACAATTGAAGCACTTGTTTTGGGCTAAGGAACTGTGATTCATCAACAAGTACGCAAGACACTTTTTCCCTTTGATGTTCATGTGCAGTCCAAACATATAGATCATCATCAGCAGTAAAAATTTCACATTCCCTGTCCAAACCAATTCTTGAAGCAATTTTTCCCTCTCCAAATCTGTCATCTAGTTTTGGTGTGAATAAAAGAGTTCTCATATTTCTCTCTTCATAATTATGTGCAGACTGTAAGAGAGTTGTACTTTTTCCAGCATTCATTGCTGCATAATAAAAATATAATTTTGCCATTTCTTATATATTAGTTATTTAATTTATTGTTGCTATCGAACAGCAACTATTCTTCCAACAGTTTTTCTGCTTCCAATCATGTCAAGATGCTCGACAATTTCATCAAATTTAATAGTTTTAAAGACAGGTTCAATTTGTTGATTAGTGTATAAATCAAATATTAACTCCATCCTTGATTGAAGATATTTTTTATCATCATTTTCGAAGCTGATCATGAAAACTCCCATAATTGAAATATTCTTAACAAGTAAATAGCTAAGCGGTTGGGAGGGAATATTTCCACTTGCAAAGCCTACTATCAGTGCTCGGCCTTCAGAGCTTAGCAGGCGTATTCCTTGTTCATATGGTTCGCCTCCAACTTGATCATAAAAGATATTCACTGGTCTTTTACCAAATTTTGCTTCCACAGTTTCTTTTAAATCTTCCTCTTGATAATTTATTACTAAATCTGGTCCAAATTGTTTAACCAACTCTTTCTTTTTTTCAGAACCTACTGCGGCAACAACTCTTGCACCAGATATCTTTGCAAGTTGAATAGCTGATAATCCCACTCCACCTGCTGCTGCATTAACTAATACCAATTCATTAGGTTTTATTTGAGCTCTTCTATGTAGTGCAAAGTCTGAAGTAAGGTATGACATAAGAATTGCCGCACCTACTTCAAATGAAATATTTTCAGGAAGTTTATAAGTTAGATTTTCAGACACCACACAAACATCACCAAAACTTCCATGTCTTCCAGATCTAAATACAGTGGTCGCTGCTACAACCCTATCTCCTACTTCAAACTGACTATCTTCATGACACTCCTTTATGTAGCCTGCAACCTCAAAACCAGGTACAAATGGATGTTTTGGATTCGATTGGTACAGCCCACTTGATAATAAAAGATCAGCATAATTTAAAGTTGCTACTTTGGTTTCTATTATTAACTCTTTATCTTTGATTTTTGGGTAATCCATTGTTGTAAATTCAAGATCTGTGAATAAACCAATTTCTTTTTGAACTAATGCTTTGTATTCATTCATATCAATATCATAAAAGAATTTATTAATGGTAGTCTTTTTTTATGGAAGTAATTATTAAATACATACACATGATTGGTTTGTCAGTCTGGCTTGGATCAATGATTCTTTGGGCAGTATTTGCACCTCAGCTTTATAAAATCGATCCTTCGAAAAAAACTACAGATACTTTAAGAGGCTATTTTAGTTCAGTCTCTTGGACATCATACTTTTTAGCATTAGTGTCCGGATTGACTCTTTACTTTTTAGAACAAAGCACAACTTCAAATTGGCTACTTGAAGTATCGCTTCTTGGGTTAGCTGGTGTTGTGATTGCATTACATAGCTATGCTACAAAACTTAGTGCTGCATTAAGAGGTGCTTTTAATGGGGTAATGTTAATACTTGCTTTAGTTGTTGTGTACCTAGCAACTATATATATTTAAAAAGAATTAATTAAGTCTAAGTCTTCTTCTGCAATAATTCCATATCCTCGTGTGAGAATGTTGCTAGTGTCTTTTTCGATCAAAAACCAATATATTGTTTCATTAGAAGGTATATTTAAATTCTCTAAAAACTGATCTAGGTCAACGTAAGCAGTGATTGTTCTATCTCTTATTCTGTCATCTCTAATTCCTGCCCGCATTATTCCATCTAAATAGACTTCAAATAATTTTGAACTCTTTTGTACAGTTGGAACCTCAATAATGTTATGTGTGTCACCAAATCCACTATTTTCCAGCAAAGATATTGATTCATCTACTAAAGGTTGATGCCATTGTTGAAACGCAACAATAATAATTAGATTTTTATCGACAAAATCATCTGGTACAACTTTGTCTCTTTTGTTTAAATCTCTTCCATTTATCTCTGGAAACTCTCCATATTCAACAGTCACCTCATTCTCCTGTTCTGCCTGACAACTTACAGAAAAAAATAAAATTAATACAAGAAAGCTAGTCTTGAACCGGACCAAGGACTGCCTCAAGATTTTTAATTTGTTTATCCATTAATTTGTTAAAAATAGGTCCTATAAAGACTCCCAATACAAAAAAAGGAAAATTGTATTTAATATCTACAGAATAAGTAACTTCAGTGCCTCTTGAATTTGCTGACAAAAAAATAGTGTCAACAATTGTAAATATAGAAGCGCTTGCTTGTAAAGAGACTCTTAAAGGCGGGCCCCATTCAATAATCTCATAGTTGTATTCTCTTGGCTTATTATTAAAATGTGTTTTTACTTTGAAGACTGAGCCTTGTCTTAAAGGTTCTTTTGTAATAAGTTCACCTTCGTCGCCTTCAGCCCATTTTTCTAAATTTCTAAAATCTGATAAAAAACCAAAAGCTGAATCAATATCAGTATTGACTGTTACTGTTCTTGAAAAATTTGGCATACGTTTATATTAAGTTGTTTAAATTTTTGTAGGAAATTGTTTATCTAAGATTTAAAGATCTATTTCTGAATCCTATAAATCCTATTGCCAAAAATATTGCTATTTTACCAATGACGAGTAACAAGTCTTCAGCAAATAATCCATCTTGATAAGGGTTACCATATGCTCCAAAAGATGAAAGATTATCATCAAACCACTGAAAGAAATCATTTGTTCCAGCTAGTGAGTTAGTTAAATATTCAAATGCCATTAAACCTCCACCAAAAGCCCAAGCCATTGAAGATTTTCCAGTAAATGCTCCGAGCGCAAACCCAAGAGCACCATAGGTAACTCCAGCCAAAGCGGCTTGAAGTGTTGCTTTCATAAGTGGAACATAATCAAGTGTTTGACTTAGTTCCATGGTTGCAATTGGAATAAACATTATATTTGTCCAAGCAAAAGTTACAAATAAACCAAATAAGACAGCAAGAATTGATTGTGTTAAGTACACAGAAGTTCTTGTCATTGGTAGAGCAGCAACAAATTCGAAAGTTCCGTCTTCCTCTGCTTTTGAACCTAATTTATTTAAAAGAATTATTGTGGCTGTGCCAATTAGAAGAGGAACAAAAGGAACTAAAAAATATGTAGTTACCATTCCTTCTAATGTAAATACATTATCCCAATCCTTAATTCCCAATAAATTCATCACTGTATCATTTTCTGACATTCCTCTAAAAGCTTCTCTTTGTGTGTCAATAAGCAAACTTTCTACACTTGAATTTGCAAAAGCTAGTGGAAGTATTAATAAGTAAACTCCTCCAGAAATTGCCCAATTTAAAATAAATTTTCTTGGAACTGTAATCATATATTTGAAATAGTTAAACATTATCCCTCTCTTCTATCATAGAATGTAAAAAAAGCATCTTCTAAATCTTGACCCTCTTCTTTTGCTTTATTTAAAAATGTCTCATATGTTTCATCATATACTTTTGCACCTTCTCTTAAAACAGCCATCGAGTCGGCAACTTTTTCAACCTCAGAAATAATGTGTGATGATAAAAGTATTGCCGCGCCATCATTAGCAAACTCTTTTACAATTTCAAAAAACGTTCTTTGATGAAATGGGTCTAGACCTGAAGTTGGTTCATCTAAAATTAATGCCTTTGGCTTATGCAGTACAGCAAGTATCAAAGCGACTTTTTGCCTATTGCCTTTAGATAGCTCTTTAATGGTTTGATCAATCTCTAATTCAAACTTTTCTGCTAACTCCATAGCATAATCAGTTGATTGGCCTCTCATGTCTGCACCAAGTTTAAATAGTGACTTAGAGTTTAAATTTTGTGGAAGTTGAGGATCTCCTGGTAAATATCCTATTATTTTTTTTGCCTCAACAGGGTTTTCAATTGTATTAATTCCCTCGACTGAGAGTGTGCCTTCAGAAGGAATTAAAAATCCCATAAGACTTCTCATTGTTGTAGATTTTCCAGCCCCATTAGGACCAAGAAGCCCTTTAACCTCGCCATTATCAACAGAGATATTGATATCTCCAACACCTTTTCCATTTTTGTATCTCATAGTGAGATTTTTAATTTCTATCATTATTCTTATTGTATACAATAAAACTTATAAATTGACCTTACTATTTTCCGATTAATTTCGATAAGTTTAATTATAAAAAACTTATTTTTATGCTTATAGTAAATATTTAATCATGGATAAAAGAAAAGTAATAGCTAAAATCGATATGAAGAAATTCATTATGAACTCCTTGAAGTTGGTGAAAAGCTATTAAACACCAAAAGACTTACCCAAATATCCCTAAATTCTATAAAAGAATACACAGATATTTCTAAAACAACTATCTATGAACATTTTCATTCGTTTGAACAATTTTTATCTGATGTAATCAAGCATGTTTATAAAAAAAGGAGACAAAGCTATCTTGAAAAATTACAAGATAAACCAAAAGAAAATATAAAAACTATTTTTAAAGTTTGGACTGAATTTACTTACGAAAACTTTACCCTTGGAAGAAACATATATGCAGCTTATATACTTCTTGCTGGCAAATATAATTTTCAGCTGATGGGTGGTGTTTATAAAGATTTAGATTTGGAGTTAGAAAAGTTAGGATTTAGCGATAAAGAAAGAGAAGAGTTTATTGGAAAATTTTATTTCAGCATTGACGAGCTGATAATAGATTTGGAAAACGAAAATAAAAACAATATAAATTCAAAAATTAATGACTTGATTTTATATCTGGATAATTACTAATTATTAAGCTATTCGTCTAAATTTTCATTTTTCTGTTTATTTCTTAACCAAGTTAAAAGTAAAGCCGGTATTAAAAACATTAGCATTTCATCCCAACCACCTTGGTGTTGCAAGACTGGCGGAGGTATTATCTTAATAAGCATAATTTATAGGTAGTTTTCTACCATCCATCTTGTGATGTTCACAAGAGTATTTGGTAAAAGTCCAAAATAAATTGTTAAAGCAGCCATAAATCCCAGCAAGACTTTATCTGAGATACTAATTTTTATCTTTTCAATTGCATTATCACTTTTTTCAATAGCAGCTACCCAAATTGGTCTTAGATAGAAATAGAATCCTGCAACCGTCGTGAGCATTAAAACAGTAACTATTAAATATTTCTCATATGACCATAAGTTAGTAATCAAAATAAATTTTGATACAAAACCGCTTGTTAATGGTAGCCCCGCTATACCAAGCATAAATACAGAAAAAGCAATCGTTAAAAATTTATTTTCTTTGAACAAACCTGATAGATTTGAAATTTTAAAATCTGAACTTAACTGTCCACTTATTATTGAAAACACCGTGAAGACTCCAATTAGTTGAATTATGTATGTTATCAAATAAAAAATGGATGCACTTATTCCATAGACACCAAAAGAAATCCCCGAAAGAATAAACCCAGACTGTATAACTCCACTGTATGCAATCAATCTTTTGATATCAGTCTGATTTGTAGCAAATAGTGCACCTGCTAAAACTGACAAAATTACAACTGCTGTAAAAAATAAATCAAATTTATCGATAATAAATCGTAATGATATTGCAGAGAGCCTTGCTAGGACAATAAATGATGAAGCCTTTGCAACTGCAGCCATATATCCGACATATCCTGTTGGAGAGCCTTGATAGACATCGGGTGCCCATGCTTGAAATGGTGCAGCGGCAACCTTAAATAAAAGTCCAACAATTATCATTATTAAACCAATCAAGGTTGTTAATGGGATATTATTTGGTCCAATAAAATTAATCGCAATACTTGTTTCGTATACTCCACTTATAGATAAAGACACATATATAAGTGCAACACCATATATGAAAATACAAGAAGCTAAAGAACCTAAAAGGAAATACTTTAAAGATGCCTCATTGCTGAGTTGATCACCTCTATTTAAACCTGCTAATGCATAAAGACTTATTGAACCGATTTCTAAACCTATAAATAACATTATGAAGTTTTCAGCATCCACCATTAGAAGAAACCCAGATGCAGACATCAAAACTAAAATTAAAGCCTCTGTAGTTTTGTTATCAATCTCTTCTGAAGTTTTCCAAAAAGAATTAAACGTTAACAGTAGGATTAATCCTATTAGTACATTCCCAACCAAAGAAAATTCATCAACAAGAATTTTTTCAGAAAAATAAGAATTTACACCTTCCCTTGCAAATAGTCCAAATTTAAGAAAAATTGTAAATAACGTAATTAAAATTCCAAAAAACGAAATGTACTTTTTAATATATACAGGCGTCGAGATTGTAATAGTACAAAAAAGTAACACCAGAGTTGTAAACACCAATGCAAGAGTTGGGCCAATTGCTAAAAAACTAAAGCTCAATATTTCTGAAATGCCGTTCAATTTACATCCTTAAATAAGGCTATTGTTTCGCTTAAAAATCCCGCCTCCTGAATGACAAAGCTTTCTATAAAACTTGGGTAAATCCCTATAAATAACATAAGTAACATAAGTGGAGCGATTGACAAAGTTTCTCTTATGTTTAAATCTTTCAAATTCTCATTTTTATCATTAGAAATGGGTCCTGTAAAAATTCTTTGATAAGCCCAAAGCATGTAAATAGCGGCTAGTACTACGCCAAACGCTGCGATTGAGGTCAAAACTTTGTAATGATCATAACTTCCCATAAGTATCATAAATTCACCAACAAACCCATTTAATCCTGGCAGTCCTATTGATGCAAAAGAGGTAAATAAAAATATTGCCGCATATTTTGGCATTGTAATTTTAATCCCACCAAATGAACTTATGTTTCGTGTGTGTCTTCTTTCATATAGAAAGCCAACCAACATAAATAGTGCACCTGATGTAATTCCATGATTTATCATTTGTATAATTGCACCTTCAATACTGAGATATCCTCCTGCAGAAATACCCAACATCACATATCCCATGTGGCTCACAGATGAATATGCAATTAATTTTTTGATATCTATTTGAGCTATTGCAACTATTGCTCCGTAAATGATTCCAATCACAGATAGAACGGCAATTAAATTTTTGTATGTTATAAATCCTTCAGTAAAAAAAGGTATAGACACTCTTAAAATACCGTAGGCTCCCACCTTTAAAAGGACACCAGCCAATAAAATACTACCTGCAGTTGGAGCTTCGACGTGAGCATCTGGCAACCAAGTATGAAGTGGAAATAAAGGTACTTTGATTAAAAAACCAAAAGTAAATAGTAGAAATAAAGTCCTAGATTGAGATGAGGAGAATTCAAGATTTGCCAGTGTATCAAAATCAAGTGCTAGAGCCCTATTAGTACCATAACTTATTACAGCCGTGTAAACCGTTCCAATAAAAATAAATACTGAACCAAAAACTGTATACAGAATAAATTTAATTGTTGCATATCTTCTATTTTCTCCGCCCCATATGCCCATTAAGAAATACATAGGAATTAACAATGCTTCAAAAAATATGAATAAAGAAATTAAATCACCACTTATGAAAACACCATTAACTGCAAAATGTAATGCAAGTAATGAACCAATAAATCCCTTACTCTCTGCATGTTCACTTCCAATAGACAAGAGAGAAACAAAAACCAACAATGAAGTCAACAAAAGTAATAACGTTGACATCCCAGAAATACCAAGGCTTATTTCAAGTCCATAAGATTGAATCCACTGGTAATTGGAAAGTATTACAAATTTTGTTTTTCCAAAATCAGAGAATAATAAATAAAAACATTGTGTTAGAGTTATTAGAGAAAATATAATTCCAATTGGTCTAAAAATTTCTTTTCTAGAATTTGGAATAATAAAAATTAAAAAAGAACAAATAAGAGGAACAAATAGGAGAGAAATAATTATTGCGTTCATTGTGGCACCATAGGAGTGAAAATAAATAACCCAATCAGCAGAAGTAGAAACAATCCAAAATACACAACATAACTTCTTACTAGACCTGTCTGTGTAGCCGATGCAACCTTTGAAGTTTTACCAAATGCATTTGAAACAAAATTAACAGAACCGTCAATAATGAGACCATCGACTATTACAGCGACCTTTCTTGTAAAGTTTTTCATACCAGAAACAAAAATTGAATTACCAAAATTATTGATATAAAGAACGTTGAACGATAGATCTTTTACTAAATTAATCGGATATTCTAAATTAATTCTCTTAAAATTAATTTTTTTAAAAATTTCAAAAGAAAATATTAAATACGCTAATAGTAGTCCTGTGAAACCAGCACCAATTGATAAGATTGCAAGAATGATTAAAGTTGGACCCTCAGGTAAATGAGTTACCTTTACTCCTTCCAAAGAATAGTGAAGAACTTTTTCCACTCCGTGAAAAAAAGGTGTGTTAATAAATCCTATAAAAATTGAAAATAGACCAAGGACAATTAAAGGCCTGGTCATGGTTTTTGGAGCTTCAATTACATCAGAATGATCGAAACCATTATCTTTTTCAAATATTAATAACCAATGTCTTCCCATGTAAAATGCTGTTAGCAAAGCTGCACTTAATCCGAGTGCCCAAAATATGTAATACATACCACCATTTGCAAACACTGAAGCTAATATTTCATCCTTCGACCAAAAACCAGCAAGTGGAGGAATACCAGATATTGCAAGAGTCCCAATACCCATCATTGAGGCAGTTACAGGCATTTTCTTTCTCAATTTGCCCATTTTTCTTATATCTTGTTCATGGTGCATAGAGTGAATTACAGCACCTGCGCCTAAAAATAAAAGAGCTTTAAAAAATGCATGTGTTACGAGATGAAAAATTGCCGCTACGTACGCCCCAGCACCAATTGCGATAAACATAAAGCCAAGTTGAGAAATAGTTGAATAGGCTAAAACTTTTTTAATGTCATACTGGTTAATTGCTGAAAAAGCAGCGAGTAAAGCTGTTAAAAGTCCAACTAAGACTATCACCATACCTGCAATTTTTGAATACTGTAGTATTGGTGAAATTCTAACAAGCATGAATACTCCAGCGGTCACCATTGTCGCTGCATGGATTAATGCACTCGCAGGAGTTGGTCCTTCCATTGCATCTGGTAACCAACTAAAAAGAGGAAACTGAGCAGATTTTCCAAACGCTCCAAGTAGTAAAAATAATGAAATAATAGTAACCGTACTTTCTGGTACATCTGAAGCACTTTTTAAAACGGTGTAAAAATCGAATGTATTGAAAGTATTCAAAATGACCATTAGCCCTACTAGAAAGCCAAAATCACCCACTCTGTTTAAAATGAAAGCCTTGTTTCCAGCTTTGGCAGCTGACGTCTTTTTTGACCAGAAGGAGATTAATAAATAAGAACTAAGACCAACCAGTTCCCATCCAAAAAACATTACTAAGAAATTTGAAGACATAACAAGTAAAAGCATTGAAAAAACAAAAAAGTTGAAGTAAATAAAATAATTATTATACTTTTCATCTTTCTCCATATAGGAAGTTGAGAAAAGTTGAATAACAAAGGATAGTCCAGTCACTAACAGAAGCATTATTCCAGAGAGACCATCAAGAGTAAAACCTATTTTTATGTCTGGAGTATTTGTCCATTGAAAAATGCTGTAATCATTTGGCTGGAATTTATCAAGTACAAGTGTAATAAAGACAAAAGATGATATAGCAAAAGATAGTAAAGCACTATTTATTGTAAAAAAATTAGTTAAAGGTTCGTTGAATAAATTTTTGTTTAAAAATAAAAATAGAGCCGTTAATAATGGGAGGAAGATTGGAAGTAAAAACAGTAATTCCAAGCTATCCTCTTGACACGTTTAAAACATCGACAGATGCAGACGATTGTTTTCTAAATATCGAGACGATAATTGCTAGTCCAACAACAACTTCGGCTGCAGCAACTACTAAGACAAAAAAAACGGCAATCTGACCATCAATTTGACCAAAATGCTTTGAAGCTGAAATAAAAGTTAAATTAACAGCATTCAACATAAGCTCAATACACATAAACATTATTAATGCATTTTTTCTTATCATCATTCCAAAAAAACCAATTGAAAAAAGAATTGCAGAAAGTGTCAAATACCAATCAGTAGTCACTTCAAGCATCATTTTTCTTCCTTTTAGAATCATATGCAAGAGCAATTGCAGCAGCAGTTGCGACAATTAATAAAATTGAAATTATTTCAAATGGAAAAATCCAAGCAGTAAACAACGTTCCTGCAACTAACTGTGGAGTTCCCTCTATTGCAAATTCAACTGCATCAAACCATAAATCCCATTTAAATTCTGAATTAATTGCAACGTAGCTTAATAGTGAAATAAGAATTAAAAAAACTCCACTAACTAAAAAAGTCTGCCCCTTGATAGATTCTGAACTTTGTTCTTTTTTATCAACTCCTATCATCATTATTACGAACAAGAATAATGTCATCACAGCACCTGCATATACAAGCATTTGTACCATTGCTACAAATGTTGCATTAAGGGTTATATAAATAATGGCAATAGATACAAGGGTCATAACAAGACCCATCGCATTGTGAACTGGATTCTTTGCAAAGACTACTATGAGGGCTCCAATAATTATCAATGAAGCAGGAATAAAGAATAAAATTAAATCTACCAAGTTACTCTTCCTCTAAAAATTGGCCTTTCTCAGGATCTTTTTTTCCTACACCCAATGACCCAGACCAATTGATAACATTTTGAAAATTTGGATTACCATTTGAAGACGTTGCTCTCATCCATCCATCAGAAGTTTGTAGCTCTTCAAATCTTGTAAGTTTTGTTTGCTCTTCATGGGTATTTGGAGTTCCATCGTCATTCACAACTAAAACGGATTTATCAAAAATTGCTTCTGATCTATTTGCCACACTCATTTCAAACAATGAGGTCATTGTTATTGCCTCTGTTGGGCAAGCTTCAACACAAAGCGCGCAGTAAATGCATCTGAGCATATTTATTTCGTAAATAAATCCATATCTCTCACCTGGGCTTACAGGTGCGTCTTCAGGGTTATCTTCACCCCTTACATAAATACATTGAGCTGGACATACCCCTGCACACAATTCACAACCAATACATTTTTCCATTCCATCTTCATATCTATTTAGTACATGACGGCCATGAAATCTCTGTGGCTTTTCTCTAAATTCTTTTGGATACTTATCAGTGACAGATTTTCTGAACAATTCTTTAAAAGTTACTTTTAATCCCTTAAATAATCCGAAACTTTCACTCACAATTTAACTCCAAGGTAATCCAAATTCTCTTAAGCCTAAAACTATTGCAGAAAGTATTAGCCAGACTAAAGATAGTGGAATCATTCTTTTCCATCCTAGTTCCATTAACTGGTCATATCTTAATCTAGGGAGTGTTGCTCTTATCCAGACAAAAACAAATAGAAGTAGAAAAGTTTTTACACCTAGCCAAATTATAGGCATTATAACTGAGAAAATTGGAGGTAATATTCCTTCAAATGTAGGGCCTAGCCATCCACCTAAAAAGAAAGTTGCAGTAATCGCACACATGTTGAACATATTTATATACTCTGCCAAAAAAAACATAGCGAATCTAAAACCTGAATATTCAGTATGAAAACCTCCAACTAGTTCTTGTTCAGCTTCAACTAAGTCAAAAGGTGCCCGATTAACTTCAGCTACTGCAGCTATAAAAAATATTCCAAATGCAACAAATTGAGGAAAAACATTCCATTTAGGAATAAATGAAACGATTGTATTAAGAATTGGAATTGAACTAGATAAATTTCCTGATTGGCTATTTACAATATCAACCAATGAAAGTGATCCTGAATACAAAATAACAGGGACTAATGCTAAGCCCATAGCAGCTTCATAGGAAATCATTTGTGCGGAAGCTCTTACCCCTCCTAATAAAGGATATTTTGATCCTGAAGACCATCCAGCCAATACAACGCTATATACAGCAATTGAGGATAATGCTAAGAAGTACAGGACTCCTACGTTTAAATCTGCACCAACTAATGGAATAGTATATAGTGCATTTTGCCATTCAACCGTAATATCAGGCCCTAAAGGAATAATCATAAAGATTAAAAAAGATGGAACAAGTGCGATTAATGGTGCAAGAAGGTACATTGCCCTGTCAGCTTTTGAAGGGAGAATCTGTTCTTTTAATAATAACTTAATAGCATCAGCTAAAGTTTGAAGTATTCCAAATGGACCAGCTCTATCAGGTCCAACTCTAGATTGCATACCTGCAACTACTTTTCTTTCAAACCAAATTAATAATATTGTATTCGTTAATAAAACTGCCAAAACTATGTTTGCTTTTACCAGTGAAATTATTAACTCAATTGACATTTAAAGCTTCCTTGGATTGATTTGGCGATATTTCAATGGTTTCTGAAAAATCAAATCTGTTAAAATTTCTTCTATTTTGCGGAATAAATATTACTCCATCCGCAAGTTTGTTATTAACAACATAATTTGCCGAGACATTGTGTCCATTCTGTTTTAATGTGCATTCACCAGATGATAAATTAAGTTTTTCAATTGTGGATTCACTTGCTTCAATAAATTGTTTTGCGCCGAGTAGTGATATGCTATCTGAGTAACGAATAGTTATATTGTCTCCATAAAGCTTTTTTCCAACAAAATATTTAGAAGTTAGATTCTCATTTAATTCAGTTGATATATTGGGCTGGTAATCATTAATAATCCCATCAAAATTACTTGGTTTATCTAAATTTTTAAATGATGGACTGTCTTGATCATCAAAATCTTGATAAGCTAACTCGTTTAAGCCATCTAGGCTATCAATATTATTATTGAAATTACAAAAGTTAGAAAGACCAGAGATAAACTCCCAATCACTCAAACTTTGGCCAGGTGAAGGTACCAGCTTATCAATTCTTGAAGTTCTAAATTCGATATTAGTAAAGGTTCCTTCTTTCTCTCCTAGTGTTGAACTCGTGGGAATAATGTAATTGCCTAATTCAGAAGTTTCATGTAAAAATAAATCTAAACATACGACATTATCTATATCTTGAATAATTCTATGAATTTCATTTGAGAAAACAGATCTACCTATTGGGTCAGATCCAACAACAAACAGTAAATCAGTATTTTCAGCACTTACATTTTTTGTAAAATCTCTCAGATTTTTTACATTATCTAAATTATTAATTGCACCAAAAGTATTACCACTTGAAAATGCATTCATTATTTTTGAGTTAGAATTTTCGACTAAATATGATACTAATTTATCTAAATTCTCATCTAGTTGATAAGGGGTAGATTTTCCAATTATTGCTGTCACATTCTTATCTTTAACGTGCTCTTTTATGCCTTTTAATTTAGATATATCTTTTATTATTTCAAAATTTTCAGAAACAATATCATCGGAATAATAAAAATCAGCTATGTCTTTCAAGGTTGAGTTTGAATGGCCAAAAACTATAAGTTTCGCTCCATTTTTTACAGCTTGCCTCACTCGTAAATAGAGTACTGGGAGATTTTCTTTTAAATCTTCAGACCAAATTACAATTGCTTCAGAGTTATTTAAATCATCAATTGTTGCTCTGTTTATACCTTTTTCAAAAAATCCAGCATATAGATAGTCATCGTTTAAATAGAAGGTTTGATTTGTTGAAGGAAAGTTTTTAGCAAACTCATTAAAAGCAACATAATCTTCATTGGTACTATTAGTGCCTATTAGAAAATTTATATTTGTATTACTATCGCTAATTAAATCACTTAACTCTGTATAAATTTCTTTTATTGACGTTTCCATAAATTCATTGTCTAATTTTTTTAATGGAGTTTTTAACCTAAATTCTGAATTCAAGTATTCAAAATTGTATCTACCTTTATCACAAAGCCAACCTTGATTTACACTATCGTTGTCAATTCCAAGAATTCTAAGCATTTTGTTTTGAGATGAGTTTAATTCTGTTGAACAACCTACTGGACAACCATTACATGTTGATCTAACTGATTTTAGATCCCAGGGTCTTGCTTTAAACCTGTATGAAGTTGACGTTAATGCACCTACGGGACAGATTTGTACTGTGTTGCCAGAAAAGTAAGATTTAAAAGGTTCGTTGGGAAAAGTATTAACTTCTGTTTTATTGCCTCTTTGAATAAATTCAATTAGTGGATCTCCAGAAATTTCATCAGAAAACCTTGTACATCGAGCACACAGAATACATCTTTCTCTGTCTAAAAGAATAATTTCAGAAATAGAAATTGGTTTTTCAAAGTGTCTTTTTTCTTCCACAAATCTACTTTCCCCAGGTCCATAAGCCATAGTCTGATCTTGTAAAGGACACTCACCAGCTTTATCACATATAGGACAATCAAGCGGATGATTGATTAACAAAAATT
This sequence comes from OCS155 cluster bacterium AG-426-D23, assembly GCA_003213165.1. GTDB lineage: Bacteria > Actinomycetota > Acidimicrobiia > Actinomarinales > Actinomarinaceae > Actinomarina. The sequence goes on from QCNO01000003.1 coordinate 82,312, forward strand.
CTAAAACTCCTTCTTGAGCTTTTTTTACTACTTCAGACTCAGTATCTACAACCATTTCATCGGTTACTTCAGTAGTACATGATGGAACTAACATTTTTCCTCTTGGAGTTTCTATTTCCACTAGACACATCCTGCACATTCCAACAGGGTCTAGTCTTTTATGCCAGCAAAATCTAGGTATATGAATTCCTGAGTCTTCACATGCTTCAATTAATAATTTGTTAGGAGCTGATTCAATTTGATTTCCGTTTACATTTATTTTTATACTTTCACTCATAAAAGAACCTTGGTTGGAATTAAACTTTCAACCTCTTCTCTGAAATCATTCATTAAAGATGTTATAGGTGATACAGCTGAGGGTCCTAGTGGACAAATAGTTGTCATTTTTGGAGGCCAAGAGAGACCGGGTGAAATATTATCACAAACATCAAGAAGCAGGTCGATATCTGATGCCCGACCTCTACCAGAAGCAACTCTGTCTAATATCATTTCTAACCATGTTGTTCCCTCTCTGCATGGTGTACATTGACCACATGATTCATGAGCAAAAAAACTAACAATGCTTTTTGCAGCGTTTACAAGATTTGTGTCCTCATCCATCATCACAACTGCCCCGGAGCCAAGCATAGAATTGTTATTTGCTACATCATCAATTGTCATTTTGATGTCAAGTTGATCACCCCTAAACCAAGGGGCGGACGCACCACCAGGAATATAGGCTTTGACTTTTTTATTATTTCTTATTCCATTGCCTAGGGACTCAACAAACTCTCCAAATGAACTTCCCATTTCAATTTCGTAATTCCCAGGATTATTTACATGACCTGAAAGACTGAAAATTCTTGTTCCAGTAGACCCTTCAACACCTAACTTGTTATATTCTTTGCCAGTATTTTCCATAATCCATGGAACAGATGAAATTGTCTCAACATTGTTAACTAAAGTAGGTTTCATATATAGGCCCTTTACCGCAGGAAAATAAGGAGGTTTTAACCTGGGCTCTCCTCGTCTCCCTTCGAGTGAATTAAGTAATGCAGTTTCTTCACCACATATATATGCACCCGCACCTAAATGAACAACTAGATCTAAATTCATTTCAGAGTTAAAAATATTTTTTCCTAAATAACCTTTTTGATAAGCTTGATCTACTGCATCCTGAACTCTTCTTGCAGGTTTTGCATATTCTCCCCTGATGTAAATAAATGCATTTTCAATGTTTGCAGCAAAACAAGTAATGATTATTCCTTCAATTAGTTGGTGAGGGTCTCTCTCAAGTAAAATTCTATCTTTGAAAGTTCCGGGTTCTGATTCGTCAGCGTTTATTACTAAATATCTATCTTCATTCTCAGCTAAAAAACCCCACTTAACTCCAGTGGGAAAACCTGCGCCACCTCTACCTCTTATATTTGATACCTTAATTTCTTCGAGTACGTTTTCAGGTGAACCATTAATTAAAGTTTTTCTTGCTGTTTCATATCCACCATTTTTTTCATAACTATCGATTAAATGGCTATCTTCAGGATTTTCACGCATGTGTTTGGTTAAAAGAAGAGTTTCTTTCACTTTTTCTCCTTTGTAGTGTTAAATGTTTGAAATCCTGGCACAGATCCAGTAGTTCCCGATTGGTCTTTAATAGCCCAGTCAAAAGATTTTGTTCCTCCGAAATTATCTTGCATTTCTTCAGCAATTATCACATCGGGTTGTTCTTTTTTTAGCCACTCGCAGAGTTTTATAGTGTTTTCAGAAGACAGACCTTCAACAGTTTCATAATTTATTTGCATTGCAGGAGCTCCACCGCATGCTCCTATGCATTCAACTGCTTCAAATGTAAATAAGTCGTTCTCATCAGTTTCGTTATTGTTTAGCCCTGTAAAGTCTTTAACAACATCAATTATCTCTTTAGAATTGTTTATTTCACAGGAAATAGATTTACAAACACTTAAAAGATATTTTCCTGTTGGTTCTTGCTTGTACATTGAATAAAAAGTTGACACCGATTTTACTTGAACCTCTGTAATGCCCACCAATTCACTTATTACGGCAGTAGAGTCGTCGGAAATATAGCCATCTTTACTTTGTGCAAGGTGTAAAAGCGGACCAATTGCTGATCTTTTTTGAGGATACATTTTTATTATCTTTTTAGCTTGCTTTATCATTGAATCATTCCAGCTCATCTGTCTACATCTCCAATCACAGGATCTAATGATGCGATAGCAGCAACAGCGTCGGCAATTGGACTATCAGTCATTATTACAGGCAAAGCCTGTAGATTACAAAATGAAGGACCTCTGACGTGCATTCTGTATGGTTTTGAAGAACCATCAGAAACTATATAACAACCGAGCTCTCCTCTTGGAGATTCTATAGCAACATATGCATCTCCTTCAGGAACTTTAAATCCCTCAGTGTAAATTTTAAAATGATGAATTAGTGCTTCCATAGACTCATCAAGTCTTTTTCTAGGCGGAGGTGTGATCTTTTTGTCTTGAACTTTGTATGGACCTTTTGGCATTTTGTTAAGTGCTTGTTCTACAATTTTTAAACTCTCAAAAATTTCAAGAACTTTAATTCTCCATCTTGCAAAAACATCTCCTTCATTCAAAACTGGTACTTCGAATTCAAAGTTTTCAATTCCAGAATATGGTTGAGCTTTTCTCAAATCCCAAGAATGACCACTTGCTCTTAAACTTGGTCCTGTAACACCGTAAGCAAAACACTCTTCTGTTGTTAGAATACCTACGTTTTGTAAACGTCCTTTCCAAATTGGATTGTCAAGTAGCATATCATCGTAATCTTGAAGTTTTTCAGGAATTATTTTTAAAATTTCTTCTATATCTTTTTGCCATCCATCAGGAAGATCTGCTGCTACTCCGCCTGGACGAATGTAATTATGGTTCATTCTTAGACCTGTAGTTTTTTCAAAAAAATTAAGTATTAACTCGCGCTCCCTAAATCCAAAAATCATCATTGATAAAGCACCTATATCCATTCCACCAGTTGCCAGTGCAACTAAATGTGAAGATATTCTGTTTAGCTCTGTCATAAGAATTCTTATATTTTTTGCTCGATCTGGAACTTCGATCCCGACTAGTTTTTCTGTAGTTAAGGAAAAGACCAGTTCGTTAAATAATGGAGATAAATAATCCATTCTTGTCGTATTTGTTGGACCTTGAAAATAATTTAACTCTTCTCCAGTTTTCTCCATTCCAGTATGTAGGTATCCAATTATTGGCTTAACTCTTCTAACTACTTCTCCCTCTAGCTCAGCTTGTAATCTTAAAACACCATGAGTTGATGGATGCTGAGGTCCCATATTTACAATCATTCTTTCATCATCAGAAGTATCTTCATCGATTACAAAATCATCGATGACATCTGTCCCTGTTTGAATTTTTATTTGTTTTTCATTTTCTTCTTCAAGCATTTTCTGAGAACCTTCATCAGTAGAAGAAATGTTCCAGCCACCTTCCTCGGAATTTGTTGCCCAGAAATCAAACATGTCTTTAAATTTATTTTTTTTTGTATCTTTCTTCAATTATTCAACCTTTGGTGCATTCTTAAATTGGACTGGGATTCTGCCAGAACCATAATTTTTTCTTAAAGGGTGGCCATTCCAATCATCGGGCATCAAAATTCTTGTTAAATCCGGATGTTCTAAAAAATTTATACCAAACATATCATAAGCTTCTCTCTCATAAAAATTAGCACTTGGATAAATATCAGTTATTGAGGGGATTGATAATTCTTCGTCGTCAACAAAAACTTTTACTGTTTTTCTTTCATTTTTTGATACTGATAAGAACTGTACAACTACTTCAAATCTTGGCTCTTTTTTTCTAAACCAATCTACAACTGTGAGATCTACCATCATCTCGAAGCTTTCTGAATGTAATGACTCTACTAATTTTTTGTATTCTGCAACTGATGTATTAATAATTTCATAACTCATCTATTGATTTCACCACCCATAATTTTGTCATGTAAAGTTAAAATTCCATGCATTAATGATTGTGGTCCAGGAGGGCAACCAGGAACATAAATGTCTACTGGAACAATATGGTCAACCCCTTGAACTAGCGCATAATTATTAAACATTCCACCAGTTGATGAACAAGCACCCATGGCAATAACCCATTTGGGATCAGCCATTTGGTCATAAACTTGTCTTAAAACGGGGGCCATTTTTTGAGAAACTCTACCGGCAACAATCATCAAATCTGCTTGCCTCGGAGACGCTCTAAAAACTTCCATCCCGTATCTTGCTAAATCATATTTGGCACTTCCAGCTGCCATCATTTCAATTGCACAACAGGCAAGTCCAAAAGTTACTGGCCACATCGATTGTGTTCGAGACCACCTTACAGCTTTATCTATTGTTGTAGTCAGAATGTTGTCAGGTGTATACATTAAGCAGCCTCTTTATTTATATCTTGCTTTAAATAACGTTCTCTTCTTGGAATATTCCAGTCGAGTACTCCTTTTTTCCAAACGTAATACAAAGTCTCAAGAACAAAGAAAGTAAAAATAGAAATTGCCAATATTCCATACCAACCAAGGTCATTAAATCTTGTTGCCCATGCAAATAAAAATATTATTTCTATATCAAAAACTATGTATAACATTGCAACCATATAAAATTTAACTGGAAATCTCTGTGATGGCTCTACTTCAGGAAATATGCCACATTCATAGGGTGCTAACTTTTCAGGAGTTGCTTTTTTAGGAGATAATAAATAAGAGGCACCTAGTGAGACTAGTGCAAATCCAACAGCAACAACAAACATTACCAAAATTGGTAACCACTCAATCATGTTCCCTCCCTATTTGTGAAATTTTTCACAAACATTACTTATATTTTACTAGCAAAATCATGTTAACTTCAGTCGACTATCAGTTTTTTGACAACAACATTAGGACTTTTGAAGGAAGTAAAAATTTGTATACAATCTTCATAACCTCACCAAATGTTAAGTAGGCTTCATCAAATAAAAGTTCTACAACAAAATCAATTGTGTTCTGATCATTTGAAGCAACTTTTAAAAGCCTTTTTGTCATAAAAGGACTTTGAAGTAAAAGACGTGCTAATGCACAACTTAAATAATGCTTTCTAAACCTTTTTGAAAAAGCTTTTTCATAGTCAGCAATTCCTTTTGTTAGTTCTGGAGAATCTATTAAATTATATGTATTTTTTGCAAGTAGGTACCCAGCCTCCATTCCATAGAATATTCCTTCTCCGCTCATAGGATTGATCATTGAACTTGCATCACCAATTAAAGCAACATTAATATCATTTCTAAATTTTGGTCTTGATGATGCGAACGGCAATAAATATGATTTTTCATCTCTTATGTTCTCTACGACTACCCCTCTATTGGTTAATTGTGTAATGAAGTCTTGAAGTAGAACATTAATATCTAGTTTCTCTTTTTTGAAAATATTTAAAGGCACTCCAATTCCAATATTTAATAAGTTTCCTTTGCTTGGAAAAGCCCAGGCATACCCTTTTTCAGCTGAAACATTGATTTCGAACATTAAAGTTCTTTCTTTGAAAATTTCAAGATAATTTGGACTATCAATATACGCCCTTATAGCTATTGCCTTATGCCAATCACTGTTGGTATTTACGTTTAATTGTTTTCTTACTCTAGAATTTGCTCCATCCGCGCCTACCAAAATTTTTGCTCCAAGTTTTGTGATATTATCTCCATTTTTAATTTCTACAACCAATTTATTGTCCAAATCTTTTTCGAACGACACAAAGCTATAACCTTCAAATACATCTACATCTAAATCTTTCGCTAAATTTAATATTCTGTTGTCAAGATCAATCCGTGGAATGACATAAACTACTGAATCTTCTTTGTTTTTTACTTCTGGAATATAATTTTGTATTCCTATGTTTTCAGGACCATAGAGAGTTGTTGAAACAACTTGAGGTTCATTGTCTAATATATGCTGGTTATTAAATCTTTTTAAAGCACTAATTACACCGGGTCCTATCGCATCACCGCATGATTTATCCCTTGGAAATATAGATTTATCAATAAGGCCTACTTTCAAATCTGGATTTAAGTTTTTATAGGATATTGCTGCGTTTGAGCCAGATGGGCCAGCTCCAATTATCAAAACATCATATAATGTTGTGTATTTTTCCATTATTTAATAACTTACATTGATATTGTCACAATCATAAACCAAATAATCTCAATAAATATTTGAATTTAATTACATATAATTTTCATATCTCATTAGATTGTGCATTAGTGAAAGAAAACAAAAAAATTCCACCTGCAACGGTAAAAAGATTACCAATTTATCTTCAGTGTCTTGATCAGATTGACCCAAACGACATTGGCATTTCATCAAAAAAACTTGCAGAATTAGCCAAAGTTAATGATGCTCAAGTTAGAAGAGATCTTTCACATTTAGGCACACTTGGTACTCGAGGCGTAGGATATGATATTTCAACATTAAGAAACCAGCTTCAACTAGAACTTGGATTAGTTGAAGGTTGGAGTGCTGTAATTGTTGGTGTGGGAAATCTAGGTTCTGCGTTAGCTCATTATGGAGGTTTCAAGGATAAAGGTTTCGGGGTTGTAGGATTGTTTGACGATGATCCAAAAAAAATTAATAGCCAAGTTGCAGGATTAGTTATCAAACCTTTAAGTGAATTAGAAGATTATTGTAATAAATTTAATGTTGCAATAGGTATTATTGCAACTCCAGGAGAGTTTGCACAAAATGTCGCTGACCAATTAATTAATTGTGGTGTTAGATCTATACTTAACTTTGCTCCTGTACTTCTGAAGAATGTCAAAGATATACAAATTAGATCAGTTGACTTATCCCAAGAATTACAAATATTAAGTTATTATCTGGACCGACCGATACTAAAGGCTGTAGATTAATCCTCTATTTGGTGGTAATAACCCAATAACGCTCTACTCAATAAGCTAGCATTTAGACCAATCCACAAACTTGAAAGCGAATTATCTTGAGCTAAAAGGTATGCACAAGATAAAAATCCAAGGATAGATGATATAACAGTCAAAGTTGAAAACTGTCTAGATTTGTCTAACCCCAACAAAATACCATCCCACAAAAATGCAAAACTACCAATTAAAAGACTTAATGCAAATAATATTTTAAGCTCAACATCAATTATGGAGACAAGAGAGACATCTGTAATTAAAAGAACCATATTTTCAAGAAATATAAATGAAATAATAAAAAGAAATGCAGCAATCTTTAAAGTTAAACTATTTAAATATTTTTTTAGTTCTGAATTTTTATACAGATTAAATTTTGCTTTGTATTCCGCTACTAAGGTTTGTGCTGCAATAGCTAGGGCATCAACAAAAACATATCCAAAGGACCAAAGTTGTAACAAAACATGCTGCAAAGCAATCTCAGACATTGACATTAGTGAGGCTCGATTTCTCAAATAAGCCATAAATAATGTTAGGAACATTGATCTAATAAAAATAAAGAAACCTACGCTAAAAAACTTTTTACTTATTTCTTTTTTTTCTTCTGATATGACAGAATTTGTTGTTTGAGTTTGAGTATCGATCAATACTTTTGTCGAATACAATGAACTAATAAAAAATGCTATAGAGCTTGAAACTGCTATTCCTGTTATTCCAAAATTTAAAACTATTCCTAAAAAGTAGCTTAATACCACATTTGACACTCCAACAATTACAGAAGAATAAAGTGTAATTTTTGGATATTTCATTCCTCTCAGAACCGCTGTTGAATGCATGTTAAGTAAATAAAACGGTAGTCCTAAACTCCGTAATATGAGATATGAAATAGCTTTAGAAGAAACATTGGGAGTCGGTTCAAAAAAATTAATTAACTGCGATGAAACAAAAATTAATAATCCTGCAGATAATATTCCAATAAGTAGGGAAGATTTTCTACCAAATGATATAAAATAATTTAATTTACTAATTTGTTTTGTTGCCTGCAAGCTAGAAACATATGGGGTTGTGCCGTATGCTAAAAAAATAAAAATCCAAATAAATACAAAGTATATAGTTTCTCCTATACCGACTGCAGCTAGAACATCGATATCAATATAACTGGCAATTTTTGAGTCGATTAGACCTACTAATGGTTCAGAAACTAGCCATAAAAAAATAGGGTATGAATTGAGCCAGACTTCTTTTTTTTCGAATTCATTTTTCATTGAAAAACTTTGCTTTTTCTATACCCCACAAAATAAGAGTATTATTGACCTCACTACCTAAATTATGTGGTGTAATTTTTATATCCTTATTTAATTTATTTTTAATATAATCATTTAACATCTGAGTAGGTGTGTAAATTTGCTCATTAAATGGTTTGGCAAGCTCCGTACTCAATATAATCATTAATTCTTCATAAAAATTCTCATTTACTTGAATTTGATTCACTTCGAAATAATTTTTTAAGCCTTCTACAATCTGAGATATTAATTCAGAGATCGAAATATTCATGAGGAGAAAATTTGGACAATAATAAGTCCCAAGGGTCCAGAGACAATACCGATTCCAACTCGCTTAAATTCATTATCTAATATTGTATTCTTGTGCGATTCTGAATTCATAAGACTAATGTGACCAGACCTTACTGAGGAGGAAAGAGCAAGGTTTTCGCCAATATCAATATATGGAAATCCTTGTTTTGACAGCCTATCACCAACAAGTTCACCATTTTTTGGATTTTTATGACACCAGAATCCATCTTGATACATTACATATGCATAGTTAAGTGCTATGTTTGACAATTTTTCACTTAATTCAAGAGGTGCTAGATTTTGATTACTTCTCTCAGTTAACAACAGTTCGTATAACTCATTTTTTTGTTCGTTATTATTTGATAGGTTAGACAGAGAATATTTAGGAATTTCTATACATCCTTGTTCACCAACTACTACTGAAGATTTTCCCGTAAGATCTTTAATCCTAGACACTACCTTTATAAGATCAGTACCAGTTATTAACTCAAGTGCCTGTTGTGGCGTACCGCTGGTATCGGTATAAAAAGAGACTAGATTTGAATTTTCAAGTGTGTCTTCAAAGAATTGTGGAACTGAGATAATTGATGTAATTGTGAATATGAGAGTAAGAATTAAATTACTCACTAATAACGATACAAATCCTCCAAGAAGCTTATTGCCTACGTCTCTTTGTTTTTGATTGTTTGCTAAAAAATTTTGAAAAAAAGATGACACGGTTAATACGGTGATAAAGATTAACACCCCACCAAATATTTCAGATAATTGAATATTTGAGTTAAACCAACTACTTATATAAGAACCAACTTGATCTGAATATCTAAAACTTAATGAAATTGAAATTAGTAAAACCATTAAATAAAAGAATTGAAGAAAAAAGCCTTTCTTCCAACCATTAATTACAAAAAATACTATAAAAATATAGACAAATAACTCAATATATTCAATATTTCTTAGGCTTAAAAGTAAGGTTTCAATTGCGTTATTCATATTTTGATTAAATTATTTAACTCTGCTATTGAATAGTACTAAATTTCCGCTATTGTTTAAGAATTCCTACAAATAAGTAGGTTTTTTTAATTTCAGTGACTGAAAGGAAATTATATATGAAGAATCGCAAAGCTTTGGCTTTGATTGCGATTTTAGCACTTGTTGCTGCGGCTTGTGGCGGTAGTGATGGTGGAAGTGATGAAGCGGTAGTGGAAGTTGAAACAACTGAAGCACCAGCAACTACTGAAGCCCCTACAACTACAGCTGCTCCTGCGCCTGCTAGTGATCCGTTAATTTTGGCATCTTTAATGCCTTTATCTGGTGACCTTGCATCGTTAGGACCTGGTATTGCACTAGGTGCAGCTCTTGCTGTTGAGCAAATCAATGCCGCTGGCGGTATAAACGGACAACCAGTTCAACTTATTGAAGGTGATAGTGGTTGTGATGGAGCTGTAGCTCTTACAAGTTTAAATGATGTAATTGCCCAAGGTGCTCAAGGTGTTATGGGAGCTGCATGTAGCAGTACTTCTCTAGCCATACTTGACACAGCAATTGCTGCAGAAGTTGTAATGATATCTCCATCAAATACAAGTCCTCAATTTACAAAAATTGATAAAAAAGGATTTTACGCAAGAACTGCTCCATCAGATCTTCTTCAAGGTGATGTTTTAGCATCACTTTTAGTTGAGGATGGAGTACAAACAGTTTCTATAATTTCAAGAGCAGACTCTTATGGTAGAGGTCTTGCTGAAGCTACTGCTGCAGCTTTTGAAGCAGCTGGTGGAACAGTCAAGACAATCGTTTACCACGCAGTAGATGCAACAGAATTCTCTTCTGAAGTAACTGCTGTTGGTAAGGGTGCTGCTGAAGCAATTGTAGGAATTTTATTCCCAGAAACTGGTTGTGGTGTTCTTCAACCTGCATTCGAACAAGGACTTCTTGACACACCTTGGTACATGACTGACGGTGTAAAAGATGCTGGTCTTGCATCTTTGTGTGGTCTAGGAACTGCACTTGATGGATTCAAAGGAACAGCACCTGGTTCAGCAGCAGGTGAAGCAAAAGATGCATTTGAAGCAGCCTATGCAGAAGTTTCTGCAGACGGTTCTCCAACTTTCATCTTTGCTCCTCAAGCTTATGATGCTGTAATGCTCATGGCAATATCAGCAGCCGCTAATGGTGTAACTGGCCCAGAAATTGCGTCTGGTTTAGTTGCTGCATCATCTGGTGGTGAAAAATGTATCGGAGTTGCATGTATTGCACTTGCAGCTGACGGTGTAGATGTTGACTATGTTGGCGCATCTGGTGAAATCGAATTAGATGCAGTTGGTGATCCAACAGCAGCTACTTACGATATTTGGACAACTGAGGGTGATACTAACCCTGTCCTCAGATCGGTAGATTTCGGTTCATAATCTTTAATTAGATTTTAAAAAAGGCCTGAGTAATCAGGCCTTTTTTTTATAGTTTTCCTAAATATAAATCAATTACTCTAGAATCGTTTAGCAGCTCTTCACCTTTTCCTTGATACGCATTACGACCCTGATCAAGAACATATCCTCTGTCACTAAAAGAAAGTGCTCTTTTTGCATTTTGCTCAACTAAAAGAATTGAAACCCCAGAAGCGTTTATCTCTTTTACAGATGTAAAAACCTCATTAATTGCTACCGGAGATAATCCTGCTGAAGGTTCGTCGAGTAACAATAGAGACGGGGAAGTGATCAATGCTCTTGCTAAAGCTAAAATTTGCCTTTGTCCCCCAGAGAGATTGCCTGCTTTGTCTTTTTGTCTATCTCCCAACATTGGAAAGTCATTATAAATTTTAGTAAGTGCTTCTTTTTTATTTCGTTTAATACTCCAGGACCCTATCTCTAAATTTTCGGCAATAGTTAAGGATGGGAAAACATTTGCTACTTGTGGAACATAGCCTATTCCTTCCATAACAATTTTATGAGTAGATAGGTTTGTTTTTTCTTCTCCATTTACAAAGAATCTCCCTGCGGATACTTTTATTAAACTCATGATTGCTTTTAATAAAGTGGACTTACCTGCTCCATTAGGTCCAATTATTGAAACTATTTCACCTTCATTAACTACTAAATCTATTCCTTGTAAAATGTTTAATCCTTTTACATAACCTGCAGCAATACCGTTACATTCCAATATTGGTTTAATCATTGTCTTTTCCTAAATATGCTTCTATTACATTTCTATCTGTTCTAATTTCATTTGGGTTTCCATCTGCAATTAGTGATCCTTCAGCTAGAACGACAATTCTTTCAGAGATTTTCATTACTGCTTCAATATTGTGTTCGACCATCAAAATTGTTATACCCTCATTTGAAAGCTTTTTTATAAGCGACAAAATATCATCTGCTAATTTTGGGTTTACTCCAGCTAATGGTTCATCTAATAACAGTATTTCGGGTTCATTAATAATCGACCTTGCTAATTCAAGTAATTTTTTTTGACCACCAGAAAGTTCTCTTGCATAAGAATCTGCCATATGCAAAATATTTAGTTCTTCCATTATATTTTTAGCTTTGTCTTTCAGATTTTCTTCATATTTTCTTTGAGATTTTGATTTAATTACAGACTTAAATAAAGAGTCGTTACTTATTTCTGAACCAGAAAATAGTAAATTTTCTAAAACTGTCATCCTGTCAAAAACTTTTGTAAGCTGAAAAGTTCTGACCATTCCCATTCTTGCAATTTTGTAAGGTTGAGAATTAGAGACATCTTTATCTTTTAAATAAATATCACCACTGTCAGAATTTTGAAAACCTGATATCAAATCAAAAAATGTGGTTTTACCAGCACCGTTTGGGCCAATAATTGAAGTTAATTCACCGTTGTTAAATCTTAACTCTTTAATGTCGACTGCTGTTATACCTCCAAAGGTTTTTTTCAAATTTTTTACTTCAATAAGGCTATTTGACATCTAAAAGTAGCTCTTCTTTCTTTCCTAACAACCCACTTGGTCTAAATATCATTAGTACCATTATCAACAAACCAACAAGAAGAAATCTTACGCCTGCTAATTGTTGGCCATTTGCATTTTCAAATAAAATAAATGCTAGTCGATCGGTTTCAGAAATAATGACCCAAAAAATTATAGAACCAAATATAGGTCCAGTAATAGTGCCTACACCTCCAAGAATCATGATTGCCCATACATAAAATGTAAGTAGAGGGACAAAAACTGTAGATTCTAATGATCCATAATTAAATGCTAAAAAAACTCCTGATAATCCTGCAATTCCTGCCCCCAACATAAAGCTCTGTAGTTTAAGCCATACTGCATTTTTACCCATAGCCCTTACTGCATCTTCGTCTTCTCTAACCGCTCTTAAAGCTCTTCCCCATGGAGAATTATTCAAACGTTTTAAAAAAATAACTGTAAAAAATATTGAAACCCAGGCAAGTAAACAAACCCAAGCTTGAGAAGGTGAAAATCCAAAACTTTCTGAAAAATTATTAATGAAATTTGGTCGGTATTGTTGTAAATTTTCTGTGTAATTTATAATTCCATAAACGCCACCTGTAATTGACTCTAAGTCTCTGACAAGTAGTCTAAATATTTCCGCTGCTGCAATAGTTACAATTGCTAGGTAGTCACCACGCAATCTAATAGCTGGTAAGCCTAGAAGAAGTCCAAACAAAGCAGCAGATAATATTCCAATTATTAAAGCAAAAATAAATGGAAGACCAGTGGAAGTAATTTCTCCTTCTCTACCAGCTGCGTGGGGCATTAATATAAGAGTAACATACGCACCAACACCCATAAAAGAGGCATGCCCAAAATTTAATAGTCCAGTCCAGCCAAAATGAACATTCAAACCAATTGCACTTAGTCCATAAATTCCTGCAAAAGTCAGTAAGTTTAATAAAATTCTTGACGCACCTTCAGGATTTAATGCAAATACTAGATAAATTGAAAACCCTGTTAAGAAGACAGCAAATAAAAATTTATTTGAAATTTTCATGAGATTCTCTCTTTTTGTCCAAAAATTCCCTGTGGTCTAAAAAGTAAAATTAAAATCATAATTGCAAGAGCAACAGCATTTTTAGCTTCAGTGTGCCCTTCCATAAATGGAAGACCCACTGAAACTTGGACTAAAATCCCAATCAGGAAGCCTCCAACCATTGCTCCGAAAGATGTTCCAATCCCTCCTAGAACAGTTCCAGCAAAAATTAGTAGAAGTATTAGAAAACCCATATTCCATCTGACATCATTAATGATTGCTTGAAATATTCCTGCGAGACCAGCAAGCATGCTAGATGAAATCCATGTTATCAAAATAATATTGTCAGAATTTATGCCTGAAACGCTTGATAGCTCCTCAGAATCTCTTACCGCTCTCATCGCCTTACCTAATCGTGTATAAGTGAGTAGAAAGCCAAATATTAACATTACGACAATTCCGGCGATAAGAACATTTAAGTTTCTTGGAGTCATGTCAAAAAATAAATATGTTTGTCTTCTCTGAAGTTCAAGCGGAAAATCCTGCACTTTACCTGTTGCAAATAGAAGATACAGATGTCTTATAAATATTGAGAGTCCAATTGTTACAACCAGTACAGCAATATTTCCAACATTACCCTTTCTTAGAGGTCGAAAAAGACAAATTTCTAATAAGGCACCGAAAAGCCCACAGGCGAATACTGCAAGAATACAAGATAGGGCAAAATTATATCCTAATGGTGAATATTTCTCTAAAAAGAGCACTCTATAATCTACGGGACTAGAGAAAAATAAGGTCATAATTGCACCCAACGCAATTATTTCACCGTGAGCGAAATTAACAATCCTAGTTACACCATATAGTAAAGATAAGGCAACGGATGCTACCGAAATAATAATTCCTAATAATAAACCGTTTCCTAATTGATCTAACATCTAACTATTCTCCATTTTGAAAAACAATATTTGAGCCTTCTTCAACGATAACCTTAAATTTATAGTTTTCATTTGTTTGATTTAAGTACCCTATTGTAGCATCTATCCATCCTGCGGGTACTTCTGCTGACCCTATAACAACTATTGGCAAACTGGTATCGACATAGACATTAAAATTTCCACTTATAAAAATATCACCTGAGTTTAAATTTTTTCCCATATTTATATCGCCTGTACCAATAATTTCAGTGTTTATAAGATTTAAATTATTCAGATTGATATTTGATCCAAATGACATTACATATAGATTCCAAAATGTCTGATTTCCGAGCTTCAAGTCCCACCCTTTTACCTGGAGCAACCTATCAGTTTCTATTTCTCTAAATTTAACAAGTCTTGGATTGCCTATTTTTGATTCGATTACTTCTGGAAATCCCACTCTTCCCGGTCTATTTTGAATATCAATAATATAGCCTGATCCTTCATAAGAATTTAAATTAACTGATCCATCTATGTCGATAATTAAACTGTAAATAATATCCTGCTGAAAATTGTCACTATTAAAGCCAGAGCTAAAAGTATTTGTTGTCAGGATTTCTTGGTTTGATAAAAGCACAGTTGGAAAAAGTGAATAAACAATAATTAAAAACCCATAAATATAATTATCTAATCTAGAATTGCTGAAATATATTTTGTTAAAAATTAGAATCAAAAATGGTACCAAAGATATTTGCCAATTATCTAAATAATCATAAATGATTGAAGGTCGTAAGATTCCAAACAATATCAAAGAAGCCTGTATGGCTAAAACAAAATAAAATACATTCCTAAATGTTTTGTGATAATTAGTCACTTGGAGCCGGAGAGGGGAGTCGAACCCCTGACCTGCCGATTACAAGTCGGCTGCTCTGGCCACTGAGCTACTCCGGCAAACATTAAAATAATAGCAAAGAGATAATTGAATAAATCTATTTTTTTATAAATATTTCATGCATTGCTATTGCACTTGCAACGGATGCATTTAAAGATTCCATATTGTTTGTCATTGATATGTTGATAATTAAATCCAATTTTTTTTGAATTTCATTGCTTAATCCAGTTCCTTCTGAACCAACTATCAATGCAATATTTTGATTTTTTAAATCTAAATCTTTTATTTCATTTGAAGAATTCATATCTAAACCAATTATCCAAAAACCAAGGTTTTGTAGTTTTTTAATCAAAGAAAATATAGAGTTATACATAACAATATTTATAAACTCCATTCCACCTGATGATATTGCAAAAGTCTTTTCAGTAATTTGTACAGATCTTTTTTTTGGCAAAAATATTGTTTGAAAATCAAATGCAGCTGCACTCCTTACAACTGCGCCCAGATTATTTGTATCTTGAAAATGATTTAATATCAATATTTTTTCTGATAGTATATTTTCAAAATTTTTTTCATCATATATTTTTTTTTCATCGCAAATTCCAACTATATTAT
Source organism: OCS155 cluster bacterium AG-426-D23 (assembly GCA_003213165.1). Taxonomy (GTDB): domain Bacteria; phylum Actinomycetota; class Acidimicrobiia; order Actinomarinales; family Actinomarinaceae; genus Actinomarina. The sequence continues at coordinate 98,191 of QCNO01000003.1, forward strand.
GCCTGGCATGAAATTTCCATAATTTTACATCTTGAATGATTTCAATATCAATATTTTGTTTTTTAATATTTTCAATTAAAACACTTAATTTATTTGATTTATTTGATTTTTTATCAAGAACAAAAACTTTTCTAACTCTATTAGAATTTAGTGCTGCCTCTAAAGCATTAACACCTTCAACTATTTTTCCAACGCCATCCACTTTCGTTCCCGTCTTCAATCACAATTCCGATTTCGTCTAATCTATTTCTCATGTAATCAGCTTTTTCAAATTCTTTATTATTTCTGTATTCATTTCTTTTAGCAATAAATTTATTAATCGAAACATTAATATCATTTTCAATCTGTATATTTTGTTCAATTAATATATTCTCCAACAATTTAATATCAACTTTTTGTTCTTTATCCTCAAAAACAAAACCTAAAATTTCGAATAAATATTTTATTGTGGATTTCGTTTTAATAAATTGGGTACGGTTTCCATTTTTATTTTTATTAATGTATTCAAACATATCTCCCAAAAACTTGGGTGTATTCAAATCATCATTCATTGCATCGTTAAACATTTTTTCAAGATTGCTGTCTTCTAAACCAGCTTCTACTCCATAAATTAAACTTTCGATATTATTGAAAGTTACTTTTGATTCTTCCAATAAAGATTCAGAGAATTCCTGAGGTTTTCTATAGTTTGCTCTTAGAAAAAAATACCTTAATACATTTCCACCATAATTATCAATGTACTCTGCAAGAAACTTAGAATTTCCTTCAGATTTTGACATTTTTTTACCTGAGAAATTTATCATTCCATTGTGTACCCAGTGTTTTACGAAGTTATGACTAAATGCTGAAGTTGACTGTGCTCTTTCATTTTCATGGTGAGGAAAAATTAAATCATTTCCACCACAATGAATATCAATTTCGCCTTTAAAAATATCATGAATCATTGCCGAGCATTCAATATGCCAGCCTGGACGACCACTACCCCATGGTGATTTCCAGCTTGGTTCGTTCTCTTTTGAGATTTTCCATAAAGCAAAATCTTCAGAATTTTTCTTATCTTCTTCAATATTTACTCTGGTTCCACTTAAAACTTCATCAAAACTCCTGCCTGAAAGCTCCAGATAGGAGTCGTATTTGCTTACGTCAAAATAAACACCAGACTTAGTAACGTAAGCGTAATCTTTTCTTATTAAATCATCAATTAAATCAATCATCTGATCAATTGTTTCAGTTGCCTTAGGTTCAAAATCTGGAGTTAGACAATTCAATTTATCATAGGAATCTTTAAACTCTTTAGTTACTCTGTCGCCTAACTCTTTGTAAGAAATATTTTCTTCAATTGATTTTTCAATAATTTTGTCATCAATATCTGTAATGTTTCTAGCAAAAATAACATTCATGCCAGAATATTTTATGTAACGAACCATAAAATCAAATACTACTGCGGACCTACCATGTCCTATGTGAGGAGAGGATTGAACTGTTGGGCCACAAAGATATACTTTAATATCAGAATCAGTACTTGCTAAATTCTCTAGGGATTTAGTAAACGTGTTGTATAACTTAAGCATGCGATAAAGATATTATAGTTTGGCATGCTGATGCCTCTTTACTTCCAATCATGCCAATATTGTCGGTTGTTTTACCTTTTATATTAATTTTTGATGCATCAATATTTAATAAAATACCTAAATTTTCAACCACTTCAGTTCTGATATCTGCGATATTAATTGTTTGTGAAATAACAATAATATCAATATTGTTAATGATATATTTTTTGTATTCAATAATCCGTAAAACCTCTTTCAGCATTTCAACACTGGATATTTTTTTAGGCGTCTCACTATTAGACGGGAAGTAGTTGCCTAAGTCTTTTTTAGATAAAGCTCCTAACAAAGCATCACACAATGTATGTAAAAGAATATCACCATCCGAATGTGCTTCGAATCCAGGTCCTTCTATTTTTAGACCACCTAGATAAAGAGCCTCTTCTTGAGAATGTCTGTGTATATCAAAACCTATTCCAACCAACATAATTACCTCAGATAACTTGGTTTAATTTGATTATAAACCGTCTTCAGGATCTTCTTCTGGAAGATGCTGATTAATTTTATCTATCGCAGTTTCTTCATCAACATTAAGTGCACACGCAATTTCACTTGCAAGCGTTGTCCTCGCTTTAGCTAACATTCTTTTTAACGCTGGAGAAATACCTTTATTGATTTGTGCATGTGTTAAATCTCTGACAACTTCAGCTACTTGTATGACATCACCAGATGTCATTTTTTCAGTTAAAACTTTATACCACCTGCTCCAATTCGTGCCTGCCTCTTCAGGTTTTTCTTTGAAAATAGGAAATACTTTTTTTGAAACTGCATTTTTTGAAATTACTGGTCTAATAACTTCATCAACACTATCAACCGGAACCATAACTAATAAACCATCTGTAAGAACTTCTATTTCAAAATATTGAATTCTTTTTGATCTTGGTTCCCCATCAACGAATATCTCTACATTTTTATTAACTTTTCTTAATACTTTTGCTGCGCCATGGTGAGGGTGAACTACAAATTGATTGGGTTTGTATTTATCTTTTGGAGTTTTTTTAGTTTTAGTTGCCATAAATAACAACATTACTATAGATTGAAATCTAACTAATTACCATTTAGATAAGAAAAACCAACATTTTTTAACAATGTATCAAAATAATCACGTAACTGCTGAGCTCTTCCACGTCCAATTCCCTCAACGCTGTAAAGAATTTCAGGAGAGGAGACAAGCAACTTAGGAAGAGTTTTAAATTTTTGAACTAAAGAATCATGTAGATTTTCTGGTAAGTTTGGCAGTCTTGCAAGAACCCTGTAGCCTTTAGAAACTGATAAGTCATCTAGTGGAAGTTTACTTAACACTGAACCAAGAAAGTCTATATTATTTAATTCCTCGTATGTAAGTTCCGAAATTGCTTCAACTGCTTTTGTGATATTTCTATATTTTTTTGATGGCAAATGATCTTTTAAAACTAGGTTAAAAGTTTTTTTGACCCCAGACTCAAAAGAATCTATCTGAATCAATATCAACCCAGCTTCACCACCTAGTTTTAAGGCTTCAGTTCTGACTTGTTTAGCTAATCGAGTTAGAAGCTCCCCTCTCTGAATTACTTCTAATACTTCCTGATTAGTTAGAGAGTTTTCAATTTCTAGTTCTCCAAGCTCTGCAACAGCATCATCGAATCTTCTTCTCATTCTGTCAACTGACTGCAACGATTCATTAACTCGACCCAATGTAACTGATGGTTCTTCTAATTCAGTTGTGCCAGCGTTTGTAAAAACTTTTACTAAAGAAGACTCTTCAGAAACAGTCAAAACCGTTAAATTAGTTTCTTCAGCTGTTCTTTCAGCTGTTCTATGCCTGGTACCAGTCTGAGAAGTTAATAGTGTGTCAGAAGGATTTAAATGAACATTAGCCTTCAATATTTTTGTTACATCATCGCTCACAATAATTGCTCCGTCCATCTTCGACAATTCACTGAGCATTTCTGGAGAATACATACAATCAATTAAATTAATTCCACCAGAAGAAATTTTTTCTAATTTAGTTGAAGTGCCTATGACAATTAATGCTCCAGAATTCTTATCTGCAATTAAATCAACACCAACTCTTAATGGTTGGCCAGGCAGTAGTTGATTAAGTTCATTGCCATTTTCCATATTTCCTCTTTTATATATGAGTGATTTTTTTATTTGAATGTTACTGTATTATTTTATTATTAGTAATTAACTTATAATTTATGGAAAAAATTGAATGTAAAAGTTGTTCTGCTGTTGTAGACAAATCTATTGAGTTTTGCTCAAGTTGTGGAGACTGGCTTGGATTAAGTCTTAAAGACTTAGAAAAAGAAAATTCTGAGCATGAAGAAAAGATTCAGAGAACAACAAAAGTTCCTGAAAAGCTGTTAAATAAACCTTTATCTACTTATGGAGCTACTCCACTACCTTCTAGAAAAGAGGTTCCCGGAATAAGGGCTGTATTTTTCCTTACTTTCTTAATCCCGGTTATTGCTTTAGCAAGTTATTTCTACAATTTAAATATCTCAGAAGAAGTAATAGAACAGGTGGAGATTGTTCAACAATCAACAACGACAGCCCCGACAACTACAATTCAAACTATTTTGCAAAAACAGTATCCCATCGAATGCTCATCTTCCAGTTCATACAACGATGGTGATGGATGGTCTTGTCAAAATTTATACGATGGAGAGCCCTCTTCTTGGCAGGATAACAGTTTACAATGTCAAGACGGCTGGGTCGAATTTAGTTTTTCAAAAGAACTTTATATAGAATTTCTAGTTTTTCAAAACGTAGAGGATTCAAAATCATTTTCAAGAAATTTTAAAGCTAGAGATATTCTGATAACTACAAATGACAGCGAATTTCTATTAAATAAGGAGCTCGAAAATGATAATACATCACAATGGGTAGATGTCAATACAACAACGTCTTATTTAAAGATAGATATACTCAGCTCATACCCTGGTATAGAGGTCAGTGGTAGTAATCCTTTTGATGAATGTGCCATTCAAGAAATTACTTTTTATGGAAGGGGCTAGCCACCCTCACCTTTTTTATATGGTTGACCCACTGATTTTGGCATTCTGAGCCTTTGACTTGCAAAACTTAACACAACAAGTGTGGTTATATGAGGAGTAAAGTATACAAACTCATTTGGAACAGATGTTGAATTCAAGAACCATATGCCAAATCCAAATGCCATTAATAAAGATATTGCACCATTTCTGGACTTTTTATTAAATAAGAGATAGATAGATAAAGCTAGCAAGACAATGCTTATGAGTAAGAGTAGCCCGTGAACAGACTCTTCTGATCTCAACTGTAAAGCATCAGCATATCCAAATAATCCTGAGCCCATCAGAACACCCGTTGGCCTCCAGTTCCCAAATATAACTGAAGCTAAAGCAATAAATCCCCTACCACCAGTCTGATTTTCTCTGTAAATTCCGGAACTTTCGATGACTAAATAGGCGCCAGCCAATCCAGAAAAAGCACCAGATAAAGTTACTCCAATATACTTCATCAAATATACATTAATTCCTAAAGACTCACTGCCTACAGGAAACTCTCCAACGCTCCTTAGTTGAAGGCCAAATGGAGTAGACCACAAGACCCACATACATATTGGAACTAATGATAAGGCTATAAATGAAAGATAGGATATATCTCTAGTTAATCCACCTAGAAGACCAGAAATATCTGATATGAAAAATAAATTCAAATCTTCGAGGTTTCGTAGCAAATCAATAGTTTCATTGCCCAGAAAAGTCCCACCTGAAAGAAATGGTAGTGAGAAAGATGATATCTCGCCAGAAATCCTGGGAGACTGTGTTGCACCTCCTTGAGATTCGTTTGCATATGCGACGACTGAAAAAAACCTTGCAGTGCCAGCAGCCAAAATATTTATTGCAACCCCTGAAACAATATGGTCAACTTGAAAAGATACCGTTGCTATTGCATGTATTAGACCAAAGATTAATCCTCCAAAAATACCCGCAGCTACACCCCACCACGGACCATACAACCAAGCTGCCCAAGCACCAAACCAAGTTCCCATAATCATCATACCCTCAAGTCCAATATTGACGACACCAGATCTTTCAGAGAATATTCCTCCAAGGCCAGCCAAAAGAATAGGAATGGCAAGCCTCATTGTTGCAGCGAAAGTACCACTGGTTGTTAATTGTGAATATGTCTCTATTTGAGCAATGACTAAAAGCCAAAATAATATAAAAATAAAAAAAGTCTTTTCTTTGTTATCTTTAATGAAATTAAAAAAGTTACTCATCTTTATCTACCATTCTTGATGCTAGTTTTACTTCTTGAGTTAATATATATCTTCTAACAACCTCATAAGAGACAACCACTACCAAAATTACTATCCCTTGCATTATTCGCTCTATTTCTTTTGGTATGTTATTCAAATCAAGTATTTGAGAAGATCTTTCTAAAAAAGATATTAATAAAGCACCTAACGCCATACCCACAGGATGGTTCCTTCCTAGCAATGCGACTGTAATTCCGGCAAAACCCAGACCTGTTGGGAAATCTATCGTATAACGGTGGAAGTAACCAACTAAATTGCTCATTCCAACTAATCCTGCAATACCTCCAGATATTAGCATTGCCAAAACAATTAATTTATTAGGATCAGCACCACTAAATTTTGCTGCAACTGGATTAAGACCTGTAGCCCTTAAATCAAAGCCAAGAGATGTTTTCCAAACTAACCAGTAGTAAAATATTCCCACAAAAACTGCACCAATTATAAAACTATTTAAATTTGGCAGGTCTTCAATTCCCAAAATGTTATTTAATGGAGGTAGTTGACCAGACTCTGATAAATAGTTTGTTTGAGGTACTTTTAAAGAATTGTTTTCGTCTTTTTCAAAAAAAACATTTGCAAGGAGATAAGCTACTATACCAGCCCCAATGTAGTTAAGCATAATTGTTGAAATAACTTCATGGACTCCCTTTTTAACTTTCAAGTATCCAGATATACCTGCCCAAATTCCAGAGACCACTGCAGCAACAATAAAAATAGTAAGGACATGTAAAGGTCTTGGAAGTATTAATACAGCACCAACCTGTGCAGCAATTAATGCGCCAAGGATATATTGACCCTCCACACCTATATTAAACATACCCATTTTAAAACCTACTGCAACAGCAACTGCTGAAATATAAAGTGGAATAGATCTGTTAAGTATTGAAATGATCGACTTACCAGTTGTGCCGTAATCAAACATTAAAGTAAAAGTTTCAACAGGATCTCTATCGATCATAATTAATATAAAAGTAGTAAGACCGAATGAAATGGCTAAAGCTATAACGGGTGTAAAAAAACTTAATATTTTAAGATAGATTTTCATATGCCTAGTCCAGTCATATATGATCCTAGTTGTTCCGGAGTAGCTTCTGTAGGTTCTAGTTGTTTGACAAGTTTTCCTTCGTATATAACGTACAATTTATCAGAAAGTCCAAGAAGTTCATCTAGATCTGCTGAAATAAGTAAAACACCGAGCCCCATATCTCTTGCTTCTTTGAGTTTATCCCAAATTAATGCCTGAGCACCAATATCTACACCTCTAGTTGGCTGAGAAGCTAAAAGAAATGTGGGTTTGCCATCAATTTCCCTTCCAACGACAAATTTTTGTTGATTGCCTCCGGACAAAGCAAGAGCTAAAGTTTGAACATTAGGTGTTTTAACTTCATAGTTATCAACAACATCCTTGGAATTTTTTGAAGCATTTTTAAACAAAACGTTTTTAAATTTTGAACTATATGTATTGCTGCTTTGTTTTCCTAAAATTATATTTTCGATAAGATTCGACTCTACAACAAGGCCTTGCGACTGTCTATCTTCTGGTATAAAACTAATACCTGTAAGCCTTCTTTCTCTTGTTGATAATTTTGTAATTTCTATATCTTCTAAGAATATTTGTCCTGATTCAACTGGGTATAGACCTAAAATTGCTTCACTTAATTCTCTTTGGCCATTACCTTCAACACCTGCTATTCCACATATTTCACCCTTTTTAATTTCTAAGTTGATATCTTCAAAAGGTATTTTCCCTAAGCTAGGTACTCCATTTAAATCTTTAAGCTGGAGGCAATTTTCACTCGAAATCAAAGTTTCTCTACTTGGAGGAGTTGGTAAATCTTTTCCAATCATCATTTCAGCGAGTATTTTTTTTGAAGCCTTCTCCTTACTGACCGTCCCTACGTGTTGACCACCCCTCATGACAGATATCCTGTCTGCTATTTCCATGACCTCATCCAATTTGTGAGAAATGAAAAGTATGGTCACTCCCTGGCTGACTAAATTCTTCAAGTTTTCAAACAATTCTTCAACTTCCTGAGGAACAAGTACAGCTGTTGGTTCATCTAGGATTAAAATATTAGCCCCTCTGTATAAAACTTTTAAAATTTCGACTCTTTGTTTTTCACCAACCCCCAAATCATCGATTGTCAAATTAACATCAATTGGTAAACTATATTTTTTTGATAAATCCGTAATATCAGGAATATATTTTGATTTTTTAATTTTTGATAAATTTGAACTATCAATGCCCAGAACTATATTTTCCCAAACAGTAAGGTTGTCAGCAAGCATAAAGTGTTGATGCACCATTCCTATGCCAGCTGAAATTGCATCTTTTGGTGATTGAAATTTTGCTATGTCTCCATTAATTTTTAAAATTCCATTGTCTGGTTTTTGCATACCATATAAAATCTTCATCAAAGTAGATTTTCCAGCACCATTTTCACCAACTATTGCATGAATAGTTCCACTTGTAATGTCAAAAGAAACAGAGTCATTAGCTAATACACCTGGAAAAGACTTTGAAATATTTTCGATATTTATTGCAGTATTCATATTTAAAAAATTTTGGGGCCATATCTTATGGCCCCAAAACTATATTAACAAATAATTTTATGGTGTGTCTGGAACGACTATTTCACCACTTACAATTCTTGCTTTGTAATCTTCAAGCTGATCAACAATGTCATCAACATATCCACCTGAGGTAGAATATCCAACACCATCAACACTTAAATCAAACACAGATACACCACCGGCAAATGTGCCGTCAACTATTGCTTTGATTGTTAGATAAACAGCGTTATCAACTCTCTTAAGCATAGATGTTAAGATGTATGGCTTTAGCTCATCGCTAACTGTTTGGTACTGATCTGCGTCAACACCGATAGCCCAAACTTTTGAACCTGTGGACTCTGAAACTTCTTTAGCAGCTTCAAACAGTCCAGCACCAGTTCCACCAGCAGCATGATAAATAATATCAGCTCCTGCTTCATATTGTGCTAAAGCAATTTCTTTACCTTTATCAGGTAAGTTAAACCCTGAAAAGTCAGGTGGTACTGTTGCGTATTTAACATCTACAGTACATTCTGGACAAGCCGCTGCTACACCAGCAACGAACCCTGCTTCGAATTTTTGAATTAGTGCGAACTCAACACCACCAATAAAACCAACTTGTTTTGTTGTGGTTTTAAGTCCTGCTGCAACACCAACTAAGAAGGAACCTTCGTGTTCTGTGAACACCATTCCAGCTACGTTACCTGGTTCTACAACTGAGTCAACAATACCGAAGTTTACTCCTTCGTTTGCAGTTGCAACTTCTGTAATAGAATCAGCAAACAAGAATCCAACACCTATGATTAGATCTTTGCCTTGTTCTGCCAATAATCCCAGAAGCTCTGCTCTGTTTTCTCCACCTTCGCTTGGCTCTAAGTCAACGCCATCAACACCTAACTCATTGATAGCTCTTTCCAAGCCAGCATATGCCATGTCATTAAATGAAAGGTCTCCTCGACCACCAATGTCATACACCATACCAATACTTGCGGTTGGACCAGCTGTTGTTGTTGGTGCAGCGGTTGTAGCTGGAGATTCTAACTCTTCAGCTGGCTCCTCTGCAACCTCAACTACTTCTTCTGCTGTATCAGACCCACCACAAGCGACCATTACGAGACCGAGTACCAAAAAAAGTATCAGCCATTTTGACTTCATTCGAGTCACGTCTTACTCCTTGTTCAACTAGTTGAAGGTATACAAAATACCTATACGTGATACATAGTAGACAATAAATGATTAAGAAGATGGCTTCTTGTAGAACTTTTTTAGTTCAATTTGACAAGCAATTATGATTCTGAATCTACAAAATCTACTGGAGGTTCATCTGGTGCTTCAACCGGTTCAAACTCAAGTGTATTATTTTCGCTATTAAGAGAAACTATAATTGTGGAACCTGCTTTATATTTACCCATTAAAAGTTCCTCAGATAAAGGATCTTCTAATAAACGTTGGATAGACCTTCTTAATGGTCTTGCACCAAACTCTCTATCGTAACCTTCTGTTGCTAAATATGTTTTTGCTTCTTCAGAAAGAACAATCTCTAAGTCAGAATTTTTTAATTGGTCATGAACTCTGTCAAGCATCAAGTCAACGATTTCTTTTACTTCATCTAACGTAAGTTCATGGAACACGATTGTTTCATCAATTCTGTTTAAAAACTCCGGCTTAAAGTATCTTTTTAATTCTTCGCCTACTTTAGATTTCATTTTTTCATAATTGTCAATCTTTGAAAGGCTACTAAAGCCAACATTCTTTGCTATGTCTTTAGTTCCAAGATTAGAAGTCATGATTATTATTGTATTTTTGAAATCAACCGTTCTTCCTTGAGCGTCTGTAAGTCTTCCATCTTCAAGAATTTGCAAAAGGGTATTAAATACATCTGGATGTGCTTTTTCAACTTCATCAAGAAGAACAATGCTAAATGGTTTTCTTCTTACTGCTTCTGTTAGCTGTCCACCTTCATCATAACCAACATATCCAGGTGGAGAACCAATTAGTCTGCTGACAGTATGTTTTTCCATATACTCTGACATATCGATTTGTATTAATGATTCTTCATCTCCAAATAGAAACTCTGCTAAGGCTTTTGCAGTCTCTGTTTTACCAACACCAGAAGGTCCCAAGAAAATAAATGAACCCGATGGTCGTTTTGGGTCTTTTAATCCTGATCTTGTTCTTCTAATTGCTTTAGAGACTGCTGAAATAGCTTCGTCTTGTCCAATGATTCTCTTGTGCAGTTCGTTTTCCATTTCAAGCAATCTAGCTGTCTCTTCTTGTGTTAGCCTGTGAACTGGAATACCAGTCCACTGAGCTAAAACTTCAGCTATTTCTTCTTCATCAATAACCATCTCAATTTCTGAAACTTCACTAGGATTACTTCCAGAAACTTCATCTAGTAGCAGTTTTTCTTGATCACGAATTTGTGCTGCTTTTTCATACAGTTGCGATTGGACAGCGTCAATCTTTTGCTCTCTTAGGTTTTTAAGCTTATCTGCCATTTCTTGTTTTTCCGGTTCTAAAGGCTTTTTATAAACTCTCATTCGACTACCTGCTTCGTCAATTAAATCTATTGCCTTATCAGGTAAGAATCTATCTGATATATATCTATCAGCCATATTTACGGCTGAAGCTATAGCTTGGTCTGTAAATCTCACACCGTGATGAACTTCATACCTGTCTTTAAGCCCGTCAAGAATTTCAATAGCGTCAGATAACTTAGGTTCATCTACTTGAACAGATTGAAATCTTCTTTCTAAAGCAGCATCCTTTTCAAAATGTTTTCTGAATTCTTCAAGTGTTGTAGCACCGATCGTTTGTAACTCTCCTCTAGCTAACATGGGTTTCAAGATTGATGCTGCATCAATGGCACCTTCTGCAGCTCCAGCACCAACAAGAGTGTGGATTTCGTCAATAAACAGAACTATGTCACCTCTTGTTTTTATTTCTTTTAATACTTTTTTGAGTCTTTCCTCAAAATCTCCTCTATATCTTGAGCCAGCTACTAAGGCTGATAGGTCAAGTGTATATATTTGTTTTCCTTCAAGAGTTACAGGCACATCTCCTGAAATAATTTTTTGAGCTAAACCTTCAACTATTGCTGTTTTTCCTACTCCAGGCTCCCCAATCAAAACAGGGTTATTTTTTGTCCTACGTGAAAGAATTTGCATTACCCTTTCAATTTCCGTTGTACGTCCAATAACAGGATCTAGTTTTCCTTCCTTTGCCATTCTCGTCAAATTTCTACCAAATTGATCTAAGATTGCAGATCCTGTGCTTGATCCAGGCCTTTCTCTTCCACCAGTTGATGCGGATTGTTGTTTTTTACTTTCTCCTGATGAGGAAATTAATTTAATTACAGTTTGTCTTACCTGTGCAAGTTCAGCTCCAAGCTTTTTAAGTACCTGTGCAGCAACACCTTCTCCTTCTCTAATGAGACCCAAAAGAATGTGTTCGGTACCGATGTAGTTATGACCTAGTTGTAATGCTTCTCTTAATGAGAGTTCTAAAACTTTTTTTGCACGAGGTGTGAATGGGATATGCCCACTCGGAGATTGCTGACCTTCACCAATTATTTCAACAACTTCTGTCCTAACACTGTCTATGTTTATATTAAGTTCATCAAGAGCTTTTGCAGCATGTCCTTCACCTTCTTGAATTAGGCCGAGAAGAATGTGCTCAGTACCGATGTAATTGTGGTTAAGCCTTCTTGCTTCTTCTTGAGCAAGAACAACTACTCTTCTGGCTCGATCTGTAAATCTTTCAAACATGTATTTATATTAATAACTACTCGTTTTTACACTTAAATGAAAATTACAAGTATTTATACATTTCACGTATTCTTTAACTATGGAAAGCAAAGAAATACAAAAAATTATACCATTTGAAGATTTGTGGGAAAATTTAGAGAAATTAGAACAAAGATTAATAAATGTTTCAAGTTCGGATAATGAGTATCTTTCTTCGATTTCACAATATTTAATCAAAGCTGGAGGAAAAAGATTTAGACCGATTATTTCATTGCTTGCGGGTAAATTTGGAGATGATAAAAAACATATACACAAAATTATAGATGCGGGTGTTGCAGTTGAATTAATCCATATTGGAAGTCTTTATCATGATGACGTAATGGACAATGCTACAACAAGAAGGGGTGTAGAAAGTTCAAATTCAAAGTGGAATTCTAATTTATCTATATTGGCTGGAGACTATCTTTTAGCAAGATCATCTGAATTGGCTGCCGAAAATCTAGGTCTAGAATCTGTAAAATTACTTGCATCAACTTATGCGGAACTAGTCGAAGGCCAAACTAGAGAACTTAATCTTGCTTTCAACTTAGATCATAGTATTAAAGATTACCTAAAAGTAATCGAAGGAAAAACAGCTAGTTTAATAAGAACAAGTGCGAGACTTGGTGCAGTTGCTGGTAATGCAGATGGTGAAATTGTTGATGCTTTGAGTCAATGGGGATGGAACTGTGGAATAATATTTCAGATATCTGATGATATTTTAGATTTGACCTCGGATGAAAAAACTCTTGGCAAACCTTCTGGAAATGATATTTTGGAGGGAACTTATACCCTTCCAGTGCTAATTGCACTAGACATCAATCGTGGAAAATATGAAGACATTTTAAAATCAATACAACGGGAAGAAATTGAAATAAATTCTGTTATTAACGAATTTACAACAAGTGAAATAATTAGTAACTCTAAGGATGTAATTAATGACTATTTCAGTAAAAGTATAGAGTCAATATTTGAATTAAAAGACCATGCTCTATTCCCTGTCTTGGAGAACATAAACAATTATTTAATTAATAGAACTAACTAATTCTCTGGTTTCAGATGAGGAAAAGCGATTACCTCTCTAATTGAATCATTGTTCGTAATCATCATTACAAACCTGTCAACACCAAAGCCTAGTCCTCCAGTCGGAGGGAGTCCAAACTCCAGAGCTTCAATGTAATCATTATCTTCAACATGAGCTTCTTCATCACCTTTAGCTTTTTTTTCTGCTTGGCTTTTCAATCTCTTTTTTTGTTCAACAGGATCTATCAATTCTGAAAATCCATTCGCTAATTCGCTACCAAATGCAAAAAGTTCGAATCTCTCAGTGATGCCCATTTTCTCATCACTTTCTCTAGCAAAAGGAGAAACTTCTTTGGGATAATCAGTTACAAACACAGGGTCTACAATATCATCCTCAATATAATTTTCAAAAATGTCAAACACAAGCTCTCCAACTGTTGTTGATTCAGATTCAATTTGATATTTTGACTCTAACAATGCCCTGACTTCATCAAGGTTTGAATCATATGATAGGTTTATTTCAAACTTTTCATTGACTAATTCAAACATACTTTTTCTATCCCAAGGAAAACTAAAATTAGCAACTTTTTCATTGAATTCAATGCTTTTATCTATTTTTAAATTTTCAAGTACATATTGGCACATATTTTCAACCATATCCATCACTCCATTGACGTCTGTATATGCTTCATAACTTTCCATCATCGTGAATTCTGGTGAATGTGTTTGGTCAACTCCTTCATTTCGAAATACTTTCCCAAGTTCAAATACTTTTTCAAAACCTCCAATAATTAATCTCTTGAGATAAAGTTCAGGAGCAATTCGTAAATACATATCTATATTCATTGCATTGTGATGAGTAGAAAAGGGTCTTGCTATTGCTCCACCTGCTTTTGGCTGGAGTGTTGGTGTTTCAACTTCAATAAAACCCTCCGATATCATGAATTCTCTAATCAGCTTTAAAATATTAAATCTTGTTGAAATTGTATTCTTTGCATCTTCGTTTACTACAAAGTCTAAGTATCTTTGTCTAAATCTAGTTTCTTTGTCTTTAAGCCCGTGCCATTTTTCAGGGAAATTTCTGAAAGATTTTGTAAGTAGTGAAAGATTGCTTATGTATATTGATAGTTCCCCTTTTTTTGTTTTCATTATTATTCCAGAAACTCCAACAATATCTCCTACATCAAGATTTTGAAGATAATCAATTAGCTCATCTGAAAGGTCGTTGTCTGAATAAACTAACTGAATTTTTCCATTTTCATCTTTAAGGTCAATAAATGTTAATTTTCCAAAAGATCTAATGCTTAAAATTCTTCCCCTTACTGAAACATTTATATCTGTCTTAAAACCATTTTCTATATCTTTATGTTCTCTGTGAAGAAAATCTATTGGGGTAGAATTTTTAAAACTAGTTTGGAATGACTCAAGCTTACTATCTCTTATTTTTTGCTCTTTTTCTTTTCTTAAAGAGTAAATTTCATTCTCTGATTTTGATAAGTCACCCACAACTACAGCTTAATTATTTAATTTAAATATTTCTTCAAGACCAACTAATGTTAAATTTTCTATATATTCAACATTAACATTCAGAATCGGTTGCACCACTTTACTTAATCCACCAGTTAAGATAATCTTTGGTTCAATATCTATTTCTAGTATTATCTTTTCTACCATAGAATCAATCATTGAAGCGTGTCCCATTATTAATCCACTTTGTATTGCTTCGTAAGTGTTTTTTCCAATAACTTTATTTGGAGTATCGAGTTCGACCGATTTTAGTGATGCTGTTTTTAATGTTAATGCATCAAGACTTATCTTTATTCCGGGCGCTATAGATCCCCCAAGATATTCCTTATTTTTACTAACTACATCAAAAGTTGTAGCTGTACCTAGGTCAATTACTACAGTATCAGCTTCAGTTATGAGATATCCAGCTACTGAATTTGCAATTCTATCGGGACCAAGTTCTTTAGGGTTATCAATATTAACTTTTAATCCAGTCTTAATTCCAGGACCCACAATAATTGGTTCTAAATTTAAATACTTGCGAATAGCTTCACTAAAACTATTGGTAGCCTGCGGAACAACAGAGCAAATGATAGCGCCTTCAATATCTTTATTCACTTCACTCTTAATTTGAAAAGTTGAATTAAAAAGAGCTAATAATTCGTCTGGTGTATTTGTGTCTCTCGTTGTAAATCTGTAAGAATCCCAATTATCCTTACTCCCTATCCCTACTGTTGTTTCTGTATTCCCAATATCTACTGCAATTATGTTCTTCATTGTATTACCTCCATATTGTCAATTAATCGAATTCCTTGCACATAAGCAGCAGTAATTAACAATAATTTCTCCCGATTACTATCTGGTGTTTCAAAATATTTTGGATCTACGAAATTTAAATAGTCATATTCAATAGTATTTTCATCAAATAGCTTTTTTCCAAAATCTTCTGATTGTTGAATATCTTGATTTTGAATGAAGTGTTCTTTTGTATTCTCAAGAATCTGAAAAATATTCCTAGCAATATTAATTCCACTTTTGGAAAGTAAACGATTTCTACTGCTCATGGCTAATCCATATTCATCTCTAATTATTTCTGCTTCTATTATTTTTAAATTATTGCTTTTATTAGCTAAAAATTCTTTCACTAGATAAAGTTGTTGTGCGTCTTTTTTTCCAAAAACTACTGATGTTGGGTTTACTAAATCAAACAACCTGTTGACAACAGTTAAGACCCCGTCGAAATGGCCCGGCCTGTGAGCACCCTCAAACAGGCTTCCTTTTTCTCCAGATTTTATTCCATCTAGTTCTGCAAAATCTTTTGGATAAATGTAATTTTCTTGTGGTATAAATATGTAATCAACTTCCTCTTTTCTCAGGAGTTCGATATCTTTATCAAGGTCAATCGGATAATTATCGTAATCACTCTCATCATTAAATTGCCTTTTATTGACAAAGATCGAGACAATTGTTTTGCCATTTGTAGACTTCTTCCCAAGTTTAACTAATGACAAATGTCCTTCATGCAATGCTCCCATCGTTGGAATAAAGCATTTCTCTTCATGAAATATTTTTTTATCAATTTTATTTATTATTCTTGTCATATCGTGCCCTAAATATGGTGCCCGTACTTACAGATTTATACTACCTACTCTTTTGACTTTTTGACCACTAATTTTATATTCAGATTTATTCAACTCTAGCTCTAAAACTTCATACAGTGGCTCTATAACAAATAATCTATTTTTCCAGTCATAATGTGGAATAGTTAGATTATCTTGAATGACTTCATAATTGTTAAAAAATATTATGTCTATGTCAATTAATCTAGGTCCATACCTAAATGTAGATTCTCTCCCCATATCATTTTCTATTATCTTTATACTTTCTAACAATTGGTCTGGAGACCCTTTATAATCAACTTCCAAAACCATATTTAAAAAACTATTTTGGTTTTCAAAAAGTAATGGTTCCGTTTCATATATAGAAGAAAATTTAACAATTTTCATTTTTTTAGAAAGTTCTACTATTGCTTTGGTAAGGTTGTCTGTTCTGTCTCCAATATTTGATCCTAAAGAAAGATAAATACTATTTAAATTTTTCACTGTAAGTAACCGATAAATTATTTGTTTTTTCTTTCAAAATAGTATCTGGCTTATGAACTGTCACAATGATTTCAAATATTTTTACATTACTTTCTGAATTATATTTTTTATAAATTTCTTGGGTGATTTCTTTTGATAATGTCTCGATAAGATTAAAGCTTTCAGTTTTAACAATTCTGATTACATCATCCACTACGTTTTCATAGTTAATTGTGTCATGTATTTCATCACCTAAAAAATTATCTATAATAATTTTTATATCTACAAGGAATTTTTGATTGTTTGACTTTTCAATTTCGTAAATTCCGTGTTTTCCTGATGTTTTGATCCCAATAATATTTATGTCATATGACATTTTTTAAGTATTTGGAATTAGGGCAATAGCTTTTGGAGATAGTGGCTTCTCTAAAATCTTTTCTAATATTGTTCTGGCCAGAATTGGATCATCTAAAAGTTTAGAATAAATTAAGTATCCAGCAAGTATACCTGGTACCTCTTCATCTAAATACTCTCTGTGTATAAGTAGCTTTCTTTCTTTGTCTAAAAGTGCTTCTTTTATTGCCTCAAATATTATATTTAATGACTCCATTGGGACATCATCTGCAAGAGGATAGTGGTAGGTCCTAAACCCTACTTCCTGGTAGTTTTTTAAATTGAAATCTGAGTCTAACAAAGAAAAAATTGCATTTATTCCCTGACTCTTAATCCATTGAATTTCTTCTTCTCTTCTAATTTTTCTTGGTGTTAATCCAGCGCCACCAATACATTCAGAAACTGCCAGTTTACCTTCAATAATCCAGTTGAAGTCATTTGGTTTTAAACCAGCCATAATTCCTTTCTGTAAACACAATAATAGCTTACACTAATTACTAATTTGTTAGATGCATTCTCACTAGTGAAACTCCGGAATCAACACAGTGTTTAAATAAATCAGAATTTGACATTGGAATATTTTTAATAAATTTCTTTTTTGAATATCCAACAATCAAGGGAAAGTTTTCTTTAAGTTCTTTGATATTGATCAACAACTCTGCAGAGTCAGATAAATTCTTACCAAAGCCTAAACCCGGATCGATTGCGATTTGTTCTTCCTTAACTCCCAAACTTATTAGTGATTTTATTTTTGAATTCAGATGTTCCTTTACTTCCTTCACGACATCTTTATAAATCATTTTTTGATGCAAAGATTCTGATTTAGGGTGTCTATGAACTAAAATAATTTTTAATTTTGAATCAACGGCTATTTGAATCATTTCTTCATTCAAAAAGCCACTTACATCGTTAATTATTTCAAAGTTATTTTCAACTGCATGTCGTACCACAATTGGATTAAATGAATCAATTGAAAATGTAAATGTTTCTTGATTTGAATTTATAAAATAATTTAGTCTTTCAATTTCCTCTTCAGTGGTGACACTGTCAAATCCTGGTTTTGAAGAGGCGCAACCGATGTCAATAAAATCTATATCCTTTTGCTTTGCTGATTGCAATAATTTTTTTAAACCTTCATCATGATTAAAAACACCATCACCTGTAAATGAATCATTAGATAAATTTATAATTCCTAATATTTTTGAATTATCTCTAGATAATATAGAATTCCAATTGGACAATTTTTAAAAATTTAGTAGCGCTTCATTGCGAAGTGTATGGTCAATTTCATAAATTCCAGTGCTGTAAGTTGTTTCAAATACAGTTTCAGAATTTTCAATATTTAACAAACTTGAACACATATGGTTCGCACTTATTTTTACCATTACACCTTTGGGGTCTAATGCGTTTTGGATTTCAGCTGCTATTTTTTTTGTTAAAGATTCTTGTAATGTCAAATTATTTGAAAGCAAACTGACGAGTTCACTAAATTTAGAAACTCCAGCTATTTTATTACTTGGATAAACAGCTATATTTACTAATCCTGTAAAAGGAAGCAAATGATGCTCACATAAGCTTACAAAATTTATTCCTTTTAAGTAGATGGGCTGATTGTGTTCAACATTCTCAAGATTGGTTAGAATTGCAGATGGTAATTGCGATTTGTGTAGTTTTGATTCAATTTGCTCAAGAAACTTTTTGGAAAGTTTCATTATTTCTTCTTCTGATTTATCAGTCTTTGTTTTTAAAAATTCAAAAAGAGCAATCTCTATATTGCTCTTTGTTTCATTTATAGAACTCATTAAGCAAGCCTTAAGCTTTTACCAGAACCGGTTATTTTGACTTTTGCAATTGTTTTAAAGATTTCTGCTACTTCTTCTTTGTTTAATGTCTCTTTTTCCATTAGCTGTTTAACCATGGCGTCCATTTGTTTCTTAAATTTCTTAAGTATCTTTCCAGCAATTACATGTGCATCATTTAGCAAATTTCTTACTTCGTCATCAATAGAAGAGGCTATTTCGTCAGAGTAGTCCTGTTGTCGTCCGTAGTCACGACCTAAAAATACTTCATTCGATCCTTTTCCGTAAAGCATTGGCCCTAACTTTTCACTCATACCAAACTCCATGACCATTCTTCTGGCAATATCTGTGGCTTTTTCTATATCATTAGAAGCACCTGTTGTAGGGTCTGCAAAAATTAATTCTTCTGCAACTCGACCTCCCATCAACATCGCAAGCCTATCTTTAAGTTCAGCTTTAGACGCAAGATACTTTTCACTATCAGGAAGTGCTTGAGTATAACCTAAAGCTCTACCACGAGGAATAATAGTAACTTTGTGGATAGGATCAGCATTAGGAAGTGCCCAACCCACTAACGCATGACCTGTTTCATGATAAGCGATAATTAATTTTTCCTCTTCTGTCATTACTTGACTTTTCTTTTCTGGACCAGCCATTACCCGATCTATCGAGTTTTCAATATCTGCAATTCCGATTGATTTTTTATTTTTTCTTGCAGCTAGTAAGGCTGCTTCATTTAATAAATTTGCTAAATCAGCTCCAGTAAAACCAGGTGTTTGTTTTGCTAATGTTTCAAAATTGACATTTTTTGCTAACGGCTTATCTTTTGCATGAACCTTAAGTATTTGTGTTCTTCCAGATAAATCTGGCCTACCAACAATAACTTGTCTATCAAACCTGCCTGGTCTGAGAAGTGCTGGGTCTAAAACATCAGGTCTGTTGGTTGCAGCCATAAGGATTACACCCTGATTTGCTTCAAATCCATCCATCTCAACCAAAAGTTGGTTTAATGTTTGCTCTCTCTCATCATGACCTCCGCCTAAACCAGCTCCTCTCATTCTTCCAACTGCATCAATTTCATCAATAAAAATTATTGCTGGAGATGCTTCTTTAGCTTTTTTGAATAGATCTCTTACTCTACTTGCCCCAACTCCAACAAACATTTCGACAAAATCAGATCCTGAAATACTAAAGAATGGAACTCCTGCCTCTCCTGCTACTGCTTT
This sequence comes from OCS155 cluster bacterium AG-426-D23, assembly GCA_003213165.1. Lineage (GTDB taxonomy): Bacteria > Actinomycetota > Acidimicrobiia > Actinomarinales > Actinomarinaceae > Actinomarina. The sequence continues at coordinate 118,452 of QCNO01000003.1, forward strand.
TGCTAAAAGAGTTTTTCCAGTTCCCGGAGGCCCAACAAGTAAAACCCCTTTTGGTATCTTTGCTCCCAACTTATTAAATTTTTCTGGAGACTTAAGGAATTCTTTAATCTCTTCAAGTTCTTCTTTCGCTTCTTCTACACCGGCAACGTCTTTGAAAGTTACTTTTGGAGATTCTTCATCTAGCTCTTTGGCTTTCGATTTTCCAAATTGCATTATTTGATTTCCATTTGATCTAACTTGTGAGAACATATAAAACATGAAAGCAGCTAAAAATAGCCATGGTAAAAATGCAAAAAAGTAGTCCTGAAATCCTGCAGGTTCTGTATCTGTATTCAAAATAATATCTTGATCCACAAGGAGTTGAAACACTTCCCCTTCAAAACCTTCTGGATACTCTGTTTGATAAATTGTGTCATCATTTCTTAATTTAAATTCAACAAGATTTGACTGTTCTTTTATAGTTGCTTCAGATACATTTCCAGATTGTATGTCGTTTTTAAAAATTGTGAAAGATTTACTTTCAGGTGAGTTTACAGTTGAATTATATTGCTGAACTCCAAAAAATATTAAAAGACCAAGTCCAGCATAAAGAAGAAAAGACCTGTTGTTTTTTTTGTCTACTTTTTTATTTTCCATCTTCTTAATTTAATACTATTGAGTTTAAAAGCAATAGTGAGATCTATGACAGAATACCAAGGAAAGGAAGTTCCCTATATTTTCCTTCATAATCAAGACCGTATCCAACAACAAATTCTGGTCCTATCTCAAATCCTGAATATTTGATATCCACTGGTTCAGTTGAAATATCTTTTTTAACAAACATACATAATATCTCAATGCTTTTTGGATTTCTGGATTCAAGTAAATTTTTTAAATGAGATAAAGTTAAACCAGTATCAAAAATATCTTCAACAATCAATATATTTTTTCCGGTAATATCTATATCCAAATCCTTATCAATTTTTATTTGTCCGGTAGATTTAGTTCCTTCATAAGATTGTATGCTCATAAATTCAAATGTTACATCTACATCGAGTTGTTTTGCTATATCGCTGATAACGATGAATGCGCCTTTTAGTATTCCAACTATTACAAGTTCCTCACCCAAATAGTCTTTATTAATTCTCTCAGCTAATTCTTTTACTTTTTGTTCAATTTGATTTTGTTCGATTAGAACTTTAGATATTTTCAAAATTGCTCTTTTCTATTGAAGTAGTAATTGTATGTTGGTTGTTCTCTGAATCAAAATCCTTTACTAAGTCACTTTTTCTAATGCCTGGAATCCATATAACTTTATTATCAAATTTTACAATAGGCCATACTTCTCTGAGAGGTTCTTTAACTCCAAAAGACCTCATTACCTCAGAAACTTTCTGCATCGAACCGTCGATTAAAATTTTATCACCTTTAGAGATTGTGGATAGATTCAAGTTTTCTATGAAATTTTTCGGTGCTAAAAGTTTCCAATTATTCAAGTAATTACAGCTTGTAGTTTCTTGAAAATTAAAATAACCAAAAATCATATCTTCATCAGAATTAAATTTCCACATTTCTTTTTCAATAAATATAACTAAACCAGCATGATTGGAAACTGCCCAATTTTTGTGATAACTTACATGACTTCCATTATCAATAACTGAAAATATCTTTTTCAAATCATCACCTTGAAGACCAATTTGTCCAATAGACGAAGAGATTAAAGAAATTAAGTAATTTGATCTTGAATCATTTTCCTGAATTAGTGAAAACGGTACTTCAAAGTATCCTTTTGCGAACTTAATATATTTTTTTACTTCTACTTTACTTTCAAGCAGCATCTCAATTTCTAAAATTAAATTGGAAATTTTTTTATTTATCTGACCTGGAAATCTTTCATCTACTTCTGGTATTAATTTGTTTCTAATCCAATTTCTAGAGATTTCATTATTTTGGTTTGTAGTGTCTTCAGTAAATACAATATTATTTCTAATTGCATAATCTTCGATTTCAGATTTCTTTATATTTATTAATGGTCTTAACAAATTATCATTTTCAGCTTTTATTGATGTTAGCCCTTTTAATCTGGTTCCTCTAAATAGATTAATTAAAAAAGTTTCAACTTTATCATCTTTGTGATGACCTGTTACTAATATTTCTTTTTTTTTAAGATTATCAAGTAGTAAACCGTACCTTTTTTCTCTCATTTTCGTTTCGGAGGCGTTTTCTTCTAAGTCTGAAATTATGTTTTCGTGGTTAGTTTTGAGATTTTTTGCAATTTCTTCAGCAGATTTTTGTAGTATATTTGAGTCTTTTTGATTATGGTTGACAAAAATTGTTCTATATGACAAATCTAAATCCTTAAAGATTGAAGCTAAAACTGCACTATCAACGCCTCCACTGAGTGCTAAAACATATTCATGGTTCTTATTAACTAACTTGAGTATGTTATTTTTAATATCTGTCATTAAGAAAAATTTTTATTTCTCTATAACCTTATATCTTTTTCGAGTTACCTGTCTGAAATATTGAATAACGTTTCCAAGGATTACTAATGTTGCTATAGCAACAGTTGTTGGAATTAAAAATCTATAGGTCCATGCCACATCTTCAATTTGCTCTGGTGGCTCTTCAACCACGATTGCAGGGGTAGGTACTTCTCCTTCAGTATGGTCATCTGCAATTGCAATTGCTGCAGGAGAAAACAAAATTAATAAACCGAAAATTAAAACAAACTTTTTCACAATATGAGACTACTAAAAGTAATTAGAAATAAGAAGAATTTAATGATTTTTATTTTCCGATTATTAAATATTTAATCTGTATTTTTCAGAAAATTTATTCAGCTTAGTTTGATTTATGTCTCTTACTTTGTAGTCTTCAATATCCTTTGGAACATTTACAGTTTTTTTTAATGTTGTTAATTCTTTAAATAATTTTAGAAGTTTAAAATTGTTAGATATAGTTTCGGCATGTCTTTCACCACCCCTAACTGTTTTTTTCCAATTGTCTATATCATTTAAAATTAAATCAATATTTTCATATTTTTGAAGTAGCAAGGTCGCAGTCTTTTGACCTATTCCTTTCATTCCTGGAATTCCATCAGAACTATCTCCTGTGAGAGCAAGAAAATCTGGTATCTGATTTGGCAAGATGCCAAATTTTTCTTTTACTCCTTTATCGTTTGTAAAAGTTTTATACCTAGTCGAATACATTACAATTTTATCTTCTTTTACACATTGCATTAAATCTTTATCTAACGATCCAATAATGATTTTTATATTTTTGCTAACAAATTGTTCGCATACCGATGCAATACCGTCATCAGCTTCATATTCCTTCATGGACAAAAGGGTTATTCCAAGTAATTTCGTTACTTCTTCTGCTAGAGGAAATTGATTTAGGATATCTGGATCAATATCGTTACTAGATTTATAACCGTCATAAAGCTCATTACGAAATGACTCAACCGTTGAATCAAAAGATACGCACAAATATTCATATTGTTTTTTTAAAGAGTTAAGGTGGGTTATATATCCCTTTAATGCTCCAACTTCAGTTCCATCTGGTGAAGTTCTACTTGGGTAACCAAAATGTGACCTAAATAATTCATATGTACCATCAACAATATAAAGCTCCATACTTTGATTTTACTTTATAAAAAGTAACTGTTTAAAGCAAAAATCCCGATTGATCTTGCGACCCTTCGGGATTTTCTGTTCTATCTTCTTTTCTATCTTTCGATTTCTTTTCCGATAGTGTTTTATAAATATACGTCAGTTTTTCAACTTATGCAAGATATTTACTAATCTATTTTTCGCGAACTTTATGGAGCTATTTTGTACTTTCAAGTGCTTGTGAGAGATCTTCAACGATATCTTCAATGTCTTCAATGCCGATTGACAGTCTAATTAGTTCAGGTGGTGAACCTGCTTCAATAAGTTGATCTTCATCTAATTGTGAATGAGTTGTTGTTGCTGGGTGAATAGCTAGGGATCTAGTGTCTCCTACATTAGCAACATGCCTAAACATTTTTAGATTGTCTATAAATTTTTGTCCAGCGTCTTTTCCACCTTTGATCCCAAAAACCACCATTGTTCCACCAGTGCCTTTCAAATACTTTTTAGAAAGGTCATATGCCGGATCATCTTTGAGTCCAGGAAATCTAACCCATTCCACAAGCTCATGTCCAGACAAGTACTCCGCAGCTTTAATTGCATTCTCACAATGACGCTCCATTCTTAGAGCTAGTGTTTCAAGTCCACTCAAAACTTCAAAAGCAGTATCTGGAGACATATTCGCACCAAGGTTTCTTAATGGAACTGTTCTAAGTCTGAGGGAGTATGCAACATTTCCTAAGTCACCAAGGTCATGACCCCATCTCATACCTCCATAGCTGGTATCGGGTTTATCATAAAGTGGAAAATTACCATTACCCCAATCAAAGCCACCCTTTTCAATTACTGCACCTGCAATAACTCTTCCGTGACCAGACATCCATTTTGTTAATGAATAGACAACAATATCAGCATCAAATTCAAATGGTTTTAGTATTGCTGATGTTGTAAAAGTTGCATCAACAATTAATGGAATTCCCTTTGAATGAGCAATGTCCGCTAATGCAGAAATATCAGCAACAACTAGGCCTGGGTTGGTTATTGTTTCACAATAGATCGCTCTAGTCTTTTCGTCGATTGCCGATTCAACAGCTTCAAAATCTGTAATGTCTACTTTTTTGGAATTAATACCATATTCTGGCAAAATATTGTCAAACATTGTATATGTTCCACCATAAAGTTGGTTTGCAGTAACAAAATTGTCTCCTTGACTCATAATGTTGATGAGTGAATACATTACAGCAGAGGTTCCTGAAGATAATGCTACACACATAGCACCGTCTTCAAGAGCAGTTAATCTAGCCTCAAGTGCTCCAACAGTTGGGTTGCCTAATCTAGAATAAATGTTACCAAACTCTTTTAATCCAAATAGATTTGCAGCGTGTTCAGTATTATTAAATTGATAAGCTGTTGTTCTGTAAATAGGCACTGTTATTGAACCTTCCGAATTTTCATCAGAATCCCAACCTGCATGTATCAATTTTGAATTAAATCTCATAAATTTCTCCTTAAATTTGGAGAAGGATTTTGACTACTTAGTTGCAATTTTGCCACATCTTTAGGCACCTTGGATAGTCTTCCAGGTTGCCGAGGTCTTAACCTTCTCTTTATGCTTACAAAAATTATATCAAAATATTTTGACATAACTAAATATTTTCTATTTTTTCCCAGTTCCTTTCTGGGTCTCCAAAATGAGAAAAAAGTGTGTCAGTCGTATAATCAACACTTGTTAAATTTAACCTTTCAATAATTGCTCCGGGTTTCATGTCAAAAGCTCGAACAAAATCATTTAGTTTCCTGTCATTCACTTTAAGAGTATCGAAAGTTTCAATTGTTAATTCATAAGGTTCAGCTTTTCCGATAGCATATGAGACCCTAACCAGGCATTCCTCTGCTAAATCATGGGCTACAATATTTTTAGCTAAATGCCTAGCAGCATAAGCAGCAGATCGATCCACTTTACTTGGATCTTTACCTGAAAAAGCTCCGCCACCTACCGGCACAGTAGGTCCATATGAGTCAACTACTATTTTTCTTCCTGTTAGGCCTGTATCTCCAGCTGGTCCACCTTTGATAAAAGAGCCCGATGGATTTAAATCTAATTCGAAATTTCCAGAAACATGCTTAGAAACAATTTTGGAAACTTCATCATGAAGATTTTCCATATCGATATCTTTATGGTGTTGAGTCGAAACAACAATCCTTGTTTTTTCTCCTCCACTGGTAACTTGTACTTTAGAATCTAAATCTAAAAATTCATTAGAATTTTGAAGTTCCCACATATCTTTTTGTATATTTCTTGATTTATCAAATGTTGGTGGCATGAATGATTCAGTCTTATTTGTTGCAAAACCAACCATAATTCCCTGGTCTCCAGCACCTTGATCTGTATCATCTTCAACTGCAGCACGGATTTCTTCAGACTGCGGTGTCAGCTCATTAAAAATTGACAAATTCTGTAAGTTAAAATCTTCAAAACTTGTTTTTATTGTTTTATTTAAGGCTTCTTTCACAATACTGATTATGTCTTCTGTTGTGATATTAGCAATTTCACTTATTTCTCCTCCAACAAGAACTAAGCCACCTTTTTTTGTACCCGTAAGAAAAGTTTCTACTGCGACTCTTGACGAACTATTATTTTCTAAAGCTTTTGTCAATACATTATCAGATATAAAATCTGCGATTTTGTCGGGATGACCAGGTGAAACTGTCTCAGCAGTTACAAATTTAGTCAACTTTTCCTCCAATTATATTTTATGCAAGAGATTTGAAAATACCATTTTTTGTCGTTAAACCACATCAAAAAGCACCTTAGTTGGTAATCTAGGTTGCTGAGGATTCCCTCTCTTTATGCAAACCTCATGGTAATAAAATAAATAATCTTTTTCAAAGAACTTATATGAAAGATTAAATTACCAAATTAGCTAATCTTCTTGTATGCTCACCGAGATAAGAAAAATTTCAAGCCTTCTTTTGTCAGTAGCTTTTTCTTCAATAGGTTTCATAGCTTCAATAACAGTTACCGTGCTGGCAGCAAGAGAAGTTTCTAATAATCCACTTTTTGTTGGCTTTCCAAATGCAGTAGGGGTAGGTGGTGCGGTCCTTGGAACGCGAATGATATATCTAATATCTAAATCTAATTCGCAACTTAATGCTCTTGCTTTTATTTTTTTAATAGGTGCTTTTGGAGGAGCAATTATGTTCTATAGTCTAATAATTGACTCTTTTGTGCTTCTGTTGTTAGGTGCTTTCGTCTTAGGCATTGGTCAATCGGCAACACTTCAAACCAGATACGCTGCTTCATTTGTGGCAGGTGCGAAATTTAAAGCTACTGCATTGTCTCTAGCAGTATGGTTTTCAGTTTTTGGGTCTATATTTGGACCACGTATGGTTGGTAGTTATTCAAATTTTTTTGAAAATATATTTAACTCAGAGCTAATCGTTGGTTATGTAATTGCGTTTGTTGGAATGCTATTTGCAGCCGCCTCTCTGTTCACATTTACTTCAAAAAAAAGTATTCTAAGGAGCCCAAGTGATTTAGAAGGTGAATCAAGTGATCAAAGTTCTGAAAGAAAAAATGGTAGCTTATTATCGCTACTTTTAGTTTTGAATCATTTCACAATGGTTGTAATAATGTCTGCTACACCATTGCATATACAAGATATAGGTGAAACCGTTCAGCTGGTTGGAATTATTATTAGCTATCACACTTTAGGGATGTTTTTATTTTCACCGATTCTTGGAAATTATGTAGATAAATATGGATACGAGAAATTTACATATGTGGGAACTGTAATTTTATTTATAAGTTGCTTAATTACTTTAATTAATTCTGGACCAACAGCATTAAAAATAAGTTTATACCTATTAGGACTTGGATGGAATTTTAATTATGTTGCAATTAGTGCAGCTATTTCAAAATTTTCAATCAAATATAGGACTCCCCTAAACATAAAAAGCGATTCTTTTGTTTTCTTAGGAAGTTTTGTAGCTCATACATCCTTAGGCTTAAGTTACTTGTTAGTTGGATATAAAGGTTTATCTTTTGTCGGAATTGCTGTGAGTATTTTTTTATTTTACAATTTAAAAAATCTAAATAAGTTAAATATTGAATGAATAAAAATTTTTCAAAAGCTGAAAAAAGTTTGATAGAAAGTGATCCAAAATTAGGCAAAGTTATTGAAAATAATGGTCATTTAAAATTTTCAATCAAAAAAATAGACCCGTTTAATGAGTTGGTAAATATTGTTATTTCACAGTTCATTTCCACAAAAGCTGCCAAAGGCATCAAAGAAAAAATGTTGAAGCAACTAAATGAAGAAAGTTTTAAAATATTAAGTTTCAAAAACCTTACTATCAGTCAAATAAAAAATCTCGGATTAAGTAAAAACAAGGCTAAGTCTATTAAATCGTTAGTATTGTTTTTTGGTCAAAATCCGAATTCTAAAAATCTCTATAGGCTGTCCGAGGAAGAACGGTACGATAATTTAATTAAAATTTTTGGAATCGGTAAATGGAGTATCGAGATGTTTGAGATGTTTTATATTAGAAACAAAAATATTTTTTCTAGCGGAGATGCTGCTATTAGAGTCGCAATGGAAGAACTTGAAATGGTAAAAAAAACTAACGATTTTGAGAAATATGATAAGTATGCAAAAAGGTGGGACCCTTATAAAACTATAGCGTGCCTACATCTTTGGCATTTTATTGAATCTTAAGCTGAAACAAGCACATCCTTAACTGGATGTGGTATCGGGGTTGGCCTAATCTCAAGCGATTCATCAATTTCAAAATTGTCAATATTTTGAACAAATTTGTAGATTACATTTTTGTAAATATAGCTTGCAAAAAACTTACCTAAACATGTATGCGCCCCTCCAGCAAATGGAAAATATGCTTTGTTATGATAGTTTGGATCAATAAATCTATATGGATCAAAAAGATCTGGATTGTCCCAGTACCTATCATCGTGATGTAAAAGTAATGGACTTATCGTCAAATAAGTTCCAGCTTTAAGTGGGTAACTCTGAATTTCGGTATCCCTTACGACATGTCTGATTGAAAATGGCACAGGTGGATAATATCTCATAGCTTCTTTAAATATTGATTCCCCTACTAATCCATTCTTCAATGAGGAGATATCAGAATGATTCACTTCATTCGCTTCTCTAATTAGGTCATTTCTGAAATCTACATTTTGAGACAAACTATAAATTGAATTTGTGAGAGTGATGGTCGTAGTGTCATGAGCTGCCAACAATAAAAAAATCATGTGTTCAGCTATCTCAAAATTTGTTAACCCCACATCCCCTTTGTTTGTATTTACTAATTCAGCGAATAAAGTCTTTTTACTTTCATTGTTAATAAGTCCTGCTTTTGATTCAAAATAATCAAGCAAAAACTCACGTGCTTTGAGTCCTTTTTTCATTTTGGTAAATGGAAGTGGCCATCTTATTGCAGATGTTGCAGAAGCAATTGAATCCATAAAAAGTTTGTTTAACTTTTCAGATTCGTCTGGTTTTACATCAAGAAAAAAGAGGCTTAGAGAAATATCAAACATAAGCTGTTTAACAGATTGATACAAATTAAAACTCCCAGCTTTTTTTAAATTTTCTACCCACTGGTTAATAATTGGTTGAATAATTTCTAAATATCCATGAATTGCATCATGTCGAAAAGAATCTTGAAGTAATGTTCTATGATATTTGTGATCATCAAAATCTCTTAACATTAAACCGTTTTCAAAAGTTGGTCCTAGTGATACAGCCCAACCTTCCTTGGAAGAAAATAGATCGTCTTTATCTAAAAAGATATCTTTTGTAGCCTCTGGGGTTAAAAGCGCAATAAATTTTTCATTTAACAACGAAATTTGAAATACATCTCCATATTTTTTTTGCATTTCGGAAGTAAATTTAAGCGCATTTCGCTGAAAAGGCAAGGAATGACCAATGATTGGAAGGCTTGGAATTACTGGAACTGTCATGTAAATATTTTACAATTTAAAATTAAAGTTTAAAAAGAAAAAAAATAATTCTATTAGATATCAAATTGTAATAAATCTTTACCAACTACAATATCTCCATCAAAATGTTTAGCAATTCTTTGTACTAAGATATTTTCATCAAATACAGGGGGTACAAAATGGTTTAAAACTAATTTTTTAATCCTTGCATTACTTGCTAAAAGCCCAACTTCTTCCGGTGTCGTGTGATAATCACTAATGTTTTCAATCGTTTCAGATGACATTCGCGCTGAATCGTAGTCCAAACCCACAAAGACTTCATGCACTAAAATATCGGCATCTTTTGAAGCTTTTTCCAGAACCTCACTGTATCGAGTGTCTCCAGAAAAAATTATATTCTTTGATCCCAAAATAAATTTATATCCATATGCAGGATCAACAGGGTGGTGGTCCACTGTTACACTTTCTATAGTTGTGTTATCTAGGTTAATTTTTAATTCATTATTAATTTCGTTAATTTCATATGCTAAACCATCTAAATTAGGTCTTTTCTCCCATTCTTTTCGTAAATCTAATTCTTCTTTGTAAGCTTCAAAAATTTTATTGAAATGGCTTTTTAGACCTTTTGGGCCAAATACTTTAAATTTAGTTTCTCGCCCAGTGTGCCATCCAGATATAAATAATTGATATAAATCAACAATATGATCGGAATGTAAATGGGTAATAAAAATGTAATCTATTTCACCTGGTTTTATTCCTACTTCACTAAGCCTTTGAGTAACTCCCGAACCAGCATCAATTAAATAATTTATTCCGTCATATGAAATTAAACTACTTGGTCCGTATCTTAAGTGACTTGGGCTTGGGCAACCAGTGCCTAGAAGGGTTAATTTGTTCATATTATGAAACCTCAAGTGACAAGTTGCTTAATACTACTTGTGGCCTCATTCCAGAACTTATATCTGCCATAGCAATTTCCACTTTGACAGCAAATTCATACATCTCTCTTGACATGTTCTGTTGAATTATTATTGAGTTAGTTAAATACTCTAGACATCTAACAATCAGCGAATTAAGGGTTAAAGATACATCATCATCAAGACCATCAATGACTTTCTTGCATTCGTTTATTAAAGAAAATGAGTGGATCAAATTACTTAACTCTTTTTTTTGAATTGTTAGGACATCTAAAACCTTTTTAAAAGATTGCTTTTCGTCAAATATTTCGAGATCTAAAAAATCAATAAAGTCTTCATTTGAATAATTAAACTGTATATCTTTGTCAGTATCAACGAAAATAGCTCTACATCTACTTTTTATAGTTGAAAGAATCATATTATTTGAATCATCTCGGCTGTGAGACCAAAAATTACCAGTAGATAGTATTAAAAATACACTTGTTTTTGATGGCTCTTCAATAGTCTTCAAAAGTGCATTTGAAGCTTCCTCGGTCAAAGATTTTAGTGGTGGAAATATAACGACCTTATACCTTCCCTCAATTGGAGAAAGGTTATCTTGAGTTATAACTGTTCTGATATCTTCAACTCCTAATGTGCGAAGATTGTCAGATTCAACTATTTTTATATCTGGATGATTGTCAATAGATTCATCATCAAATGCAATAAGGCCTGCGAATTTTTTTGCTTGTTTGATAAGTTCTCTTGATGAGTTTGAAAACAAAAGATAGGCATGAAATACGCCATCAAGCTCTTTTTCAAGTGATTTATTTAGCTTTGTCAATTCCTAACCAGTCGCGTACCATAAACAAATTTTCTTCTAAACTATTTTCAGCGTCTAATACTAGAAAGTTTTCCAAAAATTCGTTTGAAAGTCTCAAGTATCCTTCTCTTATTCTTTGAAAAAATTCTATTTTGTCGCTACCAATTCTGTCTGCAACTTTTTGACGATCTAAGGAAACTAATGGATCAATATCAAGTAAAACAACTTTTTCTGGCCAGAGACCTCCAACAGCGATATCGTTTAACTGATATATTTTTTCATAACCCAATTCTCTTCCAACTCCCTGGTAAGCAACAGAGGAATATGCACTTCTATCTGACAAAATTTTAATTCCATTTTGAATTGATGGTTTTATGAGTTCATTTACTAACTGAGATCTTTGAGCACAGAATAATAGAGCTTCGGTTAGGGGGCTAACTTTATAATCATGACTTAACAATAACTCCCTGATACCTTCGCCAACTTTAGTCCCACCTGGTTCTCTAACTATCTTATTTTCTATTTTTTTCTCATCTAAAATTTTTGAAAGCTGCTCAATTATACTTGACTTTCCAGATCCATCAATCCCCTCAAAGGCTACATAGTCACAATTCATAATGGTTCATCTTCATCAGTATCAAGATTTAATCTTAACTTGTTAAAATTGGAATTTTCAAATCCAAAATCTTTAATTATCATCCTGTAGCCTTTAATAAATGTAATTAAACCAGAAGTCAATATAAGACCAGAGCTTATTCTTAAAACGACCAGCACTCCGTCGAATTCAAAATATTGATTTATGAAATTTGCAGCAAATCCAGAAATAAATAATGAGAGTAGAATTGATAATCTTCCAATTGTATAAAAGTTACCAAATACTCTTCCCCTTAAATTTTTGTCTGTTGTACTTTGAAGATAACTTATAGTCAACAGATAAACAGATCCTGAACCTATGCCTGAAATAAAAATAAAAAATAAGAGTGTTGAAAATTCTGATGAGTTAAATGCAAATAAAAGTGAGAGACCAGTTATTACCATGCTTATTCCAATAAAAAATGAAATTCTACTGAATGAGGTAACAAAATAACTTAAAATTACCATAGTAAAAATTATCCCAAACCCAAACGAAGCAATCATAAAGCCAAAAGAGCTTTGGGTAAACTTTAGTGACTCTGTCAAGTATGTATTTCCTAATACAAAAAGAGCGCCTGCCCCTACCAAACTTAATGATATGGATGTTGTAACTGTTCTAAGTTCATGAACTGAAAGAAAATAATTTAAGCCTTCCTTAAGATCACCAAAAACATTTGATTGTTTTTTTACATTTTCGTTTGGCGATCCTGTTTCAAGATATAAAAGCAATAATGATGAAATTAAAAAAGTGATTGAATCAACAACAAATATTACAGACCCATTCCAACCATTTCCATAAGAAACAATTCCTTCAATCAATGAATTATCAGAGATTACACCGAAAGCTAACGAAGCTAATGGAAGGGACGCGTATGTACCTACTGTAAATAGAGAGTTTGCTTTTACTAAATATTCATCATCAACCACTTCGGGAACTACTGATTCTCTTGAAGGTTGCCTAATAAGAGAAAATATTTCAGATAAAAAATTTATAAGGAAAAGTTGAATTAGGGTCGTCGTGAAAAAAAGACCAAGAACTATACCCATTCTTGATAGATCACATATGATCATCACATTTTTTTTATTAAACCTATCAGCCAATATTCCTGCAAATGACGACATAAGTGCAGGGATTATCCTTGCAACAATTGGAATAACAGCGGTTAGTTCGGAATTGCCACCTTCGGTCCCTAGATAGCTTGCTAATGCAACAGAAGCAAATAATGTTGCCCAATCACCAAAGCTTGATAAAGTGCCTGACCACCAAAGAACTGAGAACTGAGATTTTGAAAATATTTTTATTGATTTCATTGCCTTATATTCATCCTAGTAAATGTTTAGAATACTTTTTTTCTTAAATCCTGTACATATGACAAAAATAGTGTTATCAATAAGGACATGTCAAAACCTTTAGTTATTGTTGAGTCGCCAACAAAAGTTAAAACTATTTCTAAAATACTCGGTTCTGAATACATCGTAAAATCAAGTGTTGGTCACATAAGAGATCTTCCACGGAATACTAAAGCTATACCTGCTAATTTTTCCAATAAAGAAATTTTATGGGGTGCTGTTAAGCCTAAAAATTTTGAAAATATATATGTAATACCCGAAGATAGAAAAAAAATTGTCAATGAACTGAAAGATTTAGCAGATGAAGCATCGGATGTATATCTAGCGACTGATGATGACAGAGAAGGTGAAGCTATTGCATATCATTTGATGGAATCTCTTGAACTCAAAAGTGAACCTAAGAGAATTAAATTCAATGAGATCACAGAAGCAGCTGTAAAAACAGCAATAAATAACCCTGAAACCATAGATATTGGTAAATTTAAATCTTACGAAGCTAGGAGAACCCTTGATCGGATGATAGGATATGAAATTTCACCAAAAGTTAGAGATCTCGGAGGAGCATTTATCTCTACAGGAAGAGTGCAGGGTCCTGCGATTAGGTTAATAGTTGAAAGAGAAGAAGAAAGATTAAAGTTTGTAAAATCAAAATATTTTGAAATCAAGGCATTGTGTAAAAGTGATGATTATGAATTTACAGCAAATCTTAAAAGAGTTAATGGAAAAAGGTTAGCTTCATCTTCTGATTTTAATGAAAATGGAAATAAGACTAGTAAGGATAAAAAATACCTAGATGAAAATGAAGCTAACGAAATAGTTAGTATATTAAAAAATCAAACTGCATCAATCTCATCCATTAAAGAGTCTTCTCGGAGTGGTAAGCCTCCAAAGCCATTTAAAACAACAAGTTTACAATCTTCAGCTAGAAGCAACTTGGGTTTTCAGCCAAGAAAAACTATGAGTGTGGCCCAGCGACTTTACCAAGAAGGATTAATTACATATATGAGAACTGATTCAATTAGGTTATCAGATGTCGCAATTAAAGCCTCGAGAGCTTATATTAAGGATAATTTTTCTGAAAAACACTTACCTGATTCTCCAAATCTATATGGTGACAGCAAAAATGCACAAGCAGCCCATGAAGCAATTAGGCCTTCTGGTGAAAGCTTTACTACTCCTCGCGAATTACTGAAAACACATAAAGAGGACAGTGATGAATACAAGCTTTACAGTTTAATTTTCAACACAACAGTCGCATCTCAGATGACTGATGCTCAAGGAATTACGAAAACTATTGAAATAGAAGCGAAAGAAAATATTTACTCTCCTTTAATTTTGGGAATCTCAGGGACAACTTGGACATTTGGTGGATATAGGGATTTAATTAAAGATTTGTCAGAGAAGTCTCAAGAGCTTCCAGACTTGAGAGAAAATGATGAAATAAAAATTATTGAATCAGAGAGTGAAGAAAAATATACAAATCCACCCAATAGATATTCTTCAACTTCTCTTATTAATAAATTGGAGGAATTAGGTATAGGTAGGCCATCAACATATGTTTCAATTATTGAAAGTATTACTTCTGTGTTTATAAATTCTGAATCTAGTCTGAAACCAAGAATTTTGGCAATAGCTTTAATCAATAACTTCATGAAACCGTATTTCAATCAATATATTGATTATGAGTTCTCAAAAACTATGGAAGATGAATTAGATTTAATTCTTGAAAGTAAAAATCCAGAGGAATCAAAAATTAAATTTCTTCAGAAATCTCATGAGACAATCAAAAGCCACGTTGAAGATTATGGTATCCAAGACCCACTGGCTTTGACTACTGTAAAATTACCATTTGAATCACGGTACGTCGTAAAAACAGGAAGAATACAGGGGAAAATACCATATCCATATTTATTGAGAGATGATGATTTTAAGGTTGGATTACCTCCCGAAATAACCATAGAAGAAATAGAAGAAGAATATATAAGTGAAGTTGAAGACCAACAAGAAAAAAGCTTAAAAAAGGAGAGGATAGTTACAAAATGCCCTGAATGTTCTTCATCCATTTTTATAAAACTTGGACCAAATGGAAGTTTTTATATACAACATGGAATAAAAGAAAAAGGTGTAAGGCAAGAAAAATGCGTTTACAAAAATTTAATTGGACCTATTTTTGAAGATGAAGATCCAGATAAATTAACAGAAGAAGAATGTATTAAGAGATTTTCACTATCAGCTAAAAATCCTAGATATGTCACATCGTTAAATGAATGGACCTATTCTGCAGCAGTTGGACCCTATGGAGGTTATGCAATGAAACAACGAAACAGAACGGTATTCGAAAATTTAGAATTAGCGGAAATGAAGAAGGATGAAATAAGAGAGTTGATAGAAAATGAAAAATCTAGAAAAATATCTAATTTTCTTGGTGGTGAAATATTGAAACTTCCAAAAAGTGCAAGCAAGGAAAGTATGATTGATAAAATTTCTAAACATTTTGAACTTAGTGAGAAGGACATAAAGACACTATCGAAAGAACATCTAGTAGAACTTGCTAAATCACTAGAGATAGTATTTTATAGAGGAAGATTCAGAATGAAGCCTGAGGATGCAACTAAAGATAATCTTATTAACAAAATTCTTTTTGAGAAAAAAAACAAACCACTAGAAAGTCCAAGAAAAGCTCTAACTGTTACGCCTTCAGAAGTTCTTGAATTGTTTGGAGATATTGAAACTAGTTAGTGTTTATTTTAAATTTTTCAACCACTGTTTCCCATGAAAAATTTTCTTCAACAAATAACTTTGAATTACTTCCAAATTCTTTAATCATGTCCTTATTTTCGTTGAAATATTTAATGGCATCATATATTTCGTTTCTTGAACCAACAATAAAGCCAGTTTTTCCAGGAATAATAGTTTCGAAAGCCCCTCCAGAACTTCCAACAAGAACCGGCAATCCATAGCTTGCAGCTTCTAAATAAACTAGTCCAAGGCCTTCATATTCTCTTCCAAAAAATCTAGATTTTGCAGGCATGACAAATATGTCTAAGTCTTTGTAAAAGCCATCCAACGCATTTTCATCATCATCTGAGTAAAAATTTACTTCTTGAGATGAAATATCAGAAAGTTTTTTTAGATAATTCTCTAGTTTTCCATAACCAAAAATATTTAATGTAACGTCATATCCATCCATTTGTAAATCATTTAAAGAATCTATAACCCAATCAATTTTTTTTCTGGATACAAATCTACTACTTACTCCTACAGTTAATTTTTCATTTACATTAAATTCTTTTTGATATTCATTTTTTTCAACACCTGCACCCATAAGTACAATCTCAGTTGAAGTAATTTCTTGTAATTTTCTACCTGTAAAATAGCTAACAGTAAATATTTTTTCTAAGGACTCAAGCGATCTTCTAAATATTTTTTTGACAATAGGAATCGAATCAATCACGTTAAATTCAGCTCCGTGAATAATCATATACTGCTTCAATCCAAAATTTTTTAATTTATCAACTAAGTAGAACTGTGGATTGCTTGATGCGTGTAAAATTATTTCGATGTTGTGCTGGTTAATTATTTGATTAATTTCACTTAGATGAGTTCTACTACCAAAGATAAACTTTGATTTAGAGTTAACAACATTAGGTCCTTCTGCCCAATTTGGAGCATATATTATTTTTTCAAATTCAAGATGATTTTCAAAAGATTTTATGTAAGTGGAAATTCCACCTTTTTTTGGAAAATAATCATTCGTTATAACTAATGTTTTCATATCCTATTTTTCCTACATTATACGACCATAAAGAATATTTGTTGTCCTTGACCTCCAAACAAGATACTCCTAAATTATTCGGAATCGTAAATGATGAAGCAGCTTTATGTTCTGGACAGTTTAAAAAAGTTGTAATTGCAGCTTTAATAGTTCCGCCATGACTTGCAATTAACATTTTGGCTTTATCATAATCGTTTAATAAATCTCTTACTCTAATGCCGGCTTCATTCATTGACTCTCCATCTATTCCATACTTAACTTTGAAGTTAACGAACAAGGACTGAATGAAATTTTCTCTATAATTTTCCATTATTTCTGATGTGCTTAAACCTTCCCACCGGCCTAAGTCCATTTCAGCTAAAAGGTTAGTTGCTGTTATATCTTGATCATCCACTATTAATGAGATAGTTTCTAAAGCTCTTTTAAACGAAGAAGATAAATATAAATCATAATTTGAAAATTTACCTTTGAGTTGTTTTGCAGTTTCAACACCATATGTATTTAAAGGATTGTCAACATGACCCTGCCATACGCCTTGAGTGTTAGAATCGGTCTGACCGTGTCTAATAAATGTTAAAATTCTACTTTTATCTTTAGCTGGATAATCAATATACGAATTAGGTAGATGAATAGCATCGTTGAATTTATTAACTTGCATTACAGAGTCTCTTTTTATAACTGTAGAAATAGATGTATTTTGAATGTTGCCAATTGGATATGGATACTGATTAAACCCTAGAACCAACCCTATAGCAGTACCAATAAAGAAGCCATGTGTCACTACTACGCATTCGGAGTCTTCATCAATATTGTCAAAAATATGATCAACCTCTTTTTGAACTCTTAATTTAAATTCCTGAACAGATTCTCCATTTGGAAAAACATATGTGTCATATTGTAAAGCGTCGAATATGTCTAAATTGTTTGAGTATGTTTCTTTTACAGACTTGCCTGTAAAGTCTCCAACATTTATTTCTCTTAAATTTTCTCTTACGTTTGGTGAATCTGACAAGAAATAAGCAGTTTCTTTTGCTCTAGCTAGATCTGATGTAAAAACTGTTTGATTTTTTAAATTTATCCTTTTTGACAAAAGCTTGGCTTGAGCTTTTCCAGTTTTACTTAATTGTGTATTTGTATGACCTTGCCAAATTCCATCTTTATTTTGCTCTGTTTCTCCATGGCGAACAAAATGAACTGTTTTCAATTATATTTAAAACGCAGAAGCAAAAATCAGACTTACTATGGTCATAACCTTGATAACAATATTCATAGCTGGACCAGAAGTATCTTTGAATGGGTCGCCTATAGTGTCGCCAATTACTGCAGCTTTATGTTCTTCAGATCCTTTACCAGCGCCGCCACCAGCTTCAATATATTTCTTTGCATTGTCCCATGCACCGCCTGAGTTAGCCATAAATATTGCGAGTAAGAACCCTGTTACTAAAGCACCAGCTAAAAATCCGCCAAGAGCTTCTTTGTTCCAGAAACCAATAATTAAAGGTGATACAATTGCAAGACCACCTGGAAGAAGCATCTCTTTTAAAGCTGCTGAAGTTGCAATATCAACACATTCTTCATATTCAGGAGTTACTCCTTCTTTTCCTTCACGCAATCCAGGTATTTCTCTAAATTGACGCCTGACTTCTTCAATCATTTTAAATGCAGCTCTTCCTACTGCATTAATTGTCATTGCAGCAAATAAGAAAGGAAACATTCCACCTAAAAACAATCCTGCCGTAACTTCTACTTGCGTAATATCTAGTTCAGTCAGACCTGCGCTTTGCACAAATGCAGAGAATAAAGCTAATGCTGTTACAGCAGCAGACCCAATTGCAAATCCTTTTGCAATGGCAGCTGTTGTGTTTCCTAATGAATCAAGTTCATCTGTAGCTTCTCTAACTTCAGGATCCAAATGGGCCATTTCTGCAATACCGCCTGCGTTGTCTGCAATAGGACCGTAAGCATCAACTGCAACGGTTATTCCGAGTGTTGCCAAAACACCAATCGCTGCAACAGCAACACCATAAATTCCCCCAGACTCTCCTAAAGCCCATGCTCCAGATGTGTAAGCTCCACCAACACCAATAACAACTACTATTACAGAGAATGCAGCAGATCGCATTCCTTCAGAAATTCCAGATAAAACTACTGTCGCTGGTCCAGTTTTAGCTTGATCTGCAATATTTTTAACAATTGAATAGTGATCAGAAGTAAACCATTCTGATATTTGGCCAACAGTAATACCAACGAGCAAACCGATGATAACTGATATAAACAATCCTATTGGGTTTTCAGAAAAATCAGCAAACATCGTATCTGATAGAAAATACACGCCAATAGCAGTTATTCCTGCAGCTGAGTAAGTTCCTCTATGAAGTGCTTGAGCCAACTTGCCTTCCTTAGGGACTACAAGAAAAGAGGAAACGATAGATGCCAACATACCAATAGTTCCTACTGCTAGTGGGAAAAAAAGTAGCGAAGGCAAAACATCTGTTCCAGCAAATACAATTGCTGCATAAGCTAATGGTGCTACTAGAGATCCAACGTAGCTTTCAAAAAGATCTGCACCCATTCCTGCAACATCGCCAACATTGTCTCCAACGTTATCTGCAATGGTTGCTGGGTTTCTTGGATCGTCTTCCGGTATTCCTGCTTCTACTTTTCCAACTAAATCAGCACCAACATCCGCTGCTTTTGTATAGATACCACCACCGACTCTGGCAAAGAGAGCAATGGAAGATCCACCTAAGCCTATTGCAGCTAAAATATCATACCCATTTTCTAAATTCATTATGTCGATAAATACCCAATAACCTAATGCCACACCAAGAAGACCTAGTCCAGCAACAGAAAATCCCATTACTGCTCCACCTCTGAACGCTACAGGTAAAGCTTTGAGTGTACCTCCGTCTCTTGCAGCTTCTGTAGTTCTACCGTTGGCAGCTGTTGCAATTCTCATTCCAATAAATCCTGCTAGTGATGAAAAAAGTGCACCTCCGATAAATGCTATTGCTCCATATGGATAGCCCCAATCAGTTAATGTCGAAATTAAAACTGCAAGTATGACAACAAAAATACTTACCCAAGAATATTGTCTTTTAAGAAATGCCATTGAGCCTTTCCTTATCGCATCAGATAAGCTTTGAACTTTCCTGTCTGTTACCTCTATTGAAAGTATTCTGTTAGCAAAATAGCCTGCAAGTACTAGACCTAGTAAGGCTGCAATGATTGAACCTTGGTAGTTTAATAACATTTAATTTTTCCCCTTTTTAGAACAAATTAATAATAATAAAGTTAAATTATTTTGTAGTAAAAAATTACTCTACAACAGGAGTTTCGAACCTTTCATCATCATCTCTTTCAGATAAAGGTACTTTTTGCAGTATTCTGTTGAGTAATATAGGCGCAATAACTGTCGTGACTATTACCATCCATATTATAATTGAAATAATATCACCTGAAATAATGTCAGATAGCGTAGTTGTAGCAACAGCAACAAATATTAATCCAACCTCTCCTCTAGGAGACATTCCAATTCCAATGAGAGATGTGTTTAAACCTTTGCCCATAGCTCCAAGAGCTGATACATATTTACCAACAAACGCTAAGAGACTTACCAGCATTCCGTATAAAAATACATCAAGAGAAGCTAAAGTTTGAATGTTCACTTCCGAACCAATATAAACAAAAAATATTGGAACGAGTAAAAAGTTTAAAGGCTTCATCTCATCTCTAATTCTATGAGTCATGCCTGATTCACCGGCAACTACTCCCCCTGCAAAAGCTCCTACAATAGGATGAAGCCCAACAAAGTGTGCTGCAGCACCGAGAAGCATTGCAAAAATAAAGCTTCCCGTTACAAATGTTCCTGGTGATGGAATTTTTACTAAGAAGTTAAATATTGGTTTTGAAAGCTTTCTTCCAACAATTACTACTGCAACTAAAAACCCGACTGCCTTTGCGCTAATTACTCCAAGATCAACTATTGAAAAATCTCCTGAACTCCCTAAAACCCCTGCAACGACAGTTAGAATCAATAAACCTAAAATATCATCTACAACTGCTGCACCTATGATTGTTTTTGCTTCTCTTGATTTTAAAGCACCTAAGTCTCCAAACACTCTGGCGGTAATGCCCACTGAAGTTGCTGTCATTGCGGCACCTACGAATAAAGCTATTCCAAACTGATCTTCTCCTCCTAAATTGAGTGCATAGATTGAGCCAAAACCCAACGCAAATGGTGCTACAACACCTATTAACGCTACGAGAAGAGAAGTTGAACCTAATTCTATAAACTCGTCTAAATTAGTTTCTAATCCTACTTCAAACAGCAAAAGGACTACTCCAATTTCAGCTAAAGTTGATACAACATCTCCGGATTCAAAATGTGGAAGAAGTCCTAACCCATAATAACCAATGATGATTCCGATGACTAGCTCGCCTATTACTGCAGGTTGATTAATTCTTCTCATTAATTCTGCGCCAAATTTAGCAGCTACTAATATAATCGCTATTTCCAAAAACTTTTCAATAATTGTTTCCATGATGATTTATTCTAAATGAGCAGAGATTAAATGGTAATAAAACAAAAAACAACTCTATAGAATAAATTAAAAAAAAATAATATAATTTATATCTGAAATGGCAAAAACATTATTTGAAAAAATTTGGGATAAGCATCTTGTAGCTTCAATTGATAAAAGTACAAATTTAGTATTCATAGATCTTCACTTAGTACATGAAGTTACTTCGCCTCAAGCATTTGATAGTCTTAGAATCGCAGGCAGGTCAGTCAAACATCCTGAACTTACACTTGCTACAGTGGATCACGGAGTTCCAACCTCTAACAGATTGCTTGGAATTAAAGATCCACTGTCAAAAATTCAGATAGAAGCTTTAGAGACTAATTGTGAAGAATTTGGAGTTACATTATTTGGTATTAATGATCCACGTCAAGGAATAGTCCATGTTATAGGGCCAGAACAAGGAATAACCCAACCAGGAATGACAATTGTATGTGGTGATAGCCATACAGCAACCCATGGAGCTTTCGGAGCACTAGCTTTCGGTATAGGGACTTCAGAAGTAGAACATGTTTTAGCTACACAAACATTGGCAATGGAAAAACCAAAAACAATGAAAGTGGAAGTAATTGGAGATGTATCTGTAGGAGTTGGACCAAAAGATATAATTTTAGGAATAATCAGAAAAATTGGAACTGGTGGTGGAGCCGGTCATGTCATTGAATATGTAGGTGATGTTATTCAAAATATGAGCATGGAGAACAGAATGACTATCTGCAATATGTCGATTGAAGGAGGAGCTAGAGCAGGAATGATTGCTCCAGATGAGGTAACTTTCAATTATCTGAAAGAGAAAAATTATGCCCCTAGGGGTTCTGACTGGGATGATGCAATTGCTGAATGGAGAAATCTATACTCTGATGAAGATGCTGAGTTTGATAAAGTTGTAACAATAAACGCTGATGAACTTGAACCATCTATATCATGGGGAACAAATCCTTCACAGGTAATTTTTGTTAACGATACCATTCCTTATCCAGATGATTTTAATGAAGAATCTGAAAAGGAAGCGGCATCAAGAGCTTTGGAATATATGGATTTAAAGCCTGGAGAAAAAATTAATGAAATCCAATTGGATAGAGTTTTTATTGGTAGCTGCACTAATGGGAGAATCGAAGATTTAAGAGAAGCCGCAGAAGTAGTAAAAGGGAAAAAAGTTTCGTCAACAATTGGTGCAATGATTGTTCCTGGATCAACACTTGTTAAAAAACAAGCGGAAGAGGAAGGATTAGACAAAATCTTTATTGAAGCTGGTTTTGACTGGAGAGAAGCAGGTTGCTCAATGTGTTTAGGAATGAATCCAGACATTTTAAGTCCCGGTGAAAGATGTGCCTCTACATCAAATAGAAATTATGAAGGTAGACAAGGTGCTGGAGGGCGAACCCACTTAGTGAGTCCAAAAATGGCGGCTGCTGCAGCTTTATACGGAAAATTTGTTGACATAAGGAACCTGTAAATGAAGAAACTAATCACTATAAATTCAACAATGCTTCCACTTAATATGTCTAATGTTGACACTGATCAAATAATGCCAAAACAATTTCTTAAACGTGTTGAACGCTCAGGTTATGGTGAATTCTTGTTTTTTGATTGGAAGAAAGAGCCTGAATTTCCTTTAAATAATGAAGCATATAAAGGGTCACAAGTTTTAGTTGCCGGAGATAATTTTGGGACTGGTTCTTCTAGAGAGCATGCACCTTGGGGGTTACAAGATTGGGGATTTGATGCAATAATTTCAACTAAATTTGCTGATATTTTCAGATTAAATTCAATCAATATCGGTCTTGTACCTATAGAAACAAGTCAAGAAAATGTAGATGCACTTTTTGAGAAAATTGAAGCTACTCCAAGTACTAACATCGTGATTTCTATAGAAAATAAAACAGTTCAATGTGAGGAAATAGCATTTTCATTTGAATTAGATGATTTTTCTCAAAAAAGAATCCTTGAAGGTTTAGACAAAATTGATATAACGTTGGGGTATATAGATCAAATAGACAGCTTCAATAAATCTAGAAAAAAATGGATGCCTAAACTAGCTTAGACAAAGTCAAACTTAAGCTATCTGCGACTTCTTCTGATAACAAAAGTCCATTGTGTATTTGCAGTGAAGGTCTTAAGCTTTCATTATTTTTATATTTATCAAACCAGTTTTCAATTAAAAGATTATCAACATATTTTTGTAAATTTGTAGATAGCTCAATAGAAGAGGTTCTAGGAACTGCTCCTGGTAGGTTTGCAATTGCAGAAACTATCACACCGTTTCTTATTTCAAAAGGGTCGCTGTGGGTATTAGGTTTGACACCTTCAACGCAACCACCTTGATCAATAGCAACATCAACAATTACTGTTCCTTGCTCCATTGCACTAATGTCTTCCTTTGTTACTACTACTGGCGGCTTTCTGCCTGGAAGTAAAACAGCACCGATTACTAAATCGGCTGATCTAATTGCATTTACAGCTTCATCAGTTCCACTAATTATTGTTGAAATATTTTCGCCGTATTTATTTTTTAAATCCTCCAAAGTGTTCTCATTTACATCAATTGCAGTTACCAAAGCTCCAATTTGAATAGATTTGTGTATCGAAGCTCTGCCAACTTCACCACAGCCTATTATTGTAACTTTTGAATTTTTCTCTCCTGAAATTGCAGATAGAAGGACTCCTTTACCTTGAGATGAATATTCTAAAAATTGCATACCTTTCTGAATTGCTAGGTTACCTGCAATCCTTGACATTGGAATTAACAATGGGTACTCATTACCATCCATTATCATTTCAGTTGCAATACCGGTTAATTTTTTATCAAGCAAGGCCTTTGTTAATGATATATTTGATGACAAATGAAGATATGCAAACAAAATATGGGATGAATTTAACAATTCTAGTTCTTGAGGTTGAGGCTCCTTAACTTTACATATAATTTCAGAAATTTCATAAAGCTCTTCTGCAGAATGTACTATTTTTGCTCCGGCATCCTCATAATCTTTATCAGTGAATCCAGACCCAAATCCTGCTTGTGTTTCAACAAAAATATCTGCCAAACCAGTAAATTGGGTAATGTGCTCAGGTATTAATGCAACTCTTCCTTCATCCTGTTTTACTTCTTTTGGAATTCCAAGCTTTTTAATCATTTCCTGGAACTGTCTCCTGTAAATGTTTATCTAGATACTTCATGAATGGAGTTCCACCTGTACCAACAATGTTAGAGTTCGAATTATTTGTTAATGACTGTTCGTAAATATAAACTCTCGCATACTCTAGGTGCTTGTCCCTAAAAGTGTGCACCTCTTTTATCAATTCGTTGATTATCTCAACTGATTCTTGATTTATATTTAATTTTGTTCTTTCATTTTTTGACCATTCATCTAAGCCGTTTAATAGCTCCCTATGTTCTTTTGGCATATAAAGTCTCATCTCATCAAGATACTCTCTTAAAGGATCGTTGGAATGAGTAACTCCAAGAAGAGCATCTAATGCAGGAACAATTGAACTTTGGGCACCTGTCTCTCCCCTGAAAAGCTGTGGTTCTCCATTATATGCTTCAACACCTTCGTAAATTACACCAATAGGTGTTGCAGGATTATTTTTCCATCCAAATATGTATGGCCTTACTCGATTGTAATAAATAAATGGATCACATTTTTCTGGCATCCTATTCATAATCGAATTTATTTTTTTAATACTATCTAATGCTTTTTGTAAATGTGTTTGATCTAAATTTTTTTCAAAAAAATAGGATTTCAAATTTGATAATATTTCTTTCGCTTCATATTCAATGGCAACGTGAATCATGATAAACCAGTCTTCATCTACTCCACCAAGAAAATTTTGCATAATAGATATATTTTCAACATCAAAAGGCTTGTCTGGGTCTGCTATTTTCCAGTTATTTAAAGCGTATGAAGCATAAGAAAGTATTGGAGGTCTATGTAGTTTTTGTGAAATCTCATACCAGGTTTTTGAGATTTGAATAGGTATTACGTTTTCGACTTTACTCTTTCCCCACATGTAAGCATGGCCAATATATGAATAAAGAAGCATTGCTCTCTCAAGTTCGCTTAAAGATAATTTTGAAATATCTTTTTCTATTTCAAGCTTTGATATCCTATCTGTTATTTGTTCGTTGGCCAAAACTTTTGGTAACTCTTCTGCTAGCAATTCTATATCTTCAAAACCCTCAGGTAGTTGTTCACAAATAACTTCTGGAATAAATCCGCTATTTAAGATATCTTGATTCATGTTTCCCCCATGGCTATAGATTTATTACTTCTACATTACAATGGTAAACTATGTTCGATTAACATGGAAAGCAAATTTTTTATAATACTTGGCAATCAGCTCTTTAATCCAAAAATACTAAATAAAAATAATTGTAATGAAGTTTTCATGGCCGAGGATCTTGGATTATGTACTTATTTCAAACACCATAAAGCAAAGCTATATTTATTTTTAACAGCAATGAGAGAATACAGAGATGAACTTACGAAAAATTCAATTAAAGTCAATTACTTTAAACTAGATGAGAGAGATGACAACGATAAATATTCCATATTTTTGGCTAAATTCTTAAAATCAAAAAAAATAAACCGTATTCATATGTTTGAAATAGAAGACAAAGAATTTGAATTTGAATTAGTTTCACACTTAAAAAAAGAAGAGATTGAAATAACATTTATCAAATCACCAATGTTTTTATTTAAAAGGGAAGATTTTGTACCTATGGCTAAAGGTAAAAAAGTTTACAGAATGTCTTCTTTTTATCAAAAGGCTAGAAAAAGTTTAAATATATTGGTCGATGAAGATCAAAAACCCATTGGAGGTAAGTGGTCATTCGATGAAGAGAACAGAAAAAAAATTCCTAAAGGAGTAGAGCCACCAAAAAACTTAAAATTTAAAGCTTCTGAACATCATAACGACATAGTTAATTTGATTCACAAATACTTTAATAAACACCCTGGAAACTTAGAAAATATTTGGTTTCCAGTCACCAGAAAAGGAGCTGAAAAACAACTCGAAGATTTTTTAAAAAACAAATTTACTAATTTTGGAATTTATGAAGATGCGATGTTGGAGGGGAAAAATTTCCTATTTCATAGTTGTATAAGTGCGTTGTTAAATATTGGTTTACTAGATCCAGAAACTGTCATTAAGAAAACCA
Source organism: OCS155 cluster bacterium AG-426-D23 (assembly GCA_003213165.1). Classification (GTDB taxonomy): domain Bacteria; phylum Actinomycetota; class Acidimicrobiia; order Actinomarinales; family Actinomarinaceae; genus Actinomarina. The sequence goes on from QCNO01000003.1 coordinate 145,228, forward strand.
TGAAGTTCGCATCAGATAATAATATTCCAATTAATTCACTTGAAGGTTTTATTAGGCAGATAATTGGTTGGCGTGAATTTATAAGAGGTATTTATCATGAAGAAGGCAAGTTTCAAATTAAACAAAATTATTGGAATCATAAAAAAAAGTTGACGAAGTCTTGGTACGAGGGAACAACTGGTATAGACCCTCTTGATGATTGCATCAAAACTACTTTAAATGATGGATACATTCATCATATACCAAGGTTGATGGTAATTAGCAATATCATGAATCTTGCCGGAATCTCTCCTAAAGAAATTTATAAATGGTTTATGGAAATGTATATAGACTCTTCAGACTGGGTGATGGTACCAAATGTATTCGGAATGGCAACATATGCCGATGGTGGTCTTATGTCAACAAAGCCTTACACATGTGGATCGAATTATATTTTAAAAATGTCCAATTATAAAAAGGGTGATTGGTGTGATGTTTTAGATGGACTTTATTGGAAATTTACGGAAGAAAATAGAACATTTTATGAAAATAACCCACGACTTGCACTATTAACTCGTTCACTTGACAAAATGAATCCAGAAAGAAAACAGCATATTTTTAGTAAAGCTGAAATGTTTATAGAAAAAAATACAAATTAATTTTGTGAATTTATATATTTTCTAAACAATATTGGTTCATCAGTAATAATTCCATCACATCCTAAATCCAAACATATTTTTAAATTATCTAATGAATTCAAGGTCCAAATATGAAGTTGTAAATCGTTTAATTTACAAAAATCAACTAATTTTTTTGAATAAATCTGCATACCTCTCCACTTGAATGGAGCTTGCAAAGCTTGTACTTGAAAATTTCTTTTTTTTATTGGCAGGAATCTAGCAATTGCGTTTTCTCTAAAAGTTCCTGATGTTGCAATTTGACCTTTACTTTCAAGTAAAAATTCATCAAGCCTTGATGGGTTAAATGAAGAAACTAGAACTCTGTTTTGTGCGTTTAATGAAAAGACAATTTCTACAACTTTTTTTGCTAGACCTGTCTCTTTCAAATCAAGATTAAATTTTAAAACTTGGCTCATCAATAAAGCATCCTCTAGTCTTACAAAACTTGTTGTATTGCCTGGTAAATTGTTTCTATTGTAAAATTCGTAACCAGCATTAATTGTTTTTATTTCAGACCAATTGAAATCTCTTACTTTTCCTTCTACGTCAGTGGTCCTATTAAATGAATCGTCATGATGAAGAAATATTTCGCCATCCTTCGACATTCTCAAATCAGTTTCAAAATGAGTAAAACCTTCAGATATGACCATTTGGAGACCGTGAAGTGTATTTTCAGGAACTATATTTGCACCACCTCTGTGAGGAATAATTAATGGTTTTTGACCATCAAAATAGCTTAGTTTATCCAGAAACACCACCAGTAAAATTAAATTCTTTTAAATGAAGTTGAGGAACTGAAAGTATTCCTTCACCAAATTCTGAATCAGAGTACCTTGAATGTTTTCCGACTGAGTTGACATTTCCGTTTGCTAGTGCAGATATAAAGCTTTGTGTAAAGCGTAACCTTCCAACTGGTTTAGTTATTCTTCCATTTTCCACTAAAAATGAGCCATTCCTGTTCAAACCTGTAACTACTTGCGTTATTGGATCTAATACTCTGCAATACCAAAATTCATTAATGTAAATTCCTTTTTTTACGTCCGATATCATATCTTCAAAACTTTTGTCTCCATTCAATAGCTTTACATTTGTTCCAATTCCTCCAAAGTTTTCACCCCAACCAAAAAGTTCATGAAATGTATTTTTCATTCCAAGTTCGTTAGCAGTTCTTCTTGTATGGAAATAGGATTTGGGTACACCATTATTAACAATATCTAAATTTAACTTTTTGGAACCCGATGCATCAATTTTAAAACCAATTGAATCTTGATCTTCAGGGGTATCAACTAAGCTAATTTTTTCATCAAATTGTTGTTCTCCAATAATTATCGGACTCATGCCGTCGATTTTACTTTTTGCGTTAAAACCGTAGACTTCTAAAAAGACCAATATTGTACTCACTGCTTCATGTCCTAAAACAACTTCATAATTTCCTGGATCAATATCGACTGGATTTTGTGAGTCAGTAGCAAGTTTGGCTGCTTCAAACCCAGCAGCTGTACCTTCAAGAGAGGCAAGAGTTTGACCGCCTCTGTGTGATGATCCAGCAGATGTATCGGTTCTAAAGATGCCATCTATAAATGCACTACTTGATGAATCGCAAGATTTTAATCCATTAGAGTTCCAAACAAAATAATTGTTAATATAAGTTGAACAATATCCAGCCGCATTCATACTTTTCCCCTCCTTAATAAACTCTTTAACAACTTTTGCTCTGTCGTCAGGAGTGGACTCTTCAATGTCTTTGAATCCTTCATAAGAATTAGATTTATCTGGAAGCCCTGACCATCCCTTGTCAATAGGGCTGTCCTCTAAAGAGACTATGGCTTTGTTGACAAATTCTCCTACATCCTTAATAGCTGTCAGATTATTGGAGATTGTTGTGGTTTTTGAATCTTTATGAATTGTTAAATAAATTTCTGCTGATTCTTCATCTACATTTTGATGAATTTGGGAATTAGCAAATCTTGTAAGTGCACTTTTTGAATGCATGAATTTTAGTTCACACTCTATTTCGTCTGGAAGATTTTTTTTAACCTCATCGAGTAAGTCATCCCAAATTTTCATCCTCTAACTCCAACTCTTGTCTCTTTAAATCTTGCGGGTGATGCTGGATGACCAGTATGTCCTACTTGGCTTGGTTGACCTTTTCCACAGTTTGGAGTTCCCCAAAAAACCCACTCTTCTTCACCGGCTAACATATCCATATTCCCCCAAAAAAGAGGCGTAATTCCTGTATAAGTCGGGTTTTTTACCATATCTATAATTTTTCCATTTTTAACAAGCCAGCCAACTTCACATCCAAATTGAAAATTTAATCTAAGGTCGTCTATCGACCAAGACCTGTTTGTCTCCATATATACACCATTTTCAGTTGACTGAATTATTTCATCTAATGAAGATGTACCAGGCAACAGCCCAACATTAGTCATTCTTACCATAGGAAGTCTGCCAAATCCATCTGCTCGAACCATTCCGCCAGGTTTGACTCCTGCGACTGCTGCACTATCTCTCCCTGAAAGAACTCCAGTCCAAATTCCTTCTTTTACGATATCTACTCGTTGTGCAGGCGTGCCTTCGTCATCATACTTAAAAGTTGCAAGTGCGCCTGGCAAAGTTGCATCAGCAACAATATTCATTAATTCTGAACCATATTTATGTTTGTTTAGTTTTTTTAATTCTAAGTGTGATGTACCTGCATATGCCGCTTCCCATCCTAGGATTCTATCTAGTTCTATTGCGTGGCCTACAGATTCATGAATTTGCAGAGCAAGTTGACTTCCTTCTAGAATCAAATCCATTGTTCCTTCAGGACATTGTGGTGCGACTAATAATCTCTGAGATTCTTCGGATAATCTTTCAGTGTGTTTTTCAAATTCAAAACCCTTTATTACTTCCCATCCACCTGTTCGATATTCACCAAAAGATTGTGGATATGAACGAATTTGAGTTTCACCATCACCAACTGCAAGAGATGAAATGCCTCCTCCGGACTCAATAATATTTTGATAAATTTTATGGCCCTGGCTTGATGCAAACCATTTTTCAGTATCCCAAAAATCCAGTCTTCCTGAAGCTCTAGAACTCCCTAGTTTTTTCATTTGCTCGGTAGCTCTTAAGAGTAAATCAACTTGATCTGTGCTTGAGACAGAAAAAGGATTTTCGTCATGAGGAGTTGTATAACTATCTTCAACTACTGGAACGTCAGCAAAAGGTAAGTCATCACCAGAAACCATAGCAGAGGCTTTTGCAATTTGGAAAGCCTTAATGCCAGCATTAGTCAATGAAGATTTCGATAAATCATACGTTGAGTAAAAACCCCAAGATGAACCTACTAAAGCCCTAATTCCTATACCAATTTTTTCCGATTCATTATAGTTCTCTACTTCACCATTTTTAGCCGCTATGTTTCTTGATTTAGAAATCAAAATTCTTGCATCTGAGTATTTTGCACCACTGTTTACTGCAGAATCTATGGCTAATTCAAGGAATTCAAACATGTATTTAGCTTAACAATGATGAATAGAGTTAAGCGAATTTGTTATGAAAAAATTAAACTAAATCTTGTTCTCTTATTCCGAAAGACGGGTGTCTTAATCTACAAAGAGCAAGTTTTTCTAATTGTCTAATTCTTTCACGTGTTAAATCGAATTCCTCACCGATTTCTTCAAGAGTTCTAGGAACTCCATCATAAAAACCGTATCTCAGTGCAAGAATTCTTCCTTCTCTCTCAGGTAATCTTCCTATACTATCTCGTAAACTTTCAGCAACGTCAAGATCTTGTACAATCAATGAAGGATCACTGGCGTCTTCATCTTGAATAAAATCTCCAAGTTGAGCTCCGTCTTCACCAACTGGCTGTTCTAGAGAAACAGTATCAGCAACACTTAGTGCGAGTTCAACTTTGTCTACGCCCACACCAGCTTCTTTTGCAATTTCCTGAGGTTTTGGATCTCTACCCAACTCAGCTTTTAATTGTGCCTGTGCTGCTCTAACAGCTGCCATTGTGTCATGTAAGTGAACAGGAATTCTCACAGTACGAGATTTATCCGCTATCGCTCTTGTAATTGCTTGTCTAATCCACCAAGTAGCATAAGTTGAAAATTTAAAACCTTTTCTCCAATCAAATTTTTCAACTGCTCTAATTAAGCCTAGGTTGCCTTCTTGAATCAAATCTAGAAAGTCAATTCCAGATGTATTAGCATATCTTCTGGCATTTGCAACAACTAGTCTTAAGTTAGCTGTCAAAAAAGCATCTTTCGCCTCAGCGCCTTTCTTTCTATCTCTTTTAAGTCTTATCTCACCTTTTTTATCCTTAAATTGTTTTTTATGAAGTTTGACAGCAGCTTTTTCCCCTGATTCAATTTTTTGGGCTAATTCTACTTCTTGCTCAGCAGTCAATAAGTCAAAGTTACCAATAGCTGTAAGATATTGACTTACGAGATCTGTAGTAAGCTTTCCTTTGTCATCAGCTAATTTTTTTGTAAGAGATTTTGCTTTTTCACGCGCAGCTTTTTCCTGTTCGGGTGTTAAAGTCGTGTCCTCATTCGAAAAATCGACCTCTTTAGCCTCAGGTTTTGGTTTTGAAGGAATTGTTTTAGTTACCATCGTATATTTTGACTTTTCCTATTCTCATCTAGTTACAAAGATGAAGTCTATAGCAATGTTTAATTTAAAGCTAATTTGTAGGTAGATTATTTTTTACTTTATCCAGACTTACATATATATATGTAATCCATAGTAAATCAGCCATTGCGAGGTGAAAAATACTAAGAAATAGAACAATGTTTGATAAAACATTGGTAACACCAAGGAAAATTGCTGCAAAAATCAGAAATTTAAGAAAATTTGTATTTATATTGAATCTTTGATGAAGTTGCTTGGATTCAATGTATAAACCTATTGATAAAATTGTTGAAACTATAGGGTGAAAAATTCTCAATCTGGTCAATAACTCGGAGGTTTTATCAAAATCATCCAAAAAACCTTCGTAAAAAGATGCACTTGGATATAGTACATCGGCAAGGGCAGTTATTGATCCTGTAGCTCCAGTAAGAAGAAAGAAAATAGATATAACAATAAAATTTCGATCCCAAAGGTTTTTAATACTGTCTAATTTATTTTCAAGTATTTTATAGAGAATTACATAACTAGCTAGAAGGCCAAAAGTATTAACTAGGTGGATTGGTACAGCAATGATTCTAGGTAATGAACTATTTAAACCGACCCATTCAAAAATAACTATTACAGCACCTATTAATGCCTCAAATAAAACAAAAAATGTAAGATAATTAATTGAGGTTCGTGCAACGCTTTCTTTTTCTAATTTTCTTGAACTAATAAAAATATACATCGTAACAATTAATAAGACTCCACTAATGCTTCGATGTGAAAATTCAATAATTTCTGATGTATCTGAAAGTGTTGGAATTATTTTTCCATTACAAGTTGGCCATGTCGCTCCACATCCATCCCCAGATCCTGTCGCCCTTACAAATGCACCAGCAAGAATAGAGAGTACCGAAAGAAATAATCCTAGTTTTGTGTAAAAAAGTAGTCTCACAGTAAGTTATCTATAAATAAGTTAAAGGAATCCCAGAACAGTTGAAAAAAACTAAAAATAATTAAACCTAAAACAGAAAGTAGCCCTAAGGTTTTTAAATTTCTTGAAAAATAGAAGCCTAGTTGGTTTTCATCGTATAAATATGGTTTTTCTAAGATTTCTTGTAAAGGTGTAGTTGCATCATCTTCAAAATAGTAATCATCTGTTATGTGTTCAATTTCATTATCAAATTCATACTCCGTAGTGTTTTGAGGTTGCTTTTGAAACAAGTATCGTAACTTATCAATTTTTGTATTTGTAACATCTATTTTTTCATTTTTTACTTTAAAAATATTATCCTCTGAAGTTTTTAATTGACTATTTACTTTACTTTGGGAAGTGTACCCCTCTAGTGATTTGCTAATTTCAGTACCCAATAATCCTTCTAGAGCATCAACTACTTTAGTTTCAATCGGAAAACTTGTACCAGTTTCCCATTGTTTTACATCCTTAAGTTTTACACCGGTAAATGAAGCAATCTGTTTATTGCTCAATCCTCTAGATTTCTTAAGTTCATTAAATGTTTGTTGAAAACTTTTCATTACATTCAATTCTATTCCAATAATAATTTTTTATATAACTAGTCTTAATATTGGAGGTGAATGAGCGCCTGGTGGGCTCCACAGTCTTCAAAACTGTTGAAAGGTGTAAAAGTCTTTGGCAGGTTCGATTCCTGTCCACCTCCGCTAATTTATACTTTTTTTATGTTTAATATAAGAAAATGACAGAAGAAAATACCTTGGATAACATTGATTTCGCACCACCAGGATTTAAAGTTTCGCCAGGCTGGAGAGTGGGTCACTTAAGAGAAGAGACTTTTACCAAGTCAGGCTTATTAGTACCAGCAGGTAGCGAAAAAACTTCTGAGGCACTGCCTTTAATTGATGTTGATTCTGGAAATCAATTTTGGGCAGTTGCAAGTGGTGCATGGAAATTTATATGGCCACCAACAGGAAAAGTTGTTTTAGCAGTAAGAGAATCTCAGATTATTGCCGAAGAAGAAATTTCTAATAAGTCTGATAGTGGACAACTGCCTATAATGAAATAATTGAATCAAAGAAATAACCCCAATCAGTCTGAAAGAAAATTACTAACTGTATCAGACAGAGATATATTTGTAACTACTCAAAAAGCTTTGCTGGTTGGAATAATACTTAAAAATGAAATTAGAGCTGATAAAGAGGAATCTCTCAAAGAACTTGTTAACTTAGTAAAAACAGCTGGTTCAAGTCCAACAATCATACAAACAAAAAGAGTTGAAAGAATAGATCCAAAAACTTTTATTGGGAAAGGTTCTATTACAGAATTAGTAGACATATCCAATGCGAATGACATAGATGTCGTCATCTTTGATTGTGAACTGACTCCAAATCAACAAAAAGAGCTTCGTGCATTATTTAAATGTGATGTTGTTGATAGAACTGGATTGATTTTAGATATATTCGCATTACATGCTCAATCAAAAGAAGCAACCTTGCAAGTTGAGTTAGCATTATCAATTTATTTAAAACCAAGATTAGCTGGTTTAGGTAAAACTCTTAACCAACAAGGTGGTGGTATAGGTACTAGAGGTCCCGGTGAGACTAAGTTAGAAACTGATAATCGATTAATTGACAACAGGATTAACAAACTAAAAAAAGAAATAAAAAAAGTTGGAAAACAAAGAGAAATTCAATCAAGTTTTAGGAAAAAGAACAATACTCCATTAGTTTCAATAGTTGGATATACAAATGCTGGTAAATCAACGTTGCTTGAAAAAATAACTGAGTCTAAAACTTATGTTGCTAATGAGTTATTTGCTACTGTAGATTCCCTCCAGAGAGAATTAAAAGTAGATGATTTAAGCGAACCAATTATTATTTCTGATACAGTTGGTTTTATACAAAACCTTCCTACAACATTAATTGATTCATTTAAGTCAACACTTACAGTCGTGAAAGAGGCCAACCTACTTATACACGTTGTTGATGCTGCATCTGCAATTCCAGAAATGCATATCTCTACAGTCCATGAAATTCTGAAACAAATTGAATCAAATGTGGAAGAGATTTTGGTTTTCAACAAGATAGATAAAATAGATAAGGCATCGTTAAATTTCTTGAAGGAAAGATATGAAAGTGCAATTTTTGTTTCTTCAATAAAAGAAACAAATCTTGATAATTTAATTTCAGCAATTACTTATAAAATTTTTGGAAGTTTAATTGAAATTAAACTTTTAACAAGCCCCAAGCACCTAGATGCGCTACACAAGTTTTCAACAATTAAAAATGTAGTAAATAAAGAAGACCAACTAGAAGTCGAGGTATCAATTAGAAATTATTATCTAAATAATTTAGTTGAAAAGGAAGTTGTTAAAATTCTCTCATGAGTGAAACAATAGGTATTGTTGGCATGGGAGTAATGGGAAAAAACATTGCATTAAATTTTTCCGATAATGATATGAATGTAGTTATATTTAACAAATCTAAAAATAAAATCAATGACCTTATTCATGAGAGTTCAAAAAAAAATATATCTGGATTTACTAAGCTCGATGAATTTGTAAAAAATATTGAAACTCCAAGAAAAATTCTGTTAATGGTTCCATCTGGTGAGGCTACTAAAAGTGTTGCAGACGAATTATTAGGAATGCTTGATAATGACGATATTTTAATTGATGGTGGAAATTCTTTTTATAAAGATAGTGTTGAATTAGGAAATAAATGTAAAGAGAAAAAAATACGCTTTGTAGGTATGGGTGTTTCAGGCGGAGAAACAGGAGCAAGGCATGGACCTGCATTAATGCTTGGCACTGATGACACTATTTCAAAAAATTTATTATCAATGATTAAATCTATATCAGCAAAAAGCAGTTATGGAGATTGCGTTGGTGTATACAAAGGTTACGGTACTGGACACTTTATAAAAATGCTACACAATGGAATTGAGTATGCTGAAATGCAAATACTTGCGGAAAGTTATAGTATTTTAAAAAGTTCTAACTTAAGTAATTTGGAAATTAGTGATTTTTTTAAAAGTCTCAAGGAAAAAAATCAATCTTCCTACTTGATTGAAATATCTTCAGAAATAATAAAAAAGAAAGCAGATAACGAATATCTAATTGATAATATTAGCCCCGTTGCAAATAACAAAGGTACTGGTAAGTTAACAGTAGAAACGTCTCTGGAATACAACTTTCCTATACCCAGTATCTATGAGGCTTTTAACGCAAGAGTAGAAAGTCATTTTCAAAAAATTTGGCCCAAAGTAACACATTCAAAAAATTTAAATGTCGATCTAGATAAAGTTAAAAATGCAATATATTTTGCACGTCTTTCAACTTTGATTCAAGGGATTTTATTTATTGAG
>QCNO01000004.1 GCA_003213165.1 OCS155 cluster bacterium AG-426-D23
ATCCTTTTTGATCATACCCTCTTGATTTCATTGCAACTTTGACTCTTTTGAACTCATCGATAAATACATCAATGTATCTGATTGCAAAAGATAAAATCGAAATTAATAAAGGTGATATTTTTAATTTTTGCAAACCATAAATAATTTCAATATTAGATGTTGTGGCAGTTAAAACAATTGCAAGTGAGACGCAAAGGGTAATTTTTATTAGAATTGCAATCATTTCGTTAAATCCAGTTTCATAAATAGATATGGAGAAAATTTCAAATAATACTGTATTATCACCCTTGCTTAAAAATGGTAGAAATAAAGCGAAGAGTACAAAGGGAATATCAATAGATAATCTTTTAAAGTATGTAGATGCTTTTATTTTAGATAAATAAATAAACAGTAGCACAACAAAAGTTTGCACAATAATTGATATGTTGTTTTCAAGACTTAAGAAAGCAATTGATAAAACAATAACAAAAGTTGCAGCAATCTTTATTTCGGGTTTAAGCCTGCTTAGTAAAGAAGTGCTGTGGATTTCTAAATGATGTGAATGAGAAGTCTCCATATAGAAATATGTTAATGCAAATTATTTGCAATAACATATTTATTTGCAGTTTTTACATACTCCTGAATATATAAAATGATGATTAATTACATTGAAATTGCTATCTTTTACAAGCACTTTATTGATTTTTTCTTTTGTTTCTTTTGCAAGATCAAAAATTGATTTGCATAGGTCACATATTATGTGATTGTTATCATTTTCACTTTTTAAGTAATAAATTCCCGAACCATGCGCTTGATGTAGGTGTTCTACAATATCTATACTTTCTAATAATTCAAGAGTCCTATATACGGTTGCTAGGTCAATATTTTTATCTTTTTTCGTAGATAGTTGATGAAGCTTCTCAACGGTAAAATGCTCGTGGCCTGAATTTTCTAGGATACTGCAAATTACTTCTCTTGGATTGGTGATCCTATAACCTCTTTTTTTTAATTCTCTAACGAAGTCCATATTCAAGTATATTATAAGGTTTGATAAGGCACTTATGAAAAGAAAATTTCTAAAGATACTTAATCGTTATAGTTTAATTTATTTACCTCTAGGTTGGGTTATTGGATTAGCAATTATTTTTTTTACATTCGAGCCATCTTCTGTTTTGTACTTTCTTAGTTTTTTCGTTCTTGGGATTTTTTACCTTTTGGTTTCATATACTTCAAACCGAAAAATGGTTGACTCATCTTATTCAGTCTCGGATTATAAAAATTCAATTATTGAGTTTTACTCAGATTACTGACTTGGCTGTACTGCATCAAAATTCATAGTTGATGAATTTAAAAAAGAAAATCCAGAAGTTTTTTTTGTTTCTATTAATGCTAGTAAACAAAAAGATCACCCGTTTATTGATAAATATAAACTATTTAACACTCCAACATATGTTTTAATAAACAACCATGGTGAAAAAATAGCTAGAAGAGTTGGAACATTTAATTCGAGTTATTTTAAAAATTTTTTAACTTAAGCTATTCTGTCACCCAGTTCCGAACCATTTTCAGGAGCTAATAAAAGTACATCTCCATTACTTTTGATTGAACCTAGTATTAAACACTGACTCATAATTGAGCCAATCTGTTTTTCACCTAAATTGATAACAGCTATACATTTTTTATTTATCAGACTTTTAAGTTCATAATTTGTAATTTGTGCACTTGTTTTTTTTAATCCAATATCTTCACCAAAATCTATAGTTAGAATATACGCCGGCTTAATTGCTTGTTCAAATATTTCTGCTTTTATAATTTTTCCAACACGAATATCTAATTTAGAAAATAATTTAACATTTTCACTATTCATATAACAAACATAATTACATACTTACTACATGTCAAAAATTTTCATTTTAAGCGCTGGCACCAGTCCTGACTCATACAACAATCAACTGGCAAAATACCTAAGCAATTATTTTGAAAATAAAGGTATAGAAAATTTCCTTTTCGATAATTTGTATTCTGACATTCCTTTTTTACTTGATAGCTACGATGATGTTCCAGATAAGATTAGTGAAATGAGAAAATTTCTGGAAATATCTGACAAAATAATTATTTTTAGTCCTGTTTACAATGGTGGGTTTTTAGCTCATCTAAAAAATACTCTTGATTGGCTATCGCTTGCATATGATGGTAATAGCTATAGCGCTCTTTTTAAAGAGAAGAAAGTTGCCGTTGTCACAAATGTTAAAGGCACAGGGGGAAATGCTCAAAAAGCGTTTGAAATTTTAAGTTTGCAACTCTCAAATTACAAATTATTAGTTTTTTGAAAAATTTCATCTAATAACTAAATTTGATCATCAAAATGATAAAAGTATTCTAGATAACGATGATGTAATCAAGTCTTTAAACAATTACGTGGAAGAATTTTTAACTATATAATTTATATTTAATTAACGACTCCAACTTTGAAGTTAATTCATCTACAGAAAAATCATTTACATTATAAATTGGATCTAATATCTCAATTTTTATTTCTCCACTTTTTAGCCATACTTTACCTTTAGTCATCAGCCTATGAGCATTATGAGAAACAACAGGGACTATTGGGAGATTAAAATCTTTTGCGATATAGGCTGCACCTTTTTTAAATGGTAGGAGTTCTTTTTGATTACTTCTTTTTCCCTCTGGAAATATCATAATTGAATTTCCTTGCTCTACTACTTGGTTTATAGATTCATTAATTTTTTCAAAATTTGCTTTTGCATTTTTTCTATCAATTCTTGGTAATCCCAAGGTTTTTAAAACTCGTCCAAATATAGGAATTCTAAATAGTTCTGTTTTTGTAAGAAATCTAATTGAGACTGGTAGAGCAGTTATGTGAGTAAATATATCAAGAGTTGATGGGTGATTTCCAATAACTACGTAACTTTTTTCAGTGTCTATTTTTTCCAATCCAACAACATTCAGCTTGATGCCTACAAGTACTATTCCAATCCATCCAAAGAACTCATAAAGCTTTGTTGCCAGAATTCTACCTTTAGGAATGAATGCAGTTAATACTATCAAAACACATAATGGAAACATTATAAAAATCATGAAAAGTGGAAATAAAATTAAAGTTTTAATGACGATTTTTATATTAATTTTCGAATCCATATTTTCATTCTAAGAAAAAAAAGATAATTAGCGCTTAAATTTTACCTTAAATTGAATCTCTCATATCAACGTACGGAAGGACCAATTGTACTACTGGTCCTATTCCAATAACGAACAGAATAGTTACATATCCAACAAGTCCACCCAGAAGCCACCCAGTTAAAAATGCAATCAACTCAATCAAATTTCTAGCTGTACCGATTTTTATTCCTAAAGTTTCAAGTCCTACCATTATTCCATCCCTAGGACCAACTCCTAAGTCTGCTCCTACATAAATTGCTGTACCAGTTCCAATAGATATAATTCCTAATAAAATTAGTATCAAACTTAAGAAAATATTTTCTGAAAATTCAAAGTACAAAATGATAGTGTCTGCAACCAATCCAACTAAAAAGATATCTATCAACGTTCCCAAGCCCGGTTTTTGCTTCAATGGTATCCACAACAACATAACTGCAACTCCAGTTATTATTATTGTTCTACCGTAAGTTATACCTATCGTTTTAGATAATCCATCATGAAATACACCCCAAGGACCTAAACCTAAATTTGCAAGGTAATTTAATGAAATACCAACGCCTATTAGTGAAGTTCCAAAAATTACTTGAAAAACTTGTCTGGGTTTTCTCGGCATTCGTTAAGAATACAAGTTAAGTAAAAATAAATTGATTATTAGAATGTTTAAGTGAGAAAAATTTATATATCTTTATTTTTAGTCTTTATTTTTTGTGCACAAAACGAAGTAGTTGAAGAGACAATAAATACAGAATCAACAATTATTGAACCTAAAGCAACAAACGAGGAAAGTTCAACTACATCTACAACTCTAGAAATTGTACAGCTAGAGTCTTTTGAGAATGTTGAATTTATAGTACTAAAAGAAAAAAGTGTGGTTGGATATTTAGCACCAAAACAATTTTTGAATTCTGGTTTAGATATTGTCGAGGGAACAACACGTGAAATAATAGGAGGATTTACTCTAACTCTTTCAGAATGTGATCAAGCAGATTCGTGTTTATATTTAGAAGACCTTCAAATAAAAGCTGATATCTCAACTTTGAAAAGCAATAATATAATTAGAGACCAAGCCATAAATAACCAATGGCTACAATCTACACTTTTTCCGGAAGCAATATTTACGATCGATGAATTAGTACTACCTAATAAAGATTTTGACTCTAAAGTTGAAGATACGATTGTTGGTAAACTAACAATCAGAGAAATTGAATTAGATACTCCTTTCTCTATATCAGCATATCTTGATGATAATCAAATATTTATTTCGGGGATTACTGAAATTGACACAACTTGGTTCGGTTTTGATGCACCAACCAAATTTAATGCTTGGGAAGTCTTGAATCCTATAGGAATTAAAGTTGAACTTGTAGCAAAAAGAAACAATTGATACATAGATTAAAATTTAATAGATTTGCTGGCAGGGGGGAACCAAAAGGTCCTGAAAAGTACGCTGCAGTAGCAATCTTAATTTTTAAAAATAAAGAAATATTATTCATTAAGAGATCTGAAAATATGCCAACTCACAAAGGAGATATTGCTTTTCCTGGTGGAAAAAAAGAAGATGGTGATGTGGATATTTACAGTACAGCAAAGAGAGAAGCATATGAAGAGTTATTAATTCCAAAGAAAACTGTCAACTCAATTTTTACTGTGAAGGGTAATTTAGATCCCATTGACACGGTAGAGTACAAATTCAATGTTTATCCGGTGGTTTTTAGTTTAAATGAAAAACAATTAAATTTTAATAAAGATGAAATTCAAAAAATATTTTATGAACCAATTGAAAAATTAATTGATAAAAACAACTGGTCATATAGAGGAGCATATGATGATGATTGGATTTATATGTTGGATGACGAAATCTTATGGGGCGCTACTGCAAAAATGGTGAGAACTTTATGCAATCTAAGACTTAGATAAATTTCTTGCCTCATCTTTTACAGCTAGATAAAGCGATATAAAAATTAAAATCAGTGTGATAAAAAAGACGCTATCGACAATTTCATTCAAGAAAATATATCCTACTAATATTCCAACAATTGGGACTACATAATCAACAAGAGTTGTGAAGGTTGCTGAGAGTCTCTTGATAGTATATAAAAATAAAGAATAATTAAATATGTCAATGAACACTAAACCTAAAAGTTTTGATGTTTCAAAAATTGTGATAGATTCAAATTTTCCATCCAGAGAAAAAAACAAAATTAGTGATAAAACAGAACCAACGAACCATTGAGTTAAGAGGTATGCCTTTGAAGGAATGTACTGAAGATGTTTTTTGTTTGTAATATTACTTAAAGCTAATCCTTGCACACCTAGAAGTGCAAAAAGACCACCAGTAATTAAATTCCCTTCATTTAACAAACCTGTCGAGCCTGACAGGAATAAAATAACTAGACCAAAAAAACCTAAAATTACTGAACTAATTTTTAATCGAGTAATTTTCTCATCTTTGTAAAAAAGAAAAACCCAGAATACTGTAAATAGTGGAATGGTTGAAATAAATATGCTTTGTAAACCTGAAGATATGTACTTTAATGCATAAATAAAAGCCCAACCTGGTATAAAAATAGCTAATATTCCCGACAGGCTTCCCTTAAGAAAAAAATCTAATGTGATGCTAGAAAAAAATTCTTTTAAGCAATATAGGCTGATAATAATAGTAACTATTGAAACCCTTAATGTCACAATATACATTTCATTTACACCATCGATGAGAAGACTTCGATTTAATAGTCCATGAAATCCAAAAAGTGTACCAATTAAAATTATGTTTCTTAAGCCTGCGAATGCGGACATTGAATATTCAGGTTTGATAAAAACACTCCAATTTAATTTAGTTTATTAGAATAGCAGATATGAAAACAGTTTTTTCTGGAATTCAACCAAGTGGATTAGTACATTTAGGTAATTTATTAGGAGCAATAAATAATTGGGCAAAATTATCAAATGAAGACTCAAAAAATTATTTTTGTATTGTAGATCTACATTCACTTACTGCAATGCCTGATAAATCTGATTTAAAGGCTAGTATCAGAGACACTTTAAAAGTTTTACTATCATCAGGAATTAATCTTGAAAAATCAGTAATTTATATTCAAAGCAACCTAAAAGAACACGCTTACTTATCTTGGATATTATCAAATTTTTGCCAAGTTGGAGAATTGCAGCGAATGACACAGTTCAAGGAAAAAGCTTCATCATTTGGAACACACTCCGGTCTTTTAACTTACCCAATTCTTATGGCTGCCGATATCTTAATTCATAAAGCAAATGAAGTTCCAGTAGGTGATGATCAAACTCAACATTTAGAATTGACAAGAAATATAGCTGAAAGATTTAATAATAATTATGGTGAAATATTTCCAATACCTGAAAAAACAAGCGGAAAATACGGTGCTCGACTGATGTCATTAAGACACCCAGAAAATAAAATGTCAAAAAGCTCAGATGATATAAATGGAACTATTTATTTTAATGATACGAAAGATACAATTATTAAAAAGTTTAAATCCTCGGTTACGGACTCAAGCAATTCAATAACTTATGATGTTAAATCAAAGCCAGGAATTAGTAATTTGATAGAAATATATTCATCCATCAATAATTTGGAGATAGATGAAACTGAAAATAAGTTCAACGACTATCCATATGGAGAATTTAAGATTGCAGTTGCAGAGTCAACTATTTCTTATTTAGAACCAATCAATGAGAAGTTCAATAATCTTGGAGATAAAGAAGTAGATAAAATTATTACAAACAATTTAGAGATAGCAAAAGATTCGGCAGAAAATACAATATCAGAAGTCAAAGATGCTTTAGGTATAAATTAAGAAATGAATGTTGAGACAGGAAAGCCCAATCTTTAATGTCATTTGAATCTAATTTACCAGAAGACTGGAAAAAATTACTCAATCCAAGTCAGATAAAGGCAATTGAAACAATTAGTGGGCCTGTATTAATAATGGCTGGAGCTGGTTCAGGCAAAACTAGGGTATTAACACATAGATATGCTCATTTAGTAAAGCATCATGATGTAGATGTTGAACAAATTTTGGCAATTACATTTACAAATAAAGCGGCAGAAGAAATGAAATCAAGAATAAGTAGGCTTCTTAATTTAAAAATTTCACCAAAGTGGATATCAACTTTTCACAGTTTGTGTGTAAAGATTCTAAGAATCCACGGAGATAAAATAGGCTATAAAAGCAACTTTACTATTTATGATCAGTCTGATTCAAATAAAGTGATTAGGAATTGTATGTCAGAAAACAATGTTGACCTAAAACAATATTCACCAAAGCGTTTTCAAGCCCATATATCTAATCTAAAGAACAGTATGATAAGCCCCGGTGAGGCCTTAGAAAATGCAGAATCTTTTTTTGAAGTCAAAGTTGCTGAAATTTATTCAAGTTATGAAAAAAAATTAATAATTGCTAATTCAATGGATTTTGATGATCTTTTAATTAAAACCGTGGAGCTTTTGCAAACAAATGAAAGTATTTTGAAATTTTGGTCAAATAAATTTCAATTTATTATGGTTGATGAATATCAAGATACAAATTTTGTACAGTACAAGTTGGTTGAGCTTCTTGGATCAAACAATAAAAATGTTTGTGTTGTTGGAGACTCCGATCAAAGTATTTATGCATTTAGGGGTGCAGATATTAGGAATATTATAGAATTTGAAAAAGACTTTAGTAACGCAACAGTTATACAGCTAGATAAAAACTACAGATCTTCTAAAAAAATACTAAATTTAGCTAATTCAGTGATTTCAAATAATCCCAGAAAAATAGAAAAAAATCTTTGGACTGATAATGAAGATGGTTTAGATATTTCATCACTTAGATTCAGATCTGAAAAAGATGAAGCAAGATGGGTTGCGGAGGAAATTAAACGGTTGATAGAAGGAACAAAAGATAGTGAGATTGCAATTTTTTATAGAACTAATAGTCAATCTCGGCTATTTGAGGAAGAACTTAGAATCTTAAATATTAACTATAAAGTTATAGGCAGCGTGAGGTTTTATGACAGAAAAGAAATTAAAGATATAATCTCTTACTTGCAATTTTTGGTTAACGAGAGTGATACAGTCGCATTTGAGAGAATTGTAAATGTCCCAAGAAGAGGAATAGGAGAGTCAACTGTAAAAAAAATTAGAACTTATCTAAATGAAACTGGAAAATCTATATTTGATGCTTTAGAGAATATTGAGGAAATTCAAAATATCTCGCCAAGAATTAAAGGAAGTCTTTCGGATTTCAAAGACTTGATTACAGAGTTAAAATCTTATTCTCTTCAAGGCCCTTCAAAAACAATTGAAAAAGTTCTTGAGCTTACAGGATATAAAATGAGTTTAATTAAAGAAGGAACTTTAGAATCTCAGATGCGTATTGAAAATATAGAAGAGCTTTTAAATTCTGCATTTAATTTTGAGAATTTGTATGAGGAGGTAATCGATGAGCCTTATGGAATTCTCAGAGATTATTTGGAGTCAATAGCGCTTTTCTCTGAAACTGATAATTTAGAAGATGCAGATAGAGTTTTGTTAATGACACTACATAATGCAAAAGGATTAGAGTTTCCATTTGTATTTATGACCGGAATGGAAGAAAATTTATTTCCACATGAAAGAAGCTCCCAAGGAGACAATTCTGAAATTGAGGAAGAGAGAAGGCTTTGTTATGTAGGAATAACAAGGGCTGAAAAAAAACTTTACCTTACGCATGCTTGGTCTAGAACGCTGTGGGGTGGTACAGTTTACAATTTACCAAGCCGTTTTCTTGAGGAGGGGTCTACTCATTTTGATACAATTGATTTTTCACTTGACTCCAAACAAATCGACAGTTCACAAGTTGATGTTGGTAAAGGTCAAAAAATAATTCATGAAAAATACGGGGAAGGTATTATTTTAGAGGCACAAGGAAATGAAATAACTGTTCAATTTGATGACGATATTGGAGTTAAGTATCTAGATATTGAGTGGGCACCTATAAAATTTGAATAAAAATGAAGCATAATTTTATTTCATTTGTAATCTATATTCTTGTTGTAACATTATGAACTTATTTGAATATCAAGGCAAAGATTTATATAAAAAATATTCAATCAATACACCCAGATCGATTTTTATAAAATCTAAATCTGATTTACAAGATGATCATGGTTTGTCATTCCCTTTGGTTGTAAAAGCTCAAGTACAGGTTGGTGGAAGAGGTAAAGCAGGTGGTATAAAAATTGCAAATAATCATCAAGAGCTAAATGATTATATTGATGCAATTTTAGGAATGGATATTAAAGGCCATAAAGTCGAAAGCTTATTAATTGAGGAAGCTTCTGAAATAATAAGTGAATATTATATTTCATTTACTCTGGATAGATCTGAAAAAAAATATTTAATGATGTTGAGCTCTAAAGGTGGAATGGACATTGAAGAAGTAGCTGCAAATAGTCCAGAGGACCTAATAAAAGTACACATTTCACCATCTGTAGGGCTGAAAAGTAATATTATTTACAAGGCTATAAAAGACGCAAAGCTCGACATAGAATACAGTGAAGATTTACACGATATAATTTCTAAACTTTACAATCTTTTTACCGAAGGAGATTGTGATCTTGTAGAGGTGAACCCACTTGCAATTACTTCACAAGGTGTTTCTGCTTTGGACTCTAAAGTATCTTTAGACATGAATGCAATTTATAGACATGATTACTTTAAAAAATATGAAGACGAAATTCCTATTCCTGACTCAGAAAAATTTGCTAAAAGTAGAGGTTTAAATTTCATAAAGTTAGATGGTAGTGTTGGAATTATTGGCAATGGTGCAGGACTAGTTATGTCAACACTTGATGTAGTGGCAGAGCATGGTGGAAAAGCAGCAAATTTTTGTGATATTGGTGGAGGAGCAAAAGCAGAGACAGTTACCGCAGCCCTAGAAGTATTAGAATCAGAAGAAGAGGTCACAAGTGTTTTAGTTAATATTTTTGGAGGCATAACAAGATGTGATTTAGTAGCCGAAGGAATTGTTGCTGCTACTAAAGGTAAAGAACTCAAATGGCCATTAATTATTAGATTAGATGGTACAAACTCTAAGGAAGGATTAGAAATTTTATCAAACTATTCAAATGAAAAATTGATTATCTCCGAGTCAATGGACGATGCGGCAAGAGCTGCTGTTGAAAGTGGCAAGTAATGGCAGTGTTTATAGATGAGGCAACAAAAGTAGTTGTCCAAGGATTAACAGGTAGAGAAGGAAAATTTCATGCATTGAGAAACAGGGAGTATGGAACAAAAGTGGTTGCAGGAACGCGTCCGGGAAAAGGTGGAGAAGAAGTTGAAGGCATACCAATTTTTAATACTGTAAAAGATGCTGTGAAAGAAACTGGAGCAAACACGGCAATGACTTTTGTCCCTCCTGCATTTGCGATGGATGCGGTTCTGGAGGCTGGTGACGCTGGATGCGATCTAATTGTTTGTATAACTGAAGGTATCCCGGCCAAAGATGAAGCAAAAATGTATGACTTACTCAAAAGAAATACAACTGCAAAACTTTTGGGTCCAAATTGTCCAGGATTAATCTCTCCAGGAAAATCAAATGTAGGTATTATGCCACACGAAATAACCAAAGAGGGCAATGTAGGAGTTGTTTCAAGATCCGGCACTTTAACTTATCAAGCGGTTCACGAATTAACCAGATTAGAAATTGGGCAGTCTACGTGTATTGGTATTGGTGGTGACCCCGTGCCTGGTATGTCGTTTATAGATGTTTTAGAAGCTTTTGAAAAGGATGAGCAAACCAACGCAATTGTCATGATTGGAGAGATTGGTGGAAGTGCTGAAGAAGAGGCTGCAGAATACATAAATCAATTTGTTACAAAGCCTGTAGTCTCTTACATTGCTGGTCTTACTGCACCACCAGGTAAAAAAATGGGTCATGCGGGAGCTATTGTTTCTGGAAATATGGGTACAGCCTCTGCTAAAATTGAAGCACTTACAAAAGCCGGAGTTAATGTTGTAAATAATCCTACAAAAATTGGACAAGCTGTAAGGGAAATAATTTGAAAGAGAATTTAAATAGAGAAGAATTATCAGCCGCAATATCTGAAACACGTAAGTCATTCGATACTGATAATCCAGTTGTTCCATTTATTGAGGGTGATGGGATTGGAATTGATTTATGGCCAGCATCTCAATTAGTATTTGACTCAGCTGTAAAAAAAGCTTACAACAATCAAAGAAAAATAAATTGGATGGAAGTTCTTGCTGGACAGAAAGCATTCGACCAGCAAAATGATTGGTTGCCAGATAATACCATTGAAATGTTTGATAAATATGGAATTGGAATAAAGGGACCTTTGACTACTCCTGTGGGCGGAGGAATAAGATCTATTAATGTGTCAATAAGACAAAAGCTGGACTTGTATGCCTGCGTTAGACCACTTAGATGGTTTAGTGGCGTTGAAACTCCCACAAAGAGGCCTGGAGATGTGGATATAGCTTTATTCAGAGAAAATACTGAAGATGTTTATTCCGGTAAAGAACTTGAAGTGAATTCTGATGAAGTCCTAGCTTTAAATAAATTTCTGAAATCTGAATTTGGATGGGAAATAAGAGAAGATAGTGGCATTGGTATTAAGCCAATTTCTAAAACAGCATCAGAGAGATTAATAAGAGCAGCATTAAATTTTGCAGTTGAGAATGATAAAAAAAACTTAGCCATAGTACATAAAGGTAATATTATGAAATTTACTGAAGGGGCGTTTAGAGGCTGGGGTTACGATTTAGTCAAGAATGAATTTTCAGATGTTGCGATATCTTGGCAAGATTGCAATGGTGAACCAGGTAACAAAATTTTAGTCCAAGATGTAATTGCCGATGCTTTTCTTCAACAGGTTCTAATTAAACCTCACGAGTTTGATGTAATTGCTACAACAAATCTTAATGGAGATTATGCATCAGATGCATTGGCAGCTCAAATAGGGGGTATTGGAATTAGTCCTGGTGGAAATATTAATTATGAAAATGGCAAATCAGTCTTTGAAGCAACACATGGAACAGCACCAAAATATGCAGGTCAAGATAAAGCTAACCCCGGCTCTTTAATACTTTCTGGTGAAATGATGTTCAGATATATGGGATGGAATGAAGCCGCAGATTTTGTAATCAAAGCAATGGAAAAATCAATAAGTGAGGGAAATGTCACATATGATCTCGCTAGAGGAAGAACTGATGCTACTACGTTATCTTCTTCGGATTTTGCAAAATCTTTAGTAGAAAACATAGAAAGTCTTTAATCAATGACGAAAGTTACTGTAGTTGGATCAGGAAAATATGGATCAATGACAGCTCTCAGAGTTGCCGAATATGACATTGTAGATGAAGTTGTTATGACTGATATAGTTGAAGGCTTACCTCAAGGTCTTGCACTTGATATGAATCAATCTAGGTATGTGGAAAAGTTCTCATCAAAAATTATTGGTACAAACGTTTATGAGGATACCGCAGACAGTGATGTAGTTGTTATTACAGCAGGATTGCCAAGAAAGCCAGGCATGTCTCGAATGGATTTATTAGAAGTAAATGCAAATATTGTTACAGAAGTCACTAGCAGTATTATGAAATATTCAAAAAATCCGGTAATCATAGTTGTAACAAATCCATTAGACCAAATGACAACTTTAGTATCTGATGTATCTGGGTTGCCAAAAAATAGAGTTATAGGACAGGCGGGTGTTCTTGACTCTTCTAGGTTTTCTTACTTTATCTCAGAAAAATTAAATGTAGATATGAAAGATGTAGAAGCATGGACATTAGGTAGCCATGGAGAAACTATGGTTCCAGTACCATCCCAATGTAAAGTCAATGGAAAACCTTTAACTGAACTTCTTTCATATGATGAGATAGATGAGCTTGTCAGAAGAACTTCTGAAGGAGGAGCAGAAATCGTTGCATTATTGAAAACAGGAAGTGCCTATTTTGCTCCATCTTCTGCTGCTGCAACAATGGTTAAATCAATAATTTCAGATTCAAATGAAATTTTACCAGCATGTTCATGGGTTACTGGTGAGTATGACATTAATGATGTTTACTTGGGTGTGCCAACAAAGCTTGGAAAGGGCGGTGTGACTGAAATAATAGAACTTAATTTAAATCCTGAGGAATTAGCAAACCTTAAATCTGCTGCTGAATCAGTAAAACAAAAAGTTTTGGAACTAAATAATCTAAAAACCCAATGAAATTAGGCTTTTTGGCAAATAATTTTACATCTAGCACAAAAACCCAGTAAATTCAGCAGTTTTTAAAAAAAAGTCAATAAATTCAGGGTTTTAAGACAAAATAATTAAAAAAACTATAATGTTTATAAGGAGTTTTACAAAAAACTCAAAAAAGAAAGCGGATTCTAATGAATAAAGATGATTTAGCAAGCGCTGTTGCAGCTGCAGTAGGGTTGTCACAGGCAGACGCTAAAAGAGCAGTAGAAGCCGTGTTTGATGGAGTAACAGGTGGTATGAAAGATGGCGTTAAAGTAAGCGTTGCCGGCTTTGGTACATTTGAATCCAGATACAGGGCTGCAAGACAAGGTAGAAATCCAGCAACTGGTGAAACAATCCAAATTGCTGCGAAAAATGCCCCAGCTTTTAAAGCTGCAAAAGGATTAAAAGACGCTTTGAATTAAAAGCTCTTTTAATTGATTTGAAAAGACGGCAAAAGCCGTCTTTTCTTTTTAAGAAATAATACTTATGTCACCAGATATTTTTATTTTTTTATCAAACATCAGATCTTCAGGGTGTATTACACCATTGACAATGCTATAAAGAACATCCGTTGACATTTTAAACTTCAGAAAACTATTACCTTGAACATTTTTAATTTCAGAGCAACTTTTTAATGAGTATATTTTTTCTAAATCTGTAAATTCAAAATAAATTAGTTCAGTGTTGTATTTATATGTCGAGATTTTTTCTTTAAAATTTTTTAACGTTTCTTCTATCAATTAATTGTTAATGTTTCTCTTTTTACATCTTCAATGGCTTTGGTGACCTGTATTCCCCTAGGACATGCTGTTGTACAGTTGAATGCTGTTCTACATCTAAATGCTCCATTCACATCCTTAAGAATTTCTAATCTTTGTTTGGAAGCATTATCTCTTGAGTCAAATACAAACCTATGAGCATTTACTATTGCTGCTGGGCCCACGTAAGTATCTGCTGTCCAAAAGACTGGGCAACTTGTTGTACAGGCTGCACAGAGTATGCATTTAGTAGTATCTTCAAACTTGTCTCTGTCTTCTGGTGATTGCAATCTTTCTCTTTCTCCTGGCTCTTCTTCATTTATCAGATAAGGCATTACTTTTTTGTATGATTCAAAAAATGTTTCCATATCGACGACTAAATCTTTTATTACTGGGAGACCCCTAATTGGTTCAATTTTAATTGGATTGCTAACTTCTTTTACTAAGACTTGGCAAGCAAGCATGTTCTCTCCATTTACAACCATCGCATCAGATCCACACACTCCATGAGCGCAAGATCTTCTAAAAGCCAGACTGCCATCATCAAACCATTTGACTTTATGAAGCAAGTCCAAAATTCTTTCATCTGGATCAGCTTCAAGATTGTATTCTTCCCAGTGACCTTTTCTATCAGTTTCTGGATTAAATCTTAGAATTCTAAGCTTTATATCCATTAGTATTTTCTTTCTTTTGGTTCATAGTTTCCAAGTTCAACATCTTTGTAATCAAGTTTAACTGAGTTTCCATTTTTAAAAGCAAATGAATGTTTTAGCCAATTTGAGTCATCTCTTTCAATGTGATCAACTCTCGAATGTGCTCCACGACTTTCTTTTCTTTCTAGAGCACTAGCAACAGTTGTATCAGACATATCTAACAGGTATTCAAGCTCAATTGCTTCCAGTAGTTCTGTATTAAAAACTTTTCCTTTGTCAGAAATAGTAACATTTTGGTACCTTTCTCTTAAGTCAGATAGAATTTTTGTCTGTTTTGTTAAACTTTCTTCAGATCTAAATATTTTTGCATTCTCTTCCATTGAATCTTGCAATTCTTCTCTAATCTTTGGAACTGAAAAATTAGGGTCATGTTCTTTTTCGATAAAGTTATTAATCTTGTTTTTTAGGTCTTCGCCTGCATTTTCAGATAATGAAAATGGTTTAGTTGAAGAGACATAATCAACCATACTTTGCCCTGCTCTTTTGCCAAATACCACTATATCTAGTAGGGAATTGGTACCTAGTCTATTTGCACCGTGAACACTTACACAAGCAGATTCCCCAGCTGAATATACTCCTGGCAAGATTGTGCCTTTTGCGTCACTTAAAACTCTTGCGTCAACATCTGTGGGAATTCCACCCATTGCATAATGTGCAGTTGGCTGAACTGGGATTGGTTCGTCTATTGGTTCAATTTTTACATATGTTCTAACAAAATCTGTAATATCTGGTAATTTTTGTTTAATTGTTTCTGCGCCCAAATGTGTAAGATCTAGATATACAAAATCGTTGTTTGGTCCTGCTCCATTGCCTTCACTTATTTCAGTTGCTATGGCTCTAGATACCATGTCTCTTGGTGCAAGATCTTTTATAGATGGAGCATATCTCTCCATAAATCTCTCTCCATCTTTATTTCTTAAAATTCCGCCCTCACCTCTCGCAGCTTCGGACAATAATATTCCAAGACGATATATTCCAGTCGGATGGAACTGATAGAACTCCATGTCCTCTAACGGGATTCCTTTTTGATATAAAATACCAGGACCATCACCTGTTAGGGAGTGGGCATTTGAACTAACTTTGTATATTTTCCCAAATCCACCGGTTGCGAATGTCACTGCTCTTGCTTCAAAAACATGGATATCACCAGTAGCTATTTCATAAGCTACAACTCCTTTACAAACCCCATCATCTATTTTTATATCTAAAACTTGAAATTCGTCAAAAAATGTAACCCCCATTGATACACATTTCTGATACAGAGTTTGAAGAATCATATGACCAGTTCTATCTGCTGCATAACAAGCTCTAAAAGCGGGAGCCTCACCTTCTTTAACAGTATGACCGCCAAATCTTCTTTGGGCAATTTTTCCATTTTCAAGCCTACTGAAAGGAAGCCCCCAATGCTCAAGTTCTACAACTGAATCAATTGCTTCTTTGCATAATATATCGACAGCTGGTTGATCTGCTAAGTAATCAGAACCTTTTACAGTATCAAATGAGTGCCAGTTCCAATTATCTTCTTCAACATTAGCTAATGCAGCACTCATTCCACCCTGGGCTGCACCAGTGTGAGATCTTGTTGGATATAATTTAGTTATTACAGCTAACTTCATGTGTGGAGCAGCTTCAATCGCAGCTCTAAGCCCTGCTCCACCAGCACCAACAATTACTCCATCAAAAGAATGCTTTATTACTTTCATGCTTGCCTTACAAATGCCACTAGTACATAAGTGCCTAACACAAAAAATGCAGTCGATACAAAATACAAGCTATATAAAGCAAGGCTCCTGTGTAATTTATTTGCTATATTGTCATGCATAACAATCCTTACTCCATTTGTGCCGTGAAGAATACTAAGTGCGAGCAGAAGCCAATCAAATGTTCTCCAATAGGGTGTATCCCATCTTGCTGCAACAAATTCGTAATCAAGATTAAGAGTATCGTTGAATACATGCATAATAAACATGTGTCCAGCAGCTAATAAAACAAGAAATAGCCCACTAACCCTCATAAAAAACCACGCATATAGTTCAAAATTACTTCCACCAATAGGAGGTTGCCTTCTTCCCCAGTCTGTTCGAGTTGTGTTCTGCATTATGATTTCCAATCCGGCAATGGTCTTACCATGCAGTCGACAACTGTAGTACCAGGTGAACTTTTTTCAATACAAATGTCAAAATATGAAGTTATCATTTTGTAAGTTGTTGGGACAAATATTCCGATAAAAATCATTAATGCGACCACATTGAGAGATTTTTGATAATCTGAACCCTTTTTCCATAAATCTACAGTAATTATTCTAAGCCCATTTATTGCATGGGCCAAAACAGCAGCCATTAATCCTACCTCGCCAAGTCTAAAATAAAAGTTTTTGTAAATCGCTTCAGCACCTTCATATATTTCAGGACCTGCAAGGATTAATGCAGTAGAAATAATGTGTAAGAGTAAATAACCAAAAAGAGCAACACCAGTTACTCTATGAAATAGGTATAGCCACATACTTGTTCTGCCTTTATAAATAGAACCAGTAGAAACAATTTCTTGATAAGCCATATTTAATTATCCTACATTCGAAAAATAACTATAAATTAATTAGACAATTCACCTCTTGACATTTTTCTGTATCAGTAATAAATTACACTTATGTAATTTACTATAAGGAGTACGGGGTGGATCAATCAATAGTAGAAGATTTAATCGGCGGAATGCCATCATGGACAGAGGAAGCAAATTGTAAAGGAGCAGATGCTGATTTATTTTTTCCTGAGAGAGGAGCTTCTACTAGAAAAGCAAAAGCAATTTGTAGGGCATGTACAGTACAAGATGAATGCTTAGAGTATGCAGTTGAAAACTCCGAAAAATTTGGAATTTGGGGCGGCCTATCAGAACGTGAACGTAGAAGAGTAAAAAGACAGCGTGCAGCTGAATTTGATATCAGAGACGTAGGCTAAATACTAAAACTTTCAGCATACTCGCTGAAATCTCTTTCAACTCCTATTTCGTCGCTTTTGATTATTTCGGTAATTGTGTTCTTCTCGTCAGTAATGAATGTGTATCTCAAAGAAATGCCAGCTACATCGTGAAAACAACCAAATTTTTTTGCTACTTCTCCATGAGGCCAAAAGTCTGACAAAATTGGAAATTCAATGTTGTGATGATTTGCCCAAGACCTGTTAGTGGGACTTGCACCAACTGTTATAAGTATTGTACTTGTATCTTCTTTTAAAAAAGACTCTTGATAATCTCGCAACTCACAAATCTCTTTATCACAAACACTACTGTATGGAAACGGCATAAAAACAAACATTGTTTTTTGACCAAGGAAATCTTTATCACTGAGCTTAGTTTTGTCATAGTTGAATAATTCAAACTCTGGTATTTTATCTCCAATATTTAATGACATTGTTCTATCCTTTCTTAATAAATTTATGATAGCTAACTTATATTTAAATTGGCGGCAATGAAGTTCTAGCTGCCCAAGATATTGGATCATTTAATTCATCGGCACTAGGAATAAGGTCTTGACTTGAAATTATTTCGTCAAGACTATGCTCATTTTTTGAATCATAAATGAATGTTATAAAAGAATCAGATTTTTCATCGTGTCTTGATATTTTTGACTCAAAATTATTTGCAGGCCCCTGGTTTGCAACAAGATCTAGATCCATAATTAGATCTATTACACTTGGATCAATAAAGTCAATTAAATTTTTTGCTTGGTATTTAATAACAGACCTATAAAAACTCAGAGGTGCAAAAATAACATCTAACATTGAGTCAACATCAAAGTCATTCAGTTCAGGTATATTTCTCATCAGATCTTCAGGATTAGAAAAATTTCTTGGATCAAAGTTTGGTTCAATATTTTTTATATTTTCTAGAAGTTCTTTGTTACTTTTATTTAACTGTTCTATTAAATAATTAAATGGCGCAGTGTGTTCTCCTAATGTAAGTGCAATGTATTCAAGAAGCATAAGTGCAATGGTTGCTTCCTTTTCATCTATCGAAAACTGACTTATTCTTAAATCAAAATTATTTTTATTTATTGCGAGTGAGCTATTTCTTGGAAGAATAATACCAAAATGGCTAAGCCCCCAAGTGTTCTTGCTTAAAAATCCTGCAATGTTACCCAACTGCATGCCTAGCAACGATGATTGAGCTCCTCCTATGCCTGCAGGTAATCCTTCAAACATTTGAAGCTCTGAAAAATCAAAATGCTTTATAGAATTAAGAAACCAAACTCCATATTTTTTTTGGTCCAAAATTGAAATTTCTAAAGGTGCGAATTCGTTTTTTCCCTCTGATTCCTGACTTAATTCAATAACTCTAAATATCTCCTGATAATTTAAATCTAAATTAGACAATAATCTGTCCTCTTGTGTGTCTTTATTCATATGGTTGTTTATCTGTTCAGCTAGTTGCCAATTGACATCCCCATCATCATTATTAAATAAGTTGAATAATTGGGAGAAAAGATCGTCAGACATTAGACATCAGATGGACGCAAGTCTAATTCAAAAACAAGTGTGATTTTTTGTGATTCCCTAAGTATTTCTATCTCAACCTGTTGTCCTGCTCTTTTTGTTCTTAAAATTGTTATTAAACCATCGAGTGTTCTTACTGTTTCACCATTTATTTTTTTTATTACATCTCCTGGTTGTGCTCCAGCTTTTCCAATAGCAAACAATTCTCCTCCAGGTCCATAGAGTTCTTGAATATATACACCTGAAAATATTCTGGCTCCATCATCTGCAGTATCAAAATGTTGAGCACCCAGAATTCCAAGAAAAGCGTGTAAAATCTTTCCATCCTTTATCAAATCTTCAGCAATATTTAAAGCGAGGTTTATTGGTACCGCAAAACCTAAGCCTTCTGCGCCAACATCTGCAGTTGCAATCGCTGTTGTAATGCCAATTAATTCTCCATTTTTATTAATAAGCGCCCCACCACTAGACCCTCTTGTAATAGGTGCATCAGTTTGTATAAGTCCGAATAGTGTGACTGATGAACCCATTAAATCACCTCCAACATCAAGTCTTCTTTCTAAAGCTGAAACTACACCGGTTGTCACTGTAGGTGCAGCACCTAAGGTAAGTGGGTGTCCAATTGCAACAGCCAAATCACCTACTAACATTTTGTCGCTATTTCCAATTGATATTGGTATCAAATTTGAAGCTACAATTTTTACTAGTCCGATATCAGTTAATCTATCAGATCCAATAATGTTTGCTTCATACATTCTTCCATCTTCAAATATAACGCGGACCTCCGTTGAACCATCAATAACATGATGATTAGTCATTATTAACCCATCATTAGAAATTACAACACCTGAACCCCCACCTGCTGATGAAAATTGTCCATCATCAGATAAAGTTCCTACCTGAACTTGAACAATAGTCTTTGTTGCTAATTCAGCTATTGAGACAATCTCAGTTGAATCTACCCTCGGCATTACAAGCTCTTTTTCTTTTACTGTCTCAGTAATTGTTATCGGCTCTGGTAAAACTATTTCTTCCTGTTCAAAAACTCCAAATAAAAATAAAAAACCCAAAACAATCCCACTAGACACAAGCGCAGAACCCACGACAACATTTAGGGAGCTTTTTTTTCGTTCTGTTTTTTCCTCAATTAAGTCAGAAATATATTTTCTTTGTTCGAACAATTCTTGTTGGGAGTAATTTTCTTCTTCCATGTATCTATATTAAATATGAGTAAATTCTAACCAATATTACAAAGTCTTTTTTTTAAAAGGTTTCAATGTTTGTTGTCTAAAGTTGTGTATAAGTTGAAAAATCATGCTGGTTTCCTTAAAGTAAAAAGGTAAATGTTATCAATTCAAAATTTAGAAGTTGTATATCAAGATGTGATACTTGTTCTAAGAGGAATCTCTTTTGAAATACCAAAAGGAAAAATAGTAGCTTTGCTTGGAAGCAATGGTTCTGGAAAAACAACAGTTATAAGGTCTATAACTGGACTATTAGATATCCAAAATGGGGACATAACAAAAGGCAGCATCACCCTTGACGGTGAAGATATAACCAATTTAAATCCATCAAAAATAGTAGAAAAAGGAATTGCCCAAGTTATGGAGGGCAGAAGAATATTTTCCGAGTTAACTGTGACTGAGAATCTCCGTTTAGGTGGCCATACTAATAGTGCTAATATTCAAAACAATATTGATAGAGTCCTCGAAATGTTTCCAGCGTTGAAAGATAGACAAAAAGGTGAAGCAGGATATCTTTCCGGGGGAGAACAGCAAATGTTAGCTATAGGTAGAGCGCTGATGTCTGAACCAGAATATCTATTACTTGATGAACCAAGTTTGGGGCTAGCTCCTAAACTAGTTGATCAAATTGCGGAGTTAATACAAGAGATTAACAATCAAGGAGTGACTGTACTCCTTGTTGAGCAAAATGCAAATATGGCATTAAATATTTCAGATCATGGTTACATTATGGAAACAGGAAACATAGTGATGGACAATGATAGCAAAAAACTTCTCAATGATGAAGATGTCAGAGAGTTCTACCTTGGTCTGAATGCAGAAGGCACAAAAAGAAAATCATTTAAAGAAGTTAAACATTATAAGAGAAAAAAACGGTGGCTATCATGAGTCAAACATTAAGCTTTAAAAATGTAACTTTAAAATTTGGTGGTATAACAGCCCTTAACTCAGTAAGTTTTGAAGTTAATCCTGGTGAACTTTATGCAATAATTGGTCCAAATGGTGCAGGGAAAACATCAATATTTAATTGTATTAGTGGAATTTATAAACCGACAGAAGGCGGTGTTACTTATGGCTCAACTTCAATTCAAGAACTAAGACCAGATCAAGTTGCCAACCTTGGTATAGCAAGAACTTTTCAAAATATTGAACTTTTTGAAAACATGACCGTAATTGATAACATTTTGTTTGGTGCTCACAGGCAATTAGATTACGGTGCAATCTCAAGCCTTTTTTATACAAAAAAAGTAAGAAATTATGAAAAAGAAGCTAGAGAAATTGCGGAGGATATAATCGATTTCCTTGAAATCGAACAATATAGATATTCTTATATCCTATCTCTTCCGTATGGTGTTCAAAAGAGAGTTGAGCTAGGAAGGGCTTTAGCAATGAATCCAGATCTAGTACTGCTCGATGAACCAGCTGCAGGTATGAACAGTGAAGAAACCGAAGATATTGCTCGATTCATAATTGACTTACATGAAGAAAGAAACAAGACAATTATACTTGTAGATCATGATATGAATATGGTTATGGATATTGCACAAAGAGTTATGGTTTTAAATTTTGGAGAAAAATTGGCTGAGGGAACACCAAAAGAAATTGTTTCTGATGAAAATGTAATTGAGGCATATTTAGGAGGTAAGTGATTATGGCACTAACGATGAACGACATTTATGAAATTTTAAAAAATGAAGGTGGAAGAACACCATCTGAAAAAGTTATGGAAGTATCTAAAGATCACCCAGATAAAGTAGCTTTGAGATATAAAGAGTACGGGATTTGGCAAGAAACTACTTATAAAGATTTTTGGTTGAAGTCAAATTATGTATCAATGGCGTTACGTTTTTTTGGTGTAGAAAGTGGTGAATCAGTAGCAATACAATCTGAAAATCGACCAGAGTGGTTTTTTGCAGACATTGGTGCTCAATCTATTGGAGCTGTCAGTGTTGGCCTGTATCCAACTAACCCTGCTGCAGAGGTAGAGTACCTTCTTTCACACTCTGAAAGCAAAATAATATTTGCAGAAGACCAAGAACAGGTTGATAAAGCATTAGACGTAATTGATTCACTTCCACAGTTAGAAAAAATAGTTTATTTTGAAAACAAGGGAATGTATAGTTACGACCATCCTAAATTAATGAATTTTGCTGAATTTTTAGATATTGGTAAAAGTGAATATGAGGCTTTTCCAGAATTTGTTGAAAATGAAATTAAAAAACTTGACGATGATGATGTTGCCATTATGGTTTATACTTCTGGAACTACTGGTCCTCCAAAAGGTTCGATGATAACACATGGAAATTTACGTTGGGTAGCTACTCAGCTTCCGTATTTCCCAATATCGAATAATTTAAGTGAAGGTGACTCACAATTTTTATCTTACTTACCACTTTGTCATGTTTTTGGACGCTTAATTGATTTATTAATCGGTATTCATTTAATGGCAACCATAAATTTTGCCGAATCTATTGATACAGTTCAAGCAGATCTAGCAGAAATACAACCAACAATTTTTCCAGCTGTACCAAGAATATTGGAAAAGATGCACACTGGCGCAATTGTTAGGATGAAAGATGCTTCGTTTTTAAAAAGAATATTGTTTAAATTCTCAATGTACTTAGGTGATATTGCTGTAGAAAGAAAACTCAATAAAAACTTTGATGATTTTTTTGCAAAGATACTTTTATCGATTGGCTATATTTTGTCTTTTAGAACCTTAAGAAAAAAACTAGGTTTGCAAAGAGCAGAATTTGCTGCGTCAGGTGCAGCCCCAATTGCTCCAGAAGTGCTGAAATTTTTTATGAGTATTGGCGTTCCTCTTTTTGAAGCTTATGGAATGACTGAAAATTGTGCTTATGCAACTAGCAACAGTCCTGAAAATATAAAAATAGGCACTGTTGGAATTCCAGCCCACGGTGTTGAATTAAAGCTAGCTGATGATGGAGAAATATTAATAAGAAGTGGTGGTGTGTTTAAAGGCTATTTCAAGGATGATCAAGCTACAAGTGAAACAATTGACAAAGATGGATGGCTTCACACAGGGGATGTAGGAATTTATGAAGGTGATTTTGTGAAAATAATTGATAGAAAAAGGGATATTATTATTACTAGTGGTGGAAAAAATGTCTCACCTTCAGAAATAGAAAATAAAATTAAAGTTTCGCCATTTATTAAAGAAGCAATTGTAATCGGTGATAGACGAAAGTTTCTATCTGTTCTCATTGGTATTGAGTTTGATACTGTATCAAATTGGGCTTTAAGAAAAAATATTCCACATACGACTTATAGAGACTTGTCGGAAAAACAAGAGGTAAAAGATTTAGTATGGAAAGAAATTTCAAAAGCTAACGAGCTTACATCATCTTTAGAGGTAAGAGAGTTCCGAATGATTCCAAAAGAACTTGATCACGAAGAGGGGGAACTTACAGCTACGCAAAAAGTAAAAAGAAATGTCTTGATTGATCAATTCAGTGACTTAATAGAGGAGATGTATTCTTGACATTATTTTTGCAAGCCACAGTTGAGGGATTGTCTCTGGCAGCTATATATTCATTAGTTGCTTTAGGTTTCGTTTTAATTTATAAATCAATGGATGTATTAAGTTTTGCTCAACCAGCTTTAGCAGTGGTAGGAGCCGGACTAATAAGTTCTTTAGCTGTAGATAGGGGTATACCTTTCTGGATATCTTTAATTATAGGAATTACATTGACAGGCGTCATAGGACTTATTGTTGAAAGAACTTTTTTGAGACCGATGGTTGGAGAACCAGTATTTTCTGTTGCTATATTGACAATTGGTATCGATATTTTATTGAGAACTACTTTAGATAATTGGATAGGCCTAAATCCAAGATATTTGGGAGATCCATTTCCAACATTTGGCAATTTTGGTTCAACACAAATTGGAGGGGTCACAATAAAGTTTTTGGAAATTGCCGGGTTAAGCACTGCTATTTTGATTATCATTTCGTTAAATATTTTCTTCAGAGTATCAAAATATGGTGTAGCTATGAGAGCCACGTCTTTTGATCAAGAGGCAGCATTGGCACAGGGCATTAACGTAGGCAGAATTTTTGGGCTTGTTTGGTTTATTGCAGGAATTCTTGCAGCTTTTGCGGGATTTTTCATCACTGGAGGATTCAATACTTTATCACAAACAAGTTTTGTTGTTGCTTTGAGAGCTTTGCCAGCGGTAGTAATTGGTGGGTTAGATTCAATTCCTGGGGCAGTTGTTGGTTCAATAATCATTGGATTAACACAAGGTTATGTAGCTTATTATCAATATGAATTTGAAATTTTAACAGGAATAACCCTTGGCAATGGCTTCTCTTTAGTAGCACCATATATAATTATGTTTTTAATTTTAGTCTTTAAACCTGATGGTTTATTCGGCACTAAGGAAGTTGAGAGAGTATGAAAAGTAGGCCGAATCTTTATACAAACTATGCCAAAGAAACTGCAATATTTTCAAACAATACTCAAAAATTTTGGTTTTTCGTTTTACTTTTGCTTTCAATATCTCTTTGTTTTGTAGCAACTGACTATTGGATTTTACTAATATCAAGGTCTCTTGCTTTCTCAATAGGCGCATGGGGAATCAATATAGTTTCTGGGTTAGCAGGCCAGATTACGTTAGCCCACGGATCGTTTATTGGTATTGGTGTTTACACTGCAGCTGTATTAGGAGGAGTCGCTTCAAACAGTGTGTGGGGGCTTGAGCTTGATATGTTGATTTGGCTTCCGGTTGCAGGAATTGTAGCTGCTCTTTTTAGTTTTATTCTGTCGCCAATTGCAGTTCGACTTAAAGGATTAAATTTGGCTTTGGTCACTCTCGCTTTTTTATTTATATGTTCACATATATTTTCAAATTTTATATCAGTGACTGGTGGAGCTGGTATAGGAAGAAAATCAGCAAAGCTTACACTATTGGGTGTAAACCTTGAGGAAGGTTTACTTGTTGGTAATTATTTTCTTCAGAAAAATCAAATTCTGTATTTCATATGTTTGTTTTCATGTATCACCATGGGCTTTGGTTTTAAAAACCTAGTTCGCTCAAGAGCAGGACGAGCATATGCGGGAATACGTGATGGTGATATTGCTGCTGAAGCTTTAGGTGTAAATCTATTTAGATATAAAGCAAGTGCATTTGCGCTTGCCAGCTTTTATGCTGGAGTTGGGGGTTCTTTGGCTTCAACAATCTCAGGCGGTATTGAGCCAGGCTTTTTTAACTTATTATTCTCTATCTTGGCTGTTGCAATAATTGTGATTGGAGGAGCAGGAACAGTTTTAGGTCCACTTTTTGGAGCTTTTTTCTATGTAATGATGCCAGGATTCATTCAATATATTTTAAAAATTACTCATTTAACTGAATCAGCGCTTCCTCTTAATTTAGGTCAAATAGAAGCTATGCTTTTTGGGCTTTGTATTATCTTATTTTTAATATTCGAGCCAAGAGGTTTATGGGGCATTTGGTTTAGGTTACGTAATTATTTTAAAGCTTGGCCTTTTTCCTACTAGATCGATAAAAATCTAGTATTCTTTAATTATTAGTACTAATTAATTAAGGGGGAGTAATGAAATCATTGCGCAAGCAAGGAATCATTTTATTTACTATTCTTGCCCTTGTTTTAGTAGCATGTGGTGGTGACGCTGCTGAAGAAGAAGTTGTAGAGGAAACAACACCTGAAGTTGTTGAAACTCTTGACTCTCCTGCAGTAACAACTGCTCAAAGTGCTAAAACAGGAGTGGGAGTAACTTCAGACCCATGTCCAGAGGCTGTTGGATCATTTCCAACAGGTGCAGACCCATCAAAAGGTTGTATTTATCTAGGTCTCATAAATGACTATACAGGTCCTTATGGAGCATTAGGTCCAGCACTCGAGCTTGGACAAAGAGCATTCTGGCTATGGGCTAATCAATCAGGTGGCGTCGGAGACTACAGCGTTACGATTATTGAAGGCGGAGACGCACAATATAATCCTGCAAAACATCTAGAGGTTTACAACTCTCAAAGAGATAGTGTTGCGGCATTAGCTATGTCTCTAGGAACACCACAAACTTTATTTATTCTTGATGAATTGGATAAAGACGACATGATCGCAGCACCTATGAGCTGGTATTCAGGTTATGGATTCAAAGATGTTGACAAAGGATTAATTGTTGAGTTCGGATCATCGTACTGTGCACAAGGCATGAATGCGGTTGATTGGGCAATAGCAAATTTACCTGTTGATATCAAAACTATTGGCATAATTGGAAATGCTGGTGACTATGGAGGTGACTGGGCTAAAGGTGTAGAAGCTGCTGCAGAAGCAAACGGTGTAACAGTTGCATGGAGTTATTTACCTCCAGGAACAGAATTTGACGTTGCACAAGCAGTAGGTTTAATGGTTACACAACCAGTTGATGCTTATTTTCCAGCTTTGGGGCCTACAGCAATGGCTCAAGTCGCTGGTGGCGCCTTTCAACAAGGCTTAACGCCATTCGCTATGATGGCAGCTCCGTCATTTAACGATAGTTTCGTTAGAGAAGGATTTGCATTAGCACCATTATTTACATCTGGAACAATGTATGTAACAGCATTCACACAACCGTATGAAGCTGATACGCCAGGTCACGCAGCAATGAGAGCTACTTTTGATGCTGTTGGACAAGCAACAGGAAACTTATTTGTTACTGCTGGTTGGACATCACAGTATCACTTAAGAGATGTTCTTAAAGCTGCTATAAAAGGTGGAGATTTGACAAGAGCAGGCATTAGAAGAGCAGCAGCTAACGTTGATGTTAGTTCTGATCAAATGATGCCAATTAAAAATCTCGGTCGTGAGGGAGGACAAACAGAAACATATGTTGGAGTTCCTACAGCTGACAACTTAAGTGGTATTAACACGCTTGCCTGGCCATACACAGGGCCAACCGCTGCAGCTCGTGATTGGACTGCAGGACCATGTAGTTAATATTTAACTATTTTGATATAAAGAGCCGGTAAATTACCGGCTCTTTATTTTTTTTCAAATCTAAAATCTTTTTATGTACAAATTGTCTAAAACAAATAAAAAATTATTAATCTTTTCCCTGTTTCTTTTTATAATATTTTCTTCTTTGTCACTAATAAAGACAGACTATTATTTCATGTCCCCTGGACCTCCTTATCAGTGGGATATTGATTATGGTGATGCTGAAAATTTTGATTTCGAGGGTAATCTTTATCAATTAACGGTCAGAAGAGATGAAGCAAATGCACTAATTTATGCATGGTCATATGTAAGTAATTCAGTTGATTTATATCCTAGGGAAGTAATTTTACCTAAGGGTGTAAGCCCAGAGGAATTAAGCCAAATAAGTATTCAAAATATGAAAACATCAGAAAATGTTGCAATAGCGGTAGCACTAAAATATTTGGGCTATGATATTACCTCAAAAGGAGATGGTGTATCAGTAGTTGGTATTTTGGATGATTCACCTGTTAAAGACAAACTAAAAAGAGGAGACTTATTAAATTCAATCAACAATGACGAAATATCATCAGCCTCAGAATTCATTGCAATGCTTCGAACTTATGATATTGGGGATACAGTAAAAATTGGATTAATAAGAGATGTTGAAGGTAATTTGAAGAATTTAGAAATAGAGACAAAATTAATTGAACATGTTGAATATGAAGGTGAGCCAATGGTTGGCTTTCTTGCAACAACTGTAAATGAAAGATTTGATTTTCCATTCGAAATTGATATTAAAACAGGTAATGTTGGTGGACCATCAGCTGGATTAATGATGGCTTTGAATGTTTATAACAATTTAATACCCGAAGACATTACTAACTCATTAGTAATTGCTGGTACAGGCACAATTGAAATAGATGGATCTGTTGGTCCAGTTGGCGGAGTCAAACAAAAAGTTATTGCCGCAAAAAGAGCTGGTGCTGAATTGATTTTAGTTCCGACTGCGAATTTTGAAGAGGCCAAACCTTTGGAAACTGAGTCAACAGAAATTGTTGCAATCGATACTTTTGATGAGGCATTACAAGTAATTTCGGAGTATAGTTCACGTTAAAGACAAGAGACAAATAATATATATATATGGTAAATATCGGTGGATCTAACAATAACGAAAGAAGAGGCCTGTCTTTTGTTGTTTTTGTTGCAATAATTGGTTTTTCAGTCGCAAGAGCTATAGCAACATTTTTTACAAATTATTTATGGTTTGATTCTGTAAATTTAAATTCTGTATGGTTAAAAATTTTACTTACTAAGGGAGCTCTAGTTGGCGCCACATCACTACTTGCTTTTGTTTTTATTTTTACAAATTTACGCTTTGCTGTGAGAGCAACTCCAGTAATGGATATTTTCGAATCTTTTGAATCTCAAGACCCTTTATCAAGGTTTCGAGCCTGGACAAACGAAAGATTCACAAGATACAGACTTCTGGGATCAATCGGTCTTTCACTTTTTTTAGGTGCAGGAGCCTCACAATTATGGGAACAAGTTTTACTGTTTTTGAATCAACACAACTTTGGTGTCACTGATCCAGTATTTCAGGCAGATGTATCAAGATACGTCTTTGGATTACCCCTTTATAGATTGTTTGTCTCATGGGGTTTTCAACTAGTAATTTTTACTTCATTAATAATTATATTATTCTTTGTTGGAACTGGCGCATTACAAATTAGACAAGGAAGATTACCTGAAGTTAGTAGTGGCGCAAAAGCACATTTGTCAGTGCTTCTTGCTTTTATAGCAATCCTGAAAGCCTTTGCATATCGACTTGACTCCATGGAACTTCTTTACTCTCCGAGAGGAAAAGTCTTTGGTGCAAGTTATACAGATGTTGTTGCACACCTACCAGCGTTAAACTTACTTATCTTAATATCCCTTTTTGGTGCAGTTTTGCTTTTAGTAAATATAAAAAGAAGGGGATGGTTGCTCCCTGCAACAGCTATAAGTTTATGGTTGGCAGTATCGATAATTGTAGGAGGTCTTGTACCTGCAGCAATACAGAGATTTAGAGTAGTTCCTGACGAATTAAACAAAGAGTTACCCTATGTAGATAGTCACATTGACTATACAAGACTGGCTTATGGATTAGATAGTATAGAAGAGAAGTCGTTCGCGGCATCTCCCGATTTATCACAAAATGATATTTCCAATAATAAGCAGACTGTTGATAACATTAGGCTTTGGGATCCAACAGTACTGGCTGAGACATACAGTCAGCTACAAGAAATTAGGGCATACTATGCACTTCAAGAAGTCGATGTTGATAGATATAAAATCAACGGAGAGTTAACTCAAGTAATGGTTGCAGCGAGAGAGCTTGATCAAACAAATTTACCTGCTGTTGGTTGGGTTAATGAAAGATTACAATACACACATGGTTTTGGTGTAGTTTTTAGTCCAGCTAATAACGTTGCAAGTCAAGGACAACCTGATTTTTATGTCAAAGGTGTTCCAGCAACCACTACCGTTACTGAGTTAGAGGTAGAACAACCAAGAATTTACTTTGGTGAATCCGCTGATTCTGTAGAGTATGTTGTTGTTAATTCACTTCAAGATGAAGTTGATTACCCATTATCAACTGAAGGTCAATCTGTTGCCTACACAAATTATTCTGGAGATGGTGGAGTGGGAATTGGATCTTTCTTTAGGAGACTTGGTTTTGCATTAAGATATGGTGAGTTGAATCTCCTCATTTCTAATCAATTATCAGATGATTCAAAATTGATTATGGAAAGAAATATTGTAAGTAGGGTCAAAAAAGCTGCACCATTTCTCTATACAGATAACGATCCATATTTAGCCCTAATTGATGGAAATTTATTTTGGATTATTGATATGTACACAGTTAGTGACAAATATCCATATGCTGAACCCGCAGATACTAGGAGATTAAATGAAAATTCAGGATTGCCGATAAACTTCAACTACCTAAGAAACTCTGTAAAAGCAGTTGTAAATGCTTATGACGGCACTATGAATTTTTATGTCGTCGATGAAAATGACCCGTTAATGTCTGCTTACAATGACATTTTTCCAAATTTGTTTTCACCAAAGAGTGAAATGACCTCGGAATTATTAGATCACATTAGGTATCCAGAAGATTTATTCACTATCCAGTCTGATATGTATCGAGATTATCACATGACGGATCCGAGAGTTTTTTATGCAGACGAAGATCCATGGGTTATTCCATCTGATTCATCAACAACTCCGAGAGTTGGTACTTTGAGAGGTGAATTTACAGAGATAGGTTTCAAGCCAATGTTACCTTACTATCTCTTAATGAGCTTGCCGGGTGAAAGTGATTTAAGTTATTTAATTTTTCAACCATTTAATCCAGAGAACAGACCTAACATGCAGTCATTTTTAGTTGCAGATGCTGACCCTGAAAACTATGGACAGCTCATAGACTTTCGACTACCAAAGGGAGAATTTGTTGACGGACCAAGTCAGGTAGCAACTAGAATAAATCAAGACCCGGACATATCTCAAATATTTACATTGTTAGATCAACAGGGTTCTAGCGTCATCAAGGGTAATTTGTTTGTTGTTCCAATCAATCAGTCAATTCTTTACTATCAACCAATATACCTTCAAGGAGAACAGAATCCTTTACCAGAATTTAAATTTGTTGTTGTTGTCTTTCAGGACAGAATCATAATGAGAGAGACTCTCTCAGAAGCCCTAGCTAATATTTTTGGAGATGAATTAATTAATGATGTTATTGAGGATACTGAAGGTGAAAACCCATTAGATATACTTGCGAAAGCAACTAAGGCTTTTGAACAAGCACAGGAAGAATTACAAAAAGGTAATCTTGGCACATATCAAGAATTAATTGATCAAGCTCAACAGTATGTAGATCTTGCAATTGAACTTTTAAATAAATAACAAAAAACTTTTTTTCTTGAGTTTAATTTAAACTAAGTTATTATTAATTATTCAGCGCGGGGTGGAGCAGTCTGGTAGCTCGCTGGGCTCATAACCCAGAGGTCGTAGGTTCAAATCCTACCCCCGCTACCAATTATCTTATGAATAAATCTATTATTCTTTTTCTTCCGGTAGAAGCAGCAATAAGCTTAAGAGCAAATAATCCAGAAGCTCCAAGATAAAGTA
This sequence comes from OCS155 cluster bacterium AG-426-D23, assembly GCA_003213165.1. Classification (GTDB taxonomy): domain Bacteria; phylum Actinomycetota; class Acidimicrobiia; order Actinomarinales; family Actinomarinaceae; genus Actinomarina. The sequence goes on from QCNO01000004.1 coordinate 31,729, forward strand.
GGCTTCCTAAAACTAAAAAAATTCTCCAAAACAAAATCGCATCCATAATTAAATTATAAACTGACTCAATTTAATCACTACTTAGTTAATTCAAAAATTTGATTTGCAGTTATTTCACCACTGATTGTTGAAATGATATTTAGATTATTGTCTAAAACTAAAGTTGTAGGAATACCACTCCAAATGAATTGTATAAGAATACTCTCTGAGATAGCACTGTCTAATACATTTTGATATGTTATCTTATTTTTTTTTATAAATTCCATTCCATTTTCTGCAGAATCTTCAACCAAGATTCCAATAACTGAATACCCTTTAGTTTCCGATATTATTTTCAACTCACTCACTTCGCTTTCGCACGGTATACACCAACTTGCCCATAAATTTAAAATCACAAATTGATCATTTAGATTTATGGTTGAAATTTTTGTCAAATCTTTTAACACAACCCCATCATTTACATTCGAATAGTTAATTATTTCTATTTCTTCGTTATTAGTGGAATTAAATAGGACAATGACAATTGTCAATGTTAATAACAGAAGAATAATATTTCTTTTGAACATAATTTAACTAATAATCCAATACAAATACAATAATAATAATGGAATTAGATAACATTATTTATCCTGGATTTAACAAAACATTATCCGAATTAAATGCAATTTCAAAAATTAAGAAGAAATCTTGTGAAATCGTTGACTTGACTGAAATTGAGTGGGTACGAGATGTTTTGCGTCATAGGGTTGAGGAAGTCGGGACATATGATATTAAGTTTCGAAAACCGACCGATGAAGAAATTAAATCTGTTTCAGAAATTGTTGGTGCTGACATAAATATCGACGAGTTAAAAAATAATTTCCATAAAAATAAAAGAATCATCGGGATTACCTCTGGAAAAGGTGGTGTTGGAAAATCTACTATCACCTCACTACTCGGTATTGCATTTGATGAGTTAGGTAAAAAAGTTGGAATTATGGATTCAGATATTTGGGGTTATTCAGTACCAAAAATCTTAGGGGCAAAATTTCCACCTATACCATTTAATGAGAGAATATTCCCATCACGTATAAATAATTTAAACGTCATTTCTATGGATTATTTCGTTAAACAGGATGAAGCAGTTATATGGAGGGGTCCAATGCTGCATAAAGCAATTGAACAATTTTTATTTGAAGTTTTATGGCACGATATAGATGTTTTACTAATAGATATGCCACCTGGAACTGGTGATGTTTCTATTTCCTTATCACAATTTCTAAAGTATTTTGAAAATATCGTCGTAACAACTCCTCAAACAAATGCGACAATAGTTGCGGAACGTTCTGGAATTATGTCAAAAAAAGTAAATGCCAGCATTATTGGTGTCATTGAAAACATGTCGTACATGGAAGCAAACGGAAATAAAATATATCCTTTTGGAAAAGATGGTGGAAAAGATTTATCTAAAAAGTTAGATGTTCCGTTTATTGGAGCAATTCCTCTTTTAGAGGATATAACTGTTTCTTCAGAGGGAAGTAATTTGTTTGCTTTTAAAGAAAATCCCGAATTTGAAAATATCATTTCAATAGCAAATGAAATTTTGAAATTTCAACCAAAGAAAAAACCTATTGATTTAAAAATTAATTAAGTCCAAAACTTACAATTGAGAGAATTAAACAGTAAAATCCAAAAAATTGTAACTTTGATTCAGTGGTAAATTTAACTAGAAGCTTGATTGCTAAGATTCCAGTTAAGAAAGCCACAATTGTTGGAATTAAAATACTTGTATTAACTTCAAAAGACTGATTTATGAAAGTCAAGCTCCATGCCCCAAAAATTGTTGGTATACCTATAAGCATTGAATAAAATATTGCATCAGCCTTTTTTAACCCTAAGTACATTGCAGCCAAGAGAGTTACCCCTGATCTTGAGATTCCAGGCATTAAAGCAAAAGCTTGAGCAATTCCAATCATGAATGCTTGGTTAATAGTAATTTCTTCGATACTTAAAATATTTTTAGAAGCAATTCTTTCAGAGAATATTAACAATACAGAAAGGAAAAAATAAGCAATACCAGTGTAAATTAATATTTGAGAACTGTTATCGATTGCCTCTTGTATTGGTGTTAATAACCCCACAATAACAGCTGGAAGAATTCCAAAAATTATGATTTTCAGGTAAAACTTAAAAATTATTAAGTTGCTAAAAATTTGTAAAATTCTAGCCCTATAAAAAATAACAATTGAAAACAAAGTTCCTATATGAAGAAATGCAATATCATTTGTATTTAAATTTATTACAGGTAAAAGTTTATCGAAAATTACTAGGTGGCCACTTGACGAAATTGGTAAAAACTCAGTTATACCTTGAATAATTCCTAAAAAAATATCAGTCATATCAGTTTATTGTTGAAAAGTGCCAGCCATTACAATCACTGCAATTATAGATGCGTAATTTCTTATTGTACTCTTTTTCTATGTACAGTCTTTCTTTCCTTGCTTCAATTTCGTTATTAAATCTGCGCTTAGTCTCGCATCTATTTTTACTTTTCATTACATTAATTACATTAAATTTGAAAAATGTATACATGAGCTCTAACTGATTTATTTTTATTAAGATAAATATATAGTTGTGAGTTATTTATTTATTGCCCTAAGTTACCTTATTGGTTCACTAAATTTTGCATATATTGTTGCAAAATACAAAAAATTAGACATATCATCTTCAGGAAGCGGAAATCCTGGAACTTCAAATGTAATGAGAACCATTGGTAAAAAGTATGCTGCAATTGTATTGATTGGTGATGTGTTAAAAGGCTTTTTACCAATTTATTTATTCGATGAAAATTTGCTTTTATGTGGATTTGCTGCAGTTATTGGCCACATTTATCCAATATTTTATAAATTTAAAGGCGGTAAAGGGGTTGCAACATATGTTGGTGTGTACATTGCTTTTTCCACCCTTAATCCTTATTCGTATGGTTTATTTGAAAATTCTTACTTCTTATATCTAAATATTCCTCTACTAGCGTTTTTTTATTTTGTAATTTTCAAAATTTTCAGGATATCTGCGATTGCAAGCTTATTAACAGTTTTCATATCAAATCTAATTTTATTCAGTTCATTGAATGTATTTCAAGATAGATTGATTGTGTTTTTAATTTTTTGGCTGATAGTTTTTAAACATTCTGAAAATCTAAAAAGACTTTATGAGGGCAAAGAAAATAAATTCTAAAAAAAAGAAAAATAAAAATTAATTAGTTAAGATTATATGAAGTAAACATTCAGTTGGGACAGGGCAATGGGATCAACACTTGTATTAATATCTTTAATGCTTTCGCTATCAATAGCGGTAATTTTTCCAGAAATGAAGTATTCGCAGACTAATAGCAGTTCAAAGACGGTTGAGTTTGATTATATGGTTAATAAACAACGTAAAGGATTTTTAATTTTAGGACTACTAGCAGTAATTACTTTTTTTACCTCAATTCAAACTCTATCAGTAGGTATATTCGTTCTACACCTTCTAATAGACCTAGTTTTTGGTATCTATGCATATGCATCGTTCCAAGTAAGAGCTTCTTTGATACAGATGCAAAAAATTAGTTCTATTGATAAAGTTCCTGAATTTGATGAATACGAATATATAAAGCAAGCTGTTTAATTTGGGCAATTTAGAGTCTAATTTAAACAATCTTTCTGAAACATTTGATAAGCTAAATGAAATTAGGGAGAGCTCCCTCACTATATCCCGATCAATAGTTAGAGATTGTTCAAAAAGTATAAGATATCTGCATAGAAACGATACTGAAGGAGCAAAGGAATTTATTAAAAATGCAGAAAAAAAGATTAAAGAATTAAAAAAGTTAACTTCTAAAGTCTCAGAAATAAGTTTTGCTGGTTATGTTCTTGATGCTGAGAGAGAGTATGTAGAAGCTGTGATATTTTATGTTTACGAAATGAATGGCATCATTGAACCTTTTGAAAAATTTGATGTTCATCCCTCAAGCTACATTCAAGGCATTGGAGATACAATAGGAGAATGGAGGAGAAAAGCATTAGATAATCTAAAAAATTTAGAATTGAACAATGCAGAATCTTATCTAAACATTATGGAAGAGGGCTTAGGGATTTTAAATCAACTGGATTACCCCGATGCTTTGACCGGAGGACTAAGAAGATATGCTGACAATGCAAGAGGAATAATTGAAAGAACAAGATCTGATGTTACAAACGCATTTGTCAATGATGCATTAAGGGACGACATCTCTAAAATAAAAAGAGATGAATTATAAATTTATAACTGGAGAAGTTTTAGAAATAGATAAATCTTCTGGATGGACAGATGGTATGTTGTTGGAGGAAATTTATCCAGAATCTTCATTTGTAAGTGGAAACAACCCCGAAAGCATGATGATGAAACCATTTATAAAAGATAGAAAAGTATACGCAAAATATTCATTTGAAAAAAGGTTTGAAGGTGGGCCTGGATTAGTACATGGAGGAATTTTGTCAGCTGCCCTTGATGATATGATGGGCTATTCAACAATAATTCATAACAAGTTTGCCGTTACAGCTAAATTAGAAGTTAATTTTTTAATTCCAACACCAGTACTTAAGGAATTTGAAATTTTAGCCTGGGTTAAGAAAATTGATGGAAAAAAAATTTATACTGAGTCATTAATTAAATCTGATGAACAAATTCACGTAGAGTCCTCTGCGATGTTTATTGACTTAGGACCGGATGCAGCAGAGTTTTTTGCTCCCGACAAGAACTACCCTTAAATTATATTCTTGACATCAAAAAATGACTCAATGATTGAATGGTTATCATTGGATTAACACCTGAACAACGCGGGAAAGTAGATCCGTCAGCAATATAGACATTCTCTAATCCATGTACTTTACCATCTAAACCAGTAACCCCATGTTCAGGATTAGGATGTATTCTTGCTGTTCCCATTTGATGAGCTGAACCAAGAAGCATTCTATATGGTTCATTTTTTATTGATTCAACTTTATAAATAAACTCTTCGATACTTTCATTTGAAGATTTTTTCCAATGCATTGTTGGCGAACTTGCAACCATAATTTCTTCTGCTCCAGCTAAGTAATTTGCTTTAATAAGATTCACAATCCCATGAATTAAATTACTGTGATCAAAGTCATTCAAATTATAATCCCATAAGTGTTGAGGATTTTTATTTATTATGGAACCGGAACTTGTATCGGATGTCAAAACAATACTTCCAGACCAATTATTGTAACTTTTTACAAATTCGTTAAAGTTGTCTAAATTATTTGGAAAAAATGGGAAGAATAGGCTTGGATGCATTGGAAGCCCCTCTAGGAGGTATCCATAATTATCTTTTAAAAATAAATTATCGTCGGAATAAATTCCCTGCATTGTACCTGCCCACGGTTTCTGTTCTTCTGAAAACTTACCTGCAACGCCTGAAACAGGGTGAAGTTTTAAATTACGACCAAGATGTTTATTTTTATATCCGCTATCAAGCAAAATTTTAGGAGTATTTAAGGAACCTGCTGCAAGAATTACTTTATCAACTGCAACTTTATGTAATGTACCATTGTTTTCAATATTAATGTGGGTCGCTCTTCCATTTGATAAATCAAGACTTGTGATATTTGTATCACTAAACACATTATTGGGTTCAAATCTTTCTTCTGAAAACCAAATTTTGTTGGTTGAGTTAATGCTTTCGTCATAACGACCAAAGGTGCTGAAACCAGATTCTGTGCATTCATCATTACTTGTATTTCTTGGGATAATCTTATAACTCAAATTATTAAGCTCTAACCCCTCAGCCAATTTCGCTTCCTTTTGAGGTATTCGATTATTTTTTATATCAACATTTAATTCTTTACACACATAATCCATACTATTTTTAAATTCATGGGAATTGAAATAATTATCTTGTTCAGTTAAAGTATCCCATTCATTAAGAATTTGATTTGGAGTCCTAAGTGAAGTTGTCCAGTTCACACTTGTGCCACCACCAATTCCCATTCCAGCTAAAAGTAAAACTTTATATCCTCTTGTTTGTTGAATTCCATTTGTGTCGTAGAAGTTGTGATATCCGAATGTTTCATTATTGGTCATACCATTGCCGTAACTTCCTTTTTCAAATATACCTACTTCATATTTTTTATTGAGAATATTGGCTGCGACACCTCCACCAGAACCACTTCCAATCACTGCTACTTCGATACTTTTTGGAATTGATATATCTTTTTTTTCTATTGTTGTATTTTTATAGATTGGATAATCAAGATGTTTATATACAGATCCCTCACCATCAAGAGATCTAGCAGTGCTCAATCCAAATAATGCTGTCATACCTGAACCGAGTTTTCTGAGTAATGATAAGTTCGAGCTTTGTAGATTTTGTACAAATTTAGGAATATTTTTATCTTTTATGAACACTTTTCTTATCCCAAAAGAAAAGATAAAAAAGACGATTTTTAGTAGTGTGATTTCTGATCTATCAGGAAAGTTTGCAAGGATGAAATTAAAGTATTTTTCAGAGTTTTTTGCTTCTTCTTCATTGAAATTTGGGTACAAACTAGAAAAAATGACCCTGAATGATTTAGATATTCTTTTATCCATATATATATATATTGTACAGGTTGTTTAATGAGGTACCATACGACATAACTAAATATTAAGGAGTTAATATTTTTGTATCTCCACCCATTCCAAAGTGGTTCTCACAATAAATATAAAGCTGGTTTGGAGTATTAGAAGTTATTTCAATTTCTATATATGCTCCTGGGGTTCCAGCAACTCCATTTGTTGTAACGTTTGATGTATATTGACTTCCATTTTGTGTTTCTGAAAATCTTAATGGGTGTCCAGCATTGGATGTATCACTAAGATCAAAACGGTACTTGTTGCCTATTGTTACATTTAAAGTTAAAACACTAGTGCCATTTAAAAAATATTCATTGAATCCTTGTCCATTGTTTGCAACAGTAACTCCTATTGTCGTAGTTTGAGGAACTGTAGTCGTAGTTGTCTCACTAGTTTTACTTATTTTCAATACTGATGAAACAGGTGATGAAGAAAAAACAGTAGTAGTTGTGGCATCTAAAGAAGAAGTTTCTAAAGAGATATTGTTGATTCCACCGATATTTTGCTCACTTGAAATCGTTTCTCTAGCCTCTGAATTGCCGCAATATATAAAAATTAAAAATAATAAAAGAGATTTTTTAAGCATTTTGTAATTATTTCATACGACAAACTTTAACCTTAATCCTTTATAATAAAAAAAAATCATTGCGTGGTCATTACACACCCATTTTGTTGATAAAATTTGATTATGGCTGATGTTGATAATACTTTTACCTCAAGTAAATTAATTAATATTTCTCAATGCCATAGTTCTTATGGGAAGAATAATCAGCTAGCTAAGCCTAAATTAGATCGTTGGAAAGATTTAAATAATGCAATTATTGATTGGATGAATAATGACGCTATTGAAGAGACTTCTGTAAGAATCGCTGAGCAAAATAATTTTCAATTCTATGACAAAATTCAAAAAGCCATATTATCTGATTTATTTTCACGATTTAGAACAATATATCCTAAAAGAGATATTGAATTTAATCATGACTTTCCTATTAAGGAAATAAATAAAGAAATTAATGGTGAAGAATATGCTTTAACAACATACTTTACATATGAATTTATTGATCAAGGTTCTTCAGAATTTATAAAATTAAAAACTGCTTTTGATCCCGAACCCGAGTTACTTGATAGAGCTATAATTTCAAAGCTAAAAGCAGAAAATGAAGATTTTTACACTGCCTCGATTGAACGGGAGGATTTAGAAGAAATTGAATTAGTTGATAATCCCGATGAAATAATAAATCAACATTTTGATATCCTAGAAAACTTTTTAAACAACAGGCAAGCCCGCAATCAAGGTGAATTGTGTAGTAGGGGATGTGATATGGCATCACGTTGTGGACAATTCCCTTTAATAAATATAGATAAGCTCACTAATCGAATAAGAGAGGTAAAAATTTCAAAGACAAACACTGTTAAATTACAAAACTGTGAAAGACGAGCTGCTTGGAATGTTCAGTATGGAATTCCAAGAGAAGACTATATTGAATATGAGTCTGAATCATCAGGAACTAAGTTTCATAAATACTCACAGGAAATGCTCGTTAATAATAACAATTTCACTAGCGATGAAGATATCGAGCGATTTAATAAAATATCTGAAAATGAAGAAGTAATTACACGTGAAAAACTTTTTAGTAAATATAGAGAACTTATCGAAAAGTTAAAACCATATAGCAATTTATCAATTACAAAGTCTGAATTTAATTTAGGGTTCACAATTGTTGCTGATGGTAGGGGTCTTAAAAATGGAGAAGTTGTTGATAAAAAAGTTGCAAGCGTATTTATGGGGCGTGCAGATTTGGTAGGCAGAGCTGATGGCACTCCAATAATTATTGAACTTAAAACTAGGCCTGAATTACCTGAAGACTTTCTCGAAGCACAACTTTACGCCTTAGGTGCATCAAAACTACTAAGTGTTAATGAAATAAAAATATTACATATTTATCTGCCAGATGAAGACTCAAGTATTAAAGAGAGAATATTTTCCGAAAGTGAATTGGTTGAGGCTGAGAAAAAATATGAATCTTTAGCTATTAAATCTGCTTCATGGGTCCCTTTTAATGCTTTAAGTCCGGCTTATAACATAGGAGATTGGTGTGAATTTTGTGAGTTTAAAAGTACCTGTTTAGAAAATAGATAACTTTATCTTTAGACGTAAACAAATATATACTTATAAAAATGGATCTTTCAAAAACACATATTGAACTTGTAGAAAAAGTGTATGAAACACTTGAAGACAATATTGCAAAACTAAGATTAAGAAAATCTGATTCACTAACTTTATCAGAAAAAATTCTTTACGGTCATGCTAGAGATGTCAATGAGGTGTCTTTGAACAGAGCAGAAGACTTTGGTGATTTCTTACCTGACAGAGTTGCAATGCAAGACGCTACAGCTCAAATGGCTCTATTACAATTTATGCAGGCAGAGCTTCCAAACACTGCAGTTCCGACAACAGTTCATTGTGACCACTTAATTCAAGCTTACGAAGGAGCAAATAGCGATTTAAAGGTAGCAAATAAGAATCATAAGGAAGTATTTGATTTTTTAAGAACTGCGTCGGAGAAATATAATATTGGTTTTTGGGGACCTGGAGCTGGAATTATCCATCAAGTAGTTTTAGAGCAGTATGCTTTTCCTGGGGGAATGATGATTGGAACAGATAGTCATACTCCAAATGCTGGAGGTTTGGGCATGATTGCAATCGGAGTCGGTGGTGCAGATGCTGTAGATGTGATGGCTGGTATGCCTTTTAATACAAAAATACCAAAACTAATCGGAATAAAGTTGACTGGTTCTTTAAGTGGATGGACTTCACCAAAAGACATTATCTTAAAAGTTGCAGAGATACTTACTGTAAAAGGAGGTACGAATGCAATTGTTGAATATTTTGGAGAAGGCACTAAATCAATATCTACAACTGGAAAAGCTACTATAACCAACATGGGTGCTGAAATTGGTGCAACTTGTTCAATTTTTCCTTTTGACTCTAAAGGTGAAGAATATTTAGTTGCTACGGGAAGATCTGATATTGCAGAGCTAGCTAAAAATAATATGAAATTGTTGACAGCTGATCAGGAAGTCATTGAAAATCCAGAATCATATTTTAATCAAGTTATTGAGATAGATTTGGATTCACTAGTCCCACATATAGTAGGTCCACACACTCCAGATTTAGCTCGCCCAATTACAGACTTAAAATATGATGCTGAAAAAAATAATTATCCTGTAGAAATTTCCAATGCTTTAATAGGTTCTTGTACTAATTCATCTTATGAAGATATAGGTCGCGCAGCATATATAGCAAGAGAAGCTGCAAAAAAAGGTTTAAAATCAAAAGTTCCTCTAATGGTTACTCCAGGTTCAGAAGTTACAAGGGCAACTATTGAGAGAGATGGATACCTTAAAGATTTAGAATCTATTGGGGCTACTGTACTAGCAAATGCTTGTGGGCCTTGCATTGGCCAGTGGAAAAGAGATGATATAGGTGAAGGTGAAATTAATTCAATTGTTTCATCTTACAACAGAAATTTTCCTGCAAGGAACGATGGAAATAAAGAAACACTTTCATTTATAGGTTCACCAGAGTCAGTAATTGGGTTAGCTTTAGGTGGCTCATTGGATTTTGACTTTTTAAATGATTCTTTAATTAATGATTCAGGAGAAGAAGTAAAACTTACTCCTCCTATTGCAGAAGAATTACCTTTAGAGGGATTTGCAAACACCTTAGAAGGATTTATTCAGCCTAAACCAGGTAATGATGTAGAAGTAGTCATTGACCCTGAATCAAATAGATTACAAAGACTAACTCCTTTTGAAGCACCAAATGAGAGTGAATATATTTCAATGAGTGTATTAATGAAAGCTGAAGGAAAATGTACAACTGACCATATATCACCTGCCGGTAAGTGGCTGCAATTTCGAGGTCATTTAGAGAACATTTCTCAAAACTTATTTAATGGAGTGAACAATGCTTTCGCAGAAAATGCTGGCGATGGAGTAAATGTTTTAACAAAAAAAGTTGATACGTTACCAAATATTGCAAAAAATTATCATGTTGAGAATGTTAACTGGGTTGCGGTCGGTGATGAAAATTATGGAGAAGGATCTTCAAGAGAGCATGCAGCTATGGAACCAAGATTTAGAGGATGTAAAGTAGTTCTGGTAAAAAGTTTTGCAAGAATTCATGAAGCAAACTTAAAAAAACAAGGTATCTTGCCTTTAGTTTTTGATGATAAAAATGATTATGAAAAAATTGAACAATTCGACAAAATTACAATAAAAAGTCTTAGCGATATAAAAGTAGATACTCCAATCGAGATTGTCCTAGAGAAAGAAAATGGAGAGCATGAAATCATAAAAGCCAACCACTCTTTATCTTTAGATCAGATATCCTGGTTTTTTGCTGGTTCTGCATTAAATTACATCAAATCTAAATAAATGGATAGCATCTCTGACAAAGTTAAAAAGATAAGAGTTGAGTACGAAGACAAGCCACTCAATTTGGAAGATCTCAATCAAGACCCTTTAGAGCAATTCAATACATGGTTTCAAATTGCTATAGACGCTGAGGTAAATGAGGCAAATGCTATGGCAGTATCGACTATTTCTCAAGAAGGAACACCAAGATCTCGATATGTACTGTTTAAAGATATTGTCGATGATAAATTAGTTTTTTACTCCGATTATCAAAGCAGTAAGGGTAGAGAGATAGATAATAATCCAAATATTTCTGCGTTATTCTTTTGGCCTGAACTCCATCGCCAAATAAGGCTTGAAGGCGTTATCTCGAAGACTTCAAATGAAGTTTCAGACAATTACTTTGCTTCCAGGCCAAGAGGTGCACAATTGAGTGCAATAGCATCCAGTCAAAGTACTGAAATAAAAGGAAGAGAAACAGTAGAAGAGAGAATTCAAGAATTAGAAAAGGAATTCGAAGGAAAAGATATACCAAGACCTGATAACTGGGGAGGATATGCCATTAATATAAGCTTCTGGGAATTTTGGCAGGGAAGAAGAAGCAGAACCCATGATCGTTTTATTTACGTTAAAAATGATAATTCATGGGAAATAACTAGACTATCACCTTAAGAAAAAGTTTTATGAGAGATATCAAAGTAACCAAGAATTTTATTAACTCTAAAAATACATCAGTTCTCTACGAGTCAGGAAATACAAAAGTATTAGTAACAGTCTCTATTTCAGATAGAGTCCCAGGATGGCTTGAAAATTCAGATAAGGGCTGGCTCACAGCTGAATATAACATGTTGCCAGGTTCTTCTGATCAAAGAATTTCTAGAAAATCATTTGAAGGAGGAAGGTCTAAGGAAATTTCAAGATTAATAGGTCGCTCCCTCAGAGCTGTTTGTAATTTAGGAATAATTAATGGATATTCCTTTACTGTAGATTGTGATGTTCTTGAAGCAGATGGTGGAACTAGAACGGCATCAATTAACGGAGCTTGGATAGCTTTAAATGATACTTTTACAAAGATGGTAAATGAAAACAAATTAGTGCAAAACCCATTTACATGTAAAGTCGGAGCAATTTCTGTTGGTATTGTTGGTGGAGAGTTAGTAGCTGACTTAGATTATGCCAAAGACTCAAATGCTGAGGTTGACCTGAACCTTGTTCTAGATGAAAAATTTGAAATCTTGGAGATTCAAGGCACTGCTGAAGGAAAACCATTTTCAAAAGACAGTCTTGATAGCTTATTTAATATTGCTAAAGAATGTGTTCAAGAGATTTTTAAGATACAAAATTAAAAAGAATGCAAATTATCTTAGCCAGTCAGAATAAAAATAAGTTAAAGGAACTATCTACAGTATTTCAAAAAAAATTAAGTAAACATTCTTTGGTGTTTCCTAATAAAGTTTTGAATGTTATAGAGGATAAAGAAACTATAAAAGAAAATGCGGAAAAGAAAGCCTTAGAGTATTTTAAGTTTTACAACTTACCAGTAATCGCAGATGATTCAGGTCTTTTTGTAGAGGCACTTAATGGTGCTCCTGGTGTCCATTCAGCCCGTTTTTCAGGAGAAGATGCAGATGATGAAAAAAATAATCATAAATTATTAGATTTGCTTCAAAATAATTCAAATAGATCAGCAACTTTTAAAACAGTTTTATGTTTTTTTGACGGTAAAGAATTTTTATACACATTGGGTGAACTAGATGGAGAAATTTTATCTTCTCCGAGAGGAAAAAATGGTTTTGGATACGACCCTATATTTGAAGTAAATGGCAAAACACTTGCTGAAATGACATTAGAAGAAAAATCTGAGATTAGTCATAGAAAAAATGCGACTATTAAGATGGTTGAGTTGTTAAATGAAAAATAAAACATTATTAAAATTTTTATTTGTTTTTCTTCTATTTTCTGCGTGTGAGGTTAAGTGGGACATGGAAATTTCTTTTGAAGAAGACTTATCGGGAAGTTACTCCATCGCAGTATTGATAGATCAAGAAGCTCAAATGTATGCGGTTGAGACAGGTCAATCTTCAATTGGAGGTCTAGATGCAATACTGTCAAATCTTCCAGATGGCTTTGGCTCCAGCGTTTATCAAGAAGGCAATTATTTGGGAATTCTTATCCGAAATGATTTTGAAAATACAGATGAATTGTTATTACAGTTTAAACAATTAAGATCTGAGGAAAATACTGCTTTACTATTGTTACCAATTCAGGAAATTCAATTTGATGATAGTGGACGTGATTTTGGAATTACTGGCAAGTTTGCAGAAATTTTTGTAACAGATGAAGAAAACTTAGAGGGATTTAAAAGAATTTTTGACGGCCAGCTATCTGTTATTGTTCCTGGTAATATTACTGAGCCTCAGATTAGTGAAATTGTTAATAATACAATAATTTTTGAAAATGATGGTCTATCAGTAAAAACTTTCAAATTGGTTACAAGAACCAAACCAATCTTTACTCTAGAACTAATTGCCGCTTTAATATCTATTTTTGGTCTAATAATTTATTTTGTTAGACAATCTGCCAAAAAGAAGTAATATTGTTTCAATGAAAAAAATTATAATTATTATTTAGGAGCAGCGTTTTCAACGTTGTTACCCTTGCATGGCAAGGGTTTTTTTTTAAACTATGAAAATTGATATATTTGATACAACTTTAAGAGATGGCTTTCAGCAAGAAGGGATTTCTCCTTCTGTAAAAGATAAATTAGAAATTGCAAAATTACTAGATAATCTAGGAGTATCCTTTATTGAAGGTGGTTGGCCTGGTGCTTCTCCAAAAGAAGAAGAGTTTTTTAAAAAAGCAAAATTAGAACTCAATCTTGATAATGCAAAATTGGTTAGCTTTGGATCAACAAGAAAACTTACCTTAAGTGTTGATAAAGATCCACAAGTGCAAGCATTGGTTGATGCAGAAACAGAATATGTATGCATAGTAGGAAAGTCTTCCAAACTTCATATTACAAAAGCCATACAAGCCACTGTAGATGAGGCAATAGAGATGGCAGTTGATACTATTAACTTCTTAGTACAAAATAAAAAGAAAGTATTTTTTGATGCCGAACATTTTTTTGATGGATACAAAGAAGATCCAGAAACAAGTTTAAAAATATTAGATGCTGTAATTTCTACAAAAGTGGAATGCTTTGTATTTTGTGACACAAACGGTGGAACACTTCCAAGTGAAGTTCATGAGATAATTTCAGAGATAATTTCAAAATATCCAAAAGCAAACTTTGGCGTACATTTTCAAAATGATAATGGTTGTGCAGTAGCAAACTCAATGGTTGCAGTAGATTTAGGTGTAAATCATGTACAGGGAACCATTAATGGATATGGTGAAAGAACTGGAAATGCTGATTTATGCACTTTAATTCCTAACTTAACATTAAAAAAAGGCTATCAAACAATTTCTGAACGCTCATTAGGCAAATTAACTCAAACAGCAAATCATATTGCTGAGTTAGTAAATGTAGCGATTGATTCACGTCATCCTTATGTAGGTTCCTCAGCTTTTACACATAAAGCTGGATTACATGCATCTGGAATGGCAAAGGATAGCTCACTTTATGAACACATTGATTCAGCCGCAGTAGGAAATTTTACAAGGACAACAGTATCTGAGTTAGCTGGTAGAGCTAGTGTTCTAACAAAAGCAGAGGAATTTGGTTTGGAATTTAATAATGATGATGCCAAAAAATTAATTGAAGAAGTGCAAAATCTTGAACATATGGGATATCAATTTGAAGCAGCTGATGGATCACTATTTATATTGATGAACAAACTCAAGAATATAGAACCCAACTTTTTCAAATTTGAAAGCTTTAGGGTATTCTCTGAAAGACGAAATTCTGAAAATGTTGTTTCAGAAGCAGTTTGTAAAATTATTGTAAATGAAAATAGATATGTTAAAACTGGAGAAGGAGTAGGCCCAGTTGATGCATTGAGCAAAGCTTTAAAATCTGCTTTAGAAAATGATTATTCAAAAGTAAATGAAATTAAGCTTATTGATTACAAAGTTAGAATTATAGATTCTTCAGATGGAACTGAGGCTAAAACAAGAGTCTTGATTGAATTTACAGATTCCAACAAGAAATGGAGTACTATCGGAGTTCATGAAAACATAATCAATGCTTCATGGAATGCTTTGTGTGATGGTTTTAATTACTATTTTATGACTTCTT
Organism: OCS155 cluster bacterium AG-426-D23; assembly: GCA_003213165.1. Lineage (GTDB taxonomy): Bacteria > Actinomycetota > Acidimicrobiia > Actinomarinales > Actinomarinaceae > Actinomarina. The sequence goes on from QCNO01000004.1 coordinate 47,021, forward strand.
AAGTAGATTTTTCACTTCTTTGATATATATACTATTTTATGGGATATAAATATGAATGAAAAAATCGAAAATTTACTTAAAGAAGAACGAAAATTCCCTCCTTCAAAAGAACTCAAAGAAAATGCAAACGCAACATCTTTATGGCACGAAGATGCAGATAAAAATCGCTTAGAATTTTGGGAGAAGCAAGCTTTAAAAAGAATCTCTTGGTATAAAGAACCAACAGAAATTTTAGATGATTCAAACCCTCCTTTTTTTAAATGGTTTAAAGATGGAGAGCTTAATTTATCATATAACTGTTTAGACCGCCATCTAGAAACTGATTCAGATAGAGTAGCCTTTTATTGGGAAGGTGAACCTGGAGATACCCAAGAAATAACTTATCAAGATCTTTATGAAAGAGTCTGTAAGTTATCTAATGCATTAAAACAACTTGGAGTTCAAAAAGGTGATAGGGTAGCAATTTATTTAGGTATGACTCCAGAGATTGTTGTTTCAATGTTGGCATGTGCAAGAATTGGTGCAGTTCATTCAGTTGTGTTTGGAGGTTTTTCTTCGGAAGCACTTGCTGACAGAATTAATGACGCAAAGGCAAAGACTGTTATTACAGCTGATGGAGCATGGAGAAGAGGGGATATAGTTCCACTTAAAAACAATGTCGATGGCTCACTTGATTTAACAGACTATGTTGAAAATGTAATAGTTGTAAGACGAACAGAACAAGAAATAAATATGGCTGATGGTAGGGATCACTGGTATCACGAAATAACAGAGAAACAATCTTCTGAATGTGAGCCTGAAGTCATGAATGCTGAAGATTTGTTATATATTTTATATACATCAGGAACAACAGCTAAACCTAAGGGTATCGTCCATACACAGGCTGGTTACCTCACTGGAGTTACAACTACTCACCATGAGGTATTTGATGTTAAAGAGGATGATATTTATTGGTGTGCTGCAGATTGTGGTTGGGTAACAGGTCATAGTTATATTGTTTATGGCCCTTTAGCAAATAAAGCAACAAGTGTAATGTACGAAGGTGCACCAAATGCCCCCGATGAAAAAAGATTATGGAGCATAATTGAAAAATATAAAGTCAATATTTTTTATACTGCACCAACGGCAATTAGAGCATTTATGAAATGGGGAGTTGAGCATCCACAAGCTCACGATTTAAGTTCATTGAGAATACTTGGTACTGTTGGGGAGCCAATTAATCCTGAAGCCTGGATGTGGTACCACGAAAATATTGGTGGAGAAAATTGTGCAATTGTTGATACTTGGTGGCAGACAGAAACAGGTTCAATTATGATTTCACCTTTGCCAGGCATAACAAGCACTAAACCAGGATCTGCCTGTGGTCCTTTACCTGGTATCGAATCTGTAATTATTGACAATGATGGAAATGAAGTGGGCAAAGGAGAAGGTGGATTTTTAGCAATCAAATCTCCGTGGCCATCAATGCTTCGAACAGTATATGGAGATGATCAAAGGTATATTGATACATATTGGTCTCAACATGAAGGTCTATATTTTGCCGGTGATGGTGCAAAATATGATGAAGAGGGTTACATTTGGCTTTTAGGTCGTGTTGATGACGTAATGAATATATCTGGACATAGAATATCTACTGCGGAAGTTGAAAGTGCGTTAGTTTCACATAATACTGTTGCAGAGGCAGCAGTTATTGGTCGAAGTGATGAAATAACCGGTGAAGCAATTGCTGCATTTGTTTCTTTAATTGGCACTGAGGAAGGCAATGAAGATTTGATTGCAGAATTGAGACAGCATGTAAGTGACAAAATTGGTCCGATTGCAAAACCTAAAAGCATAGTTATCACTGCTGATCTGCCAAAAACGAGAAGTGGAAAAATTATGAGAAGATTACTTAAAGACATTTCAGAAGAAAGAAAATTAGGTGATGTGACAACTTTAGCAAATGCTGATATTGTCTCAGAGCTTCAAATAAGAGCTTCAGATTCTGACGATGAATGAAAGAACATTTTATTGGAATTCTCCAAAAGAGTTAGCCCAGAAAGTAATAAAATTAGACAAAATTGAAAGAAGAAAATTTTTTCAGAGTTTAGAAATGCATGATGTTCCTATGGGTTCCTTAATGGGATTCACAAAAATTCAAATCGATGATGATGGTAGAGTTTCATTTTATTGCAAGCCTCAAGAGTATCATTACAATCCTGTCGGAAGTGTACATGGTGGATTTGCAGCAACACTGCTTGATTCTTGTAATGGAGTTACAGCACAATGTAACTTAGATAAAGGTTTTATATCTTTGACATTAGATCTCAAAGTCAATTATTTACGTCCTATGACTGCTGATACAGGTGAAGTAGTAGCAACAGGCAATATTACTAAAAGTGGAAGAAAAGTAATTTTTGTTAGTGGCGAATTAAAAGATAAAAATAATAAATTACTTGCCACTGCGACATCAACTGAGATCATTATCGAAGTCTGATTAATTTTGTGCGGATGAGAGGAGTCGAACCTCCACGAGCAAAGCTCACTGGATCCTAAATCCAGCGCGTCTACCAGTTCCGCCACATCCGCTAAAATGTTGCGTGGGTCGCCGGGGACTTGAACCCCGAACCTGCGGATTAAGAGTCCGATGCTCTGCCAAATTGAGCTAGCGACCCCTTTTAAAGAATAACTTAGATTATGATAGTTAAGTATAAATTTTTTCTATTTATTGTTTAATAAAATCAGTTAACATAGAAAAATAATTAAGTTGCGGGCTGTGGCTCAGCTTGGCTAGAGCGCTTGGTTTGGGACCAAGAGGTCGTGAGTTCGAATCTCACCAGCCCGACATCCTAGCGGGTGTAGCTTAATGGCAAAGCTCCAGCCTTCCAAGCTGGCTATGAGGGTTCGATTCCCTTCACCCGCTCTGGCAGAGCTCTCGTAGCTCAAATGGATAGAGCAACAGACTTCTAATCTGTAGGTTGTAGGTTCGAGTCCTACCGAGAGCGCCGTGGTGATCGTAGCTCAGTTGGTTAGAGCGCCTGGTTGTGGTCCAGGAGGTCGCGGGTTCGAATCCCGTCGGTCACCCTCAATTTATAGGAGATAAATGAAATATAAAGTAAAAAAAATTAGTGAATTTGAGTCGTCTATTGAAATTAATGTAGATTTTGATGATTTAGAAGAAAAAAAAGATGAGGCAATTTCAAAAATTAGCAAATCTTTAAAAGTAAAAGGGTTTAGACCAGGTAAAATTCCAAAAAATATTGTAATAAGAGAAGTTGGTGAAGATTACGTTTTGGAAGAAGCTATAGACATATATTTGCCAGAACAAATTTTTGAGATTTTGAACAAAGAAGAAATCAGTCCTGCTGTAAGACCGGTAATAAAAGATTTAAAGAAAGAAAAAAAATCATTTAAAATTGAAGTTCTTATTACACTGTGGCCAAAACTTTCAAAGCTTCCTAAGTTAGATCAAACAGTTGAGGTTGAATCGATTGAGCCTACTGAAGAAGAAATAAATGAGCAAATCGATAGAATAAAGCTACAATTTGGCGAAGTGCAAAAGGTTGAACGACCGGCAAAAGAATCAGATTATTTATTACTTAATATTTCTGGATCAGAGAATGGTAACGAGTTAAAAGATTTTAATTATCAAGATTATCTTTATGAATTGGGCAGTGCATTACTTACTCCATCTCTAGATTCAAAACTAGAGGGTGTATCTAGTGGGGCTATTATCAAATTTAATGATGATATTCCAGCTTTAGCAAAAAGTAATATAGAAATATCTGTACTAGTTAAAGAGATTAAAGAAAAAATTATGCCAGAACTCACAGATGATTGGGTTTCATCAGTAACTGAGTTTGACACTGTTAAAGAGATGAATGAAGAATTATATAAAAATATTGAGAATGTAAAAAAAAGACAAATAGCCAATCAATATCAAGGTTTGTTAACTTCAAAATTAATAGAAGAATCGAAATTAGAACTTCCTGAACAATTAGTAATTGCAGAAATGGATAGTATTTTGCAAAATTTTATGAATGAACTTCAACAAAACAATATAAAGATTGAAGACTATTTACAAATTACTGGCCTAACAGAGGAAACACTTCAAGAAGATTTAAAAAATCAAGCAACTCGAAATCTGTCTATGGTTGTAATTCTAGATAAAGTTGTCGAAGATCAAGAATTAAAACTTGATGAAAAAGAAACTAACTTAATAGATGAACATGTTTCTAATCTTGATGAAAGCGAAGTAGATGCAGCAAGTCGTAAATTAAATCTCCAAGCAGAATCCCTAAGAAATAAGGCAATGTTACATATTTTGCAGCAAGGTGTATCAGTTGATAAAAATGGTGAAAAAGTATACCTACAAGATGTGTACAATCAAGAAGAGGATTTAGGAGAGGAAGAATAATATGAAAGATATACCTTCAAATTATGTTATCCCCACAGTAATTGAAAATACTAATAGGGGTGAAAGAGCTTTTGATATATATTCAAGACTTTTAAAAGACAGAATTATATTTTTAGGAACACCAATTGATGATGGTGTTGCAAACTCGATCATGGCTCAGTTATTACATCTAGAGTCTGAGGACCCAGATAAAGATATATTTATGTATATCAATTCCCCAGGAGGCTCAATTACCTCTTTGTTTACAATTTATGACACAATGAAGTATATTAAGCCTGACATTTCAACAGTTTGTATGGGCTTAGCAGCTTCTGCAGCTTCCGTTATTTTGGCTGGCGGTACTGAAGGCAAAAGATACAGCCTTCCAAATGCAAGAATAATGTTACATCAACCTTCAGGTGGTATGGAGGGTACAGTTGCTGATATGGAACGAAACTTTGATTTAATCGTATCCATGAGAACTCAGTTAAATGGTTTATTAGCCGATTTTACTGGTCAAGATGTTGAAAAAGTAGCTGAAGATACAGACAGAGATTTTTGGATGACCGCGCAAGAAGCAAAAGAATACGGTATAGTAGATGAGGTGCTAATTCAAAGGGAGTTAGCCGAAAAATAACTAAAAACAACAGGGTAGTTAAAAATGGCAAATAAAGACTCATCTCAAGCATTAAAATGTAGTTTTTGTGGTAAATCTCAGAAACAAGTAATAAAACTCATCGCTGGACCTGGGGTTTATATCTGTGATGAGTGTATTGAGCTTTGTGTTGAAATCATTGAAGAAGAAAAAGTAGATAAGCTTGATTCTGTACCTGAAGAGTATTTGCCTTTACCAAAAGAAATAAATCAGTCTTTAAATGAATTTATCATAGGTCAAGAGGAAGCCAAGAAAACACTCTCTGTAGCTGTTTACAACCATTATAAACGAATATACAAAGGTGACGCTGTTGATAGTGACTTAGAAATTCAAAAATCTAATGTACTTTTACTTGGACCAACAGGGAGTGGAAAAACTCTCCTTGCGCAGACATTAGCAAAAACTCTGAACGTACCCTTTGCGATAGCAGATGCAACAACCCTTACTGAGGCTGGATATGTTGGTGAAGATGTTGAAAATATTTTACTCACATTGATACAAGCTGCTGATTATGACATTCAGCGTGCAGAAAAAGGAATAATTTACATTGATGAAATTGATAAGATTACAAGAAAATCTGACAACCCATCTATAACTAGAGATGTTTCTGGAGAAGGTGTCCAACAAGCTTTACTAAAAATTCTTGAAGGCACTACTGCACAAGTACCACCACAAGGAGGAAGAAAGCACCCCCAACAAGAATATTTACAAATTGATACAACTAATGTTCTATTTATTGTGGGTGGGGCCTTTGATGGTCTTGATCAAATTATTAGTAAACGACTAGGAGAAAATACTATTGGATTTAACACAACAATTAATGATGTTAAAGATTATAAGAAGGAAGAGTTATTCAAATTTGTTGAGCCAAAAGATTTAATAAAGTATGGACTGATTCCAGAATTCATAGGTAGATTACCAATAGCAACGAGTGTAAATGAATTAGACAAAGATGCATTAATTGAAATTTTGACTAAACCAAAGAATGCAATTACAAAGCAATTTGTAAAAATGTTTCAACTAGATGATATTGATTTAGTTTTCACTGACGATTCATTGGAAGCTATGGCTGATCTAGCATTAACAAGAAAAACAGGCGCAAGAGGTTTAAGATCAATACTAGAAAAAATTCTTCTAGAGCAAATGTATGAGTCACCTTCAAGGAAAGATATTACCAAAATAATCATCGATAAAGAAAATGTACTTGATGATATTGCTCCAAAAATGGTTCTAAAGGAGTCAAAAGACGACAAAACAGCATAAAATATACTTATGCAAAATGAAACCTATGATCCATTGTCAATAGAGTCAAAATGGCAAGAAAAGTGGGAACAAGGTAAAAAGTTTCAACCTATTGAATCTGATAAAAAGTTTTCAATTGTAATACCTCCTCCGAATGTGACTGGTTCACTTCATATGGGTCATGCATTAGAGCATTCAATAATTGATGTGATAACAAGGGTTAAAAGAATGAACGGTTTTCAGACTCTTTGGCTTCCTGGTACAGACCATGCAGGAATTATTACCCAGCTTTTAGTAGAAAAAGATCTCGAGGAATCTGGAGTGACAAAACATGATTTAGGAAGAGATAATTTTTTATCAAAAGTATGGGAATGGAAAGAAAAGTCGGGTGACAATATCACAAATCAAATGAAATCATTAGGAATGAGTTGTGATTGGTCAAGAGAAAGATTCACTATGGATGAAGGATTATCTAGAGCTGTTTTAGAAGTTTTTGTTTCTTTATACGAGAATGATTTAATTTACAAAGGAACCAGGATGGTTAATTGGGATACAAAGTTAAAGTCTGCTGTATCTGATCTTGAAGTATCCTCAGAGACGCAATCAGGAAAATTGTGGACAATTAAGTACAAAGTTGGTGAAGAGTTTTTGTCAATTGCAACAACACGACCTGAAACTTTGTTAGGGGATAGTGCAGTAGCAGTTAATCCGACTGACGAAAGATATAAACATTTAATTGGTAAGACTATTCAAATTCCTGTTGTGAATAGAGATGTAAAAATAATTGCTGATGAATATGTTGATAAAGATTTTGGATCAGGATGTGTAAAAATAACTCCAGCACATGATTTTAACGATTATGAAATTGGCAAAAGGCACGATCTTCAGTCCATACAATGCCTTGATTTTGATGGAAAAATTGTAAATGATGATTTTGTTCCTGAATACCTTAGAGGCTTAGAAAGATTTAAAGCAAGAGAAAAAATAATTCAAATTTTGGAAAAAGAAGGTCTTCTTGAAAAAGTTGAAGATCACGAAATACAAATTCCAAAAGGGGATAGGTCAAAAACTATTTTAGAACCAATGCTTTCTGATCAATGGTTTGTAAAAACAGAAAAACTTGCAAAAGATGCGATTCGTGTAGTTGAAGAAGATGAAGTTAAATTCATTCCCAAAAATTGGGAAAAAACTTATTTTGAATGGATGTACAATATCCAAGACTGGTGTGTTTCAAGGCAACAATGGTGGGGTCACAGAATTCCGGCATGGTACGATTCTAAAAAAAATGTATATGTGGGCTTAAGTGAAGATGACGTTCGTAATAAATACAAATTAAGCAACGACATTCAACTTATACAAGATGAAGATGTTCTTGATACTTGGTTTTCATCAGCCTTGTGGCCTTTTAGTACTCTTGGTTGGCCTGAAGAAACAGAGGATTTATCAACTTACTATCCCACCACACTTCTTGTTACTGGTTTTGATATTATTTTCTTTTGGGTAGCGCGAATGATAATGATGGGCATCTACTCAATGAATGATATCCCTTTTGGTGATATTTTAATTCACGGACTTGTTAGGGATTCGAAAGGAAGAAAAATGTCCAAAAGCCTTGGCAACACACTTGATCCTTTGGAATTATCTGAGAAACATGGAGCAGACGCACTAAGGTTTTCGTTAATTGAAAAAGCTAACCCTGGCCAAGATGTGCCATTTGATGAAGAATGGACACAAGCTGCTAAAAAATTTGGAAATAAGATCTGGAATGCAGCAAAATTTGTTCATATTTATACAGAAGGTCTTGAAAATAGAAATTTAACTAAAGTTGAGTTAAATGAAAATCGTTGGATATTAAATGAATTTAACAGTTGTTTGGAAGAATTTAATAAGCTCTTTAATGAATATAAAATTTCAGATGCTTATAAGTTGCTTTACAATTTTCTCTGGTCTGATTTATTTGACTGGTATTTCGAATTTTCAAAAAATTTAGTTGATAACGAAAATTATAAAGATGAAACACAGAAAGTCCTATTGAATGTTTTTCTTAGCTCAATAAAAATATTAAACCCCGCAATGCCACATTTAACTGAAGAGATATGGTCTACATTTAATGAGGAATTAATTATTGATAGTTCATGGCCTTCTAATTTTGAAATAAAATTTTCTGATAATGGTGAATTTGATGATTTAAAGTCAATTATTAATCAAATCAGAAACTTTAAATCAAATTATAATTTAAAAAATAATCTTGTATTAGATGTGGTTAAGCAAAGTAATTATCCGGAATGGTATAACAATCAACTGGAAAGTATTGCAAAAATCAATGTGTTAGAAGTTGATGCTGAAAGAAAATCAAAAGATAAAATCTTAACGTTTCAATCAGGTAAGGTAGTTTTTGAAATATCAGCTAACAAGTATATAGATATTCAAAGTGAGATGAAAAGACTGAGTCAAAAAATTGAAAAATTAAAAAAATCACTAGATGTTTCACAAAATCGTCTAGGGAACGATAAGTTTGTAAAAAATGCAAAAGAAGAGTTAATTGAAGAAGAGAGAGCAAATATTGAAAAACTTTCATCTGAAATAGAAACTATTCAACAAACACTATCTTCACTTGATAATTGACTAATTTTAAAAACTATCTAGAAGCAAAAGTAAATAGTCGTGGTAATAAAAATTTAAATTACTTAAGTAGTTTTTTTTCGGAAACTGAATTATCAATTCTTTCTGACAAGACAATTTCTATTGTTGGTACAAATGGTAAATCTTCGACTGCAATTAACATAGCCATGTTATTAAAAGGATTAGATAAATCATACATTGCATTTACTTCTCCTCATTTATTTGACTATAAGGAAAGAATAACTGCCAATAAAGATATAAATTTCAATCAATACATTCAGCACTTAGAAAACTTTGAGTTGGAAAATAATATTACTTTAGGCTATTTTGAATCAACATTTTTAATTGCAGCTAAAGCATTTTTACACAATGATTTTGATTATTTTATCTGTGAAGCAGGTATTGGAGGTAAATACGATACAACTTCTGTAATTCAGAGTAGAACTGTCGTTTTAACTTCAATTGGACTGGATCACACCGATATATTGGGAACTAAAATAACTGATATATTGAATCAAAAAATCAATGTGTCCAATAACATAAAAACTCTGTTTGTTAGCGTTTTGAATGAAGAATACATCGAGATTATTAAATCTGAATATTCAAATTACTCACAGTCCATTTATTTAAGTGATTATTTAAATAGTAAAAATATTTTAATCTCTAACTTAATATTTAAAGATTTAAATTATTACCTATCTTTAATGGTTGTAGATTCGCTAATCCAAGACATAAAATATGCAGATTTAACAAATATAAAAATCCAAGAGGTAAAAGGCAGGTTTGAAATTGTAAACGATTCTCCTGTAAAAATAATTGATGGCGCACACAATCGTGAAGGAGTAGAAATACTTTTGCGTAATTATGAAAACAAATATGGACATTTAAATACTGATTTATTTCTTGGATTTAAAAAAGGAAAAGATATAAATAACATTATTAATCTGATCATTGAGAAAACAAAATATAATCTTCATTTAATAGAAGATGACACTTTTTTTGATCAAGAGATTACAAAAGAAATCGGATGTTTATTAGATAAACATGGTAAAAATTATAAAATTTCATCATTAGAGCAATTTAATAAAAATAAAAATCCTTCTATATTGTTAGGTAGTTTATATTTAATTGGAGAGTATAAAAAAAGGAACATAAAATGAAAACGTTTTTTATGATTAAGCCAGATGGTGTAAAACGAAATCTCATTGGTGAAATAATATCTCGAGTTGAAGAAAAAGGTTTCCAAATAACAAAAATTAAAATGATGACAATTACCAAAGACTTAGCTGAGGAACATTATAGTGAACATAAGGATAAACCATTTTTTAGTGATCTTGTAAGTTTTATAACGAGTGGTCCTGTTATAGCTATGCAAGTAGAAGGAGAAAATGTAGTATCACAGATTAGAACTCTTATGGGTGCTACCAATCCTTCAGATGCAACTCCAGGTTCAATCAGAGGAGATTTTGCAACCGAGCTCGATAAAAATGTTGTTCACGGGTCAGATTCTGATAAAAGTGCTGCTAGAGAACTAAATTTATTCTTTTCGTAATAAATTTATTTTAAATGCATAGTTAATAGATTAATCTAGGTATACATGGCGGGTTTAAATTTAAGAAGAACTTTATTTGGTGGCAATGATATTGCCATTGACTTGGGAACTGCAAATACATTAATTTACGTAAAAGGAGTAGGTGTAGTTGTTGATGAACCGACCTTATTGGCAGTTAATAAAGATGACCAATCCATTTTAACGATTGGTAAAGAGGCAAAAAAATTAGTTGGACGTGTTCCGGACTCAATTGAATTAATTAAGCCATTAAGAGACGGAGTCATCTCTGAAATAGAAATGGCAGAAGAACTTGTTAAAACTTTACTTACAAAGGCAATTGGAAGATCATATTCTTCACCAAGAATTGTAATTTGTGTACCTAATGGTGTTACAAGTGTAGAACAGAGATCCATTGAGACCGCTGCTCACGCCACGGGAGCATCAGAAGTTTTTACCATAGAAGAACCAATGGCAGCTGCTATTGGAAGTGGTCTAAATATTTTCGAGCCATATGGAAATATGATTATTGACATTGGAGGAGGTACTACCGAAATTGCTGTTATTTCAATGGGAGATATTGTAAATGCAAACTCGGTAAGAGTAGGTGGAGAAGATATGACAGAGGTTTTAATCGATTGGCTACGTGCTGAGCATCAAATATTGGTTGATTCAGGCATAGCTGAAAGTATTAAGCACGCTGTTGGGTCGGCTTATCAATACGAAAGAGAGCCCCAAGTAACTGTTACGGGTAGAGATATTGTAAAAGGAATCCCCAAACAGGTACTTCTTGAAGCTAGTGACGTTAGAAATGCTCTGGCACCAGTTGTTAATAATATAGTTGAGGCGATTAGAATTTCACTTTCTCAGACACCACCAGCATTAGTATCAGATATTGACAAAGATGGAGCATGGATTACCGGTGGCGGATCTTTATTGAAACAAATAGATAAAAAGATTGCTGAGGAATTAGGTATTCCAATTAATACATCTGAAGACCCTTTAAGCTCTGTTGTTATCGGATCAGGCATTTGTCTTGAGAGGTTTCAAGATTTTAAATCTATATTAAAATTATCACCAAGACCTAATTAAAACATGCTAAAAACAGAAGCTTTACCAAAAAGAAGTTATGTCCTATACATTCTTTTTATTTTATTGAGTAGTTTGTTGATTCTCATCGATTACTTTTCTAATAAAGAATTGTCTAGTTATTTTCCAAATTCAGTAAATTTTGAAATTGAAATAGAAAACAGTGACTTTACCATCCTTCAAAGATTTAATACCTTATTTGAGCAAAGGGCACAATTGATAAGCGAGAACATTAGATTGGAACAAGAAATTCAAGATTTACGTAGTCTTGAAATCGAGAATCGAGAGTTACAACTTCAAATTGAGTCTTATGAGTTGATTTCAACAGTACCTAATATTCAAAATTTTGAACTTTTAGCCAGTGGTTTCATTACAAAAAATTTAAATCTTGAATATCTAATTTATGGTGGAACTAATCAACAGCTAAAAGTAGGCGATTTAGTTATTAATGAAAAAGGTTTTGTAGTTGGATATCTTAGGGAAGTTTTCTACTCTTACTCGATTTTAGAGTCTCCATACTCCTCCGATTTTAACTTGGAGGTAATGGATAAATACAACAATACATATTTAATTACTTCAAATGGATCTGAGATGATAATATCTTCTATTTTGTTGGATAATTTCAAGAACGATATTGATTTTCTCTATACTGATATTTCATTCAATCATTCTGGAAAGTTTCCTGTTGTGGATACAAGATTAATAAATTTTGAATATCAAAATAATCAAATAAATGCAGTAGTTGAAATTTTAGAAAATTTTACTTTTAATACAAAGCTATTTATACCAAAGTTTAAATGACATTTTTTCGTAATATTCTGAGATCAATTTACTTTGTGGCTGTACTATTTTTTGAAACACTGATTAATTTTTTAACTGGTATAGATTGGATGGTTATTAGCCCTTTTTTTCTACTTATATACTATATTTCAGTTAAGAGCTTCAGTAATAATAATATTATTCCGTTGGTAATTTCTGGTCTATCATACGATATTTTTCTAAGTGAGAATTATTTAGGAGTTTATTCAATATTATTTCTTATTGTTGCAATTGTTTCTAACTATATACAAAAAAGAGTTCAATCTGTTAGTTACCAAGAGTTTTTATCTTTCACTTTTGGATTTCTAATTTACAATACGATTAATTTATTAGAAACAGATTTTGTTAGTTTTTTCATTTCATCACTCCTAATTAACTATTTGATTTATTTTTTTTATCAAAGAACTCTAGGTAATCGTGTTTAGCAAATTTAGATTAAATATTATTTTCATTATTTTTGCTATTTTTTTATCTTTGATATTTCGAGAACTTTTTATTTTACAAATAATTAACACCGATGAAAACACACAGGATATCGTAAATCAAAATTTTGAGACCTACTACATACCCGCTCCTCGCGGTGAAATAATTGATATAAATGGAAATAAATTAGCTCAATCTTATCTTGAGCCATATTTATTTCTAAATCTTAAGAAAATAAACGAAGAAAATAAAACAGTATATAAACAATTTATTTCATTCAACTTTAATGAGTTAACTAATACAGAAATAGACAATTTTTTTAATTCAAATGAACTTTTTGTTGAAATAGTCAATTTAAATGATTATCAAACAGACTTACGTATAAAAATTCAAGACTATGAGGCTTTTGAGATATTTAACCAACCAAAAAGGCTTTATATTTATAAAGAATTATTTTCCCATGTTATTGGTTATGTTGGGAAACCTAATCAAGAGGAACTTATTGAGTATTCCAATGCTTTTGGAAATAAAATTGTTGGTAAAAACGGACTTGAAAGATATTATGAAAATATTTTAAGCGGTAAACCTTCTGAAATTACACTACAAAATGGAGAAATTATTGACATTACCCCTGCTATTCCTGGTCAAGATATTCAAATTACTATTGATGTTAATGCACAGGAGGTAGTTAAAGAATCTCTTCAACAAGGAATTGTTCTTGCCAACAAATCTTTTGAAACAATTAATTTAATTGAAAGAGGAGCTGTAGTTGTACAAAAAATTGATACTGGGGAGATAACAGCAATGGTCTCCCTTCCTGATTTTGATCCAAATCAATTTGTATCAGGAATTTCAGAATTTGAATTCAAAAAACTTAATCGTAATCAAGCTTTTAATAATTTTGCTATCCAAGGACTTTATCCTCCTGGATCAGTTTTCAAAGTTGTTGCTTATTGGCTTGCAGTAAATGAAGGTATTTTTCCTGAGGATGCCTCAAATTCTGGTCAATATGTAAATTGCGAAGGTAGTCTTTCTTTTGGTTTTGATGACGGATCTAAGCAAGTCTATCAAGACTGGAAACCAGAAGGCCATGGAAAAGTAAATTTAAGTGAAGCATTGAAACAATCATGTAATGTTTATTTTTGGGACATAGCTTTAAAAATCTGGAGAACATTTGGAAATACTGATTCTGAAGCAATGCTACAAGAATACTCAAAAAAACTTGGCTTTAGTTCAATGTCCAACATAGACCTACCATTCGAAAGAGAGGGTGTAATACCTGATAGGCAGTTGTTTGAGGATTGGAAGATTTCTAAACCAGAATTAGTTAGACCAGAAGGATGGCTAGGTGGAGATTTGATGAATCTCATCATAGGACAAGGTGCTATAACTACAACACCCATACAAGTATCCAATGCTTACAGAACACTTATGACAGGAATTAAATCAAACCCTTATCTTTATTATGAAAATTCAGATTTAAATGAAGAAAATTTAAATATAAGTTCTGAATTTGTAAATTTTTTATTAGATGACTTAAATTTAGTTACAAATCCTGGTGGTACTGCTTATAGGTCTTTTCAAGTAATGGGAGATTTGACTTACGATATTGGTGGAAAAACAGGTACTGCACAAAATGCAGGTGATTTAAATAACACCTCTTGGTTTGTTGGTGTTGACTCTATTTCTAATCCTGAATATTTAATTGTAACAGTTGTTGAAGAAGGAGGTTCAGGAAGTGCCGTTGCCGCACCAGTCTCAAGAAGAATAATTCAGTATCTATTGGAAGAAAGTTTGACTCCTGTAGAATTTGGAGAAATAACAGAATGATTAATAGAAGAATTACAATTTTAGGTCCCGAAGGAACAAATATTTATGTAATTTCTCAGTATTTGATTTTTTGTGTAATTTCTTGGTTTACATTATTTAATATTACGAATGAGATTGGGTTAGACATACAAAATGTGCTTGTTAGACAAATTACATTCACACTTATAGGTCTTATAGTATTTTTTTTATTCACATATGTTTCAATAAGTAATATTTTTGGACTAAGTTATGTTTTGATGGTTTCTTCAACAATCTTATTGATTGGAGTTTTGTTTACAGAGGAATCACTGGGAGCAAGAAGAAGATATGATTTAGGTATTTTTGATTTTCAGCCATCTGAGTTTACTAAAATTGCATTTGTAATATTTCTTGCTTCAATAATTTCTCAAAAAAGAAATAATTTATTTTCGATAGCTTTGATATTTTCTAATATTTTATTAATTTATTCTCAACCTGATCTTGGAACAACCATCATTTTACTTTCAGTTGTATTGGGAATGTATTTTATATCAGATGTCAAAATGAAGACATTATTTGCATTTTTAATTACCATATTCATTTCATTTTTTATACTTTTAGAATTTGATCTAGTAAGTGCATTTCAAGTTCAAAGGATTACAGATTTTTATTCAGCAGAAATACAAGATTTCTCGCAAAGACAAAGTAGATTACAAATATCATTGGGCGGTTTTTTAGGGGACAGTGTATCTAATACAGAAAACATTTCTATTTTTGTTCCTGTACAAACTACTGATTTTATATTTTCATCATTTGCCAAAAGTTTTGGTTTTATTGGTTGTGTGGCTTTACTATTTTTTTGGGTATTTTTTGGATTTAGAATTTATTCATTAATTATTACAACAGACTCACAATTTGAAAAATTTCTTTTAGCTGGGTTCATGATTTTGCTATACCTGCAAATTTTAATAAATATTGCAACTGTTGTTGGTTTAATTCCTTTAACAGGTGACCCATTTCCACTTCTTAGCTTAGGAGGCTCTTCGATTATTGCAGTCTCATCCATTTTTGGAATAATAAATAGAATTTTTATTGAAAATAACCAGGTTATTTAATTTCACAAGCACACTAATGTTCATATTATGAAAGTTTTTAATAGTATTTGTCTTCACGGAGGTTTTAATGTTTGGTATTTTCAAGAAATCAAAAATAGTAAGAAAAAGTGATAATTTAAACGATACAACAACTAAGTGGTTTAACGGTCAAAAAGTAAAAATCAAATCTGGTACGACATCCCAGAGCTCTCGTAGGAATCAATCTAGAAAGCCAAAAAATCCAACATGGTTTAGAGAAACACCTTTACCGGTGCCATCAGTTGAAAAAAAACAGATGTTGATTAGCTCATCACAAGGAGTATCCAAAGTTGCAATTCTAGAAGGTCCAACTTTAGTTCAATATTATTCCTCAGACAATATCGGAAAATCAAAAGTCGGAAATATTTATCTTGGGAAAGTTAAAAATGTGTTACCTGGCATGGAAGCTGCATTCGTTTCATTTGGTGAAGATAAAAATGGTGTTTTGTATGTTGCAGATATAGAGGGTTCTACAAAAAACTCCAAAATTGAAAATCTTTTAAAAACAGATCAAGAAATCTTAGTGCAGGTAGTAAAGGACGCAATGGGAGAAAAAGGTGCAAGGCTAACTGGACAAATTTCATTACCAGGTAGATATTTAGTTTTAATTCCAAATTCAAAAACAAAAGGTATTTCCAGGAGGCTTGCTGACAACGAAAGAGAAAGATTAGATAAAATTATAAGAAAAATTAAGCCAAACAATTTTGGAGTTATTGTTCGTACTGCTGCTGAAGGTGTCAGTGAAGAATCGCTCAAAGTAGATATTGAAAAATTAGTCGATGAGTGGAAAATAATTAGCAATTATCAAAGTGGAGATGCACCAAAAATAATTCATAAAGAACCCGATGTTTCAACAAAAGTCATTCGTGAACATCTAAATTCAACTTTTAAAAAAGTACTTATTGATAAAAAGTCCCAACATGATGAGGTCAAAGAATATGTAAAAGAAACTTCACCCGAAATTCTAGATATTGTTGACTTTTATGATGATCAACTTGGCTTGTTTGAAAGATACCATATTGAAGATCAAATAAAAAAAGCATTAGATAGAAAGGTATGGTTGCCATCAGGTGGACATTTAATAATCGATAGAACAGAGGCACTAACAGTTATTGATGTTAACACTGGAAAATTTGTTGGAAAAAATAGCCTTGAAGAGACAGTTTATGAGAATAATTTAGAAGCAGCAGAGGAAATTGCCAGACAATTAAGATTGCGCGACATTGGTGGAATTATAGTAATTGATTTTATAGATATGGAATCTCAAAAAAAACAGCAAAATCTCCTCAACAAATTTAAATATGAATTGGCAAAGGATAAAACTAGGACACAAGTTTTTGAAATATCTAGATTGGGATTAGTGGAAATGACTAGAAAAAATGTAGCTGCTGGACTAATTGAAAGCTTTTCCAATGAGTGTGAAAAATGTAATGGTAGGGGACTAATTATCAGTGATATTTTTTCTAACAAAACTATAGATGAAGATTTGCTTGATACAGAAGCTATAGTAGAGTAATTGAGTTATGAGTAAATACGCAGTAGTTAAAATTGGTGCTTCTCAAGAAAAAGTTTCCATCGGAGATGAACTAGTTGTTTCATCCAGCTTTTCAGAGACAACACTAATTCCAATATTAGTGAGTCCCAAAAAAGGAGAACTGGTTTCAGACAACAAAGAGCTAAAAAAATTTAAAGTAGAAATACAAGATATTGGTATAGGAAAGTCGAAAAAAATTAATATTTTCCAATATAAAAACAAAACTGGCAACAGAAGAAGAATGGGTTATAGGGAAGATAACAAAATTATTAAAATAAAAAACATTGTAGGTTTAGAAGGTAGTGAGGAGGAGTAATGTCAAAGACAAAAGCTGGAGGTTCAACAAGAAACGGCAGAGACTCAGAGTCAAAACGACTTGGAACTAAAGTTTTTGATGGTGAAAAAATTTCTGCTGGTTCAATAATGGTTCGTCAAAGAGGAACAAAAATACATCCTGGTGAAAATGTATCCAAAGGCGGAGATGATACTTTATTTGCAAAGATAGATGGTGTTGTAAAATTTTCTACTAAAAATGGTCGTAAATTAGTCAATATAATCCCAAAATGAGCACATGTTCGTTGACGAAATTAAACTATCAGTTCAATCTGGAGCTGGCGGCTCGGGTTCAGTAAGTTTTAAAAAAACATCATCAAAGTCCTCTCCTTCTGGAGGATCTGGTGGACAAGGCGGAAGTGTAATTATCACTGTAAATGAAGAATTGAATGATTTATCACATATAATCTCTAATAGTTCTCTTAAAGCAGAAAATGGAACTGATGGTAATAAAAATTTTCAAAATGGTAAAAAGGGCAAGGATTTAATAATTGAGGTACCAAAAGGTACAAAAATAAAAGTAGATAACGAAGTTTATGCTGATCTTCATGAAAATAAATCATCTTTCATTGTTTTAGAAGGATCAAAAGCAGGTAGAGGTAATTATGATTTAATTTCAAAAAGAGTTCCAAATCCTCAGTTTTGCGAACATGGTGAAAAACGAAATAAAATTGAAATTAAATTAACTTATTCAATCTATTCAGATCTTGTTATTGTTGGCTTACCCAATGCAGGAAAAAGTACCCTGATAACTAAATTAACAAATTCAAAGGCTCAAATTGCAGATTATGAATTTACGACAACATCTCCTAATTTGGGTATATTAAATAATTCAGATTTGAAATTAAAAATATGTGATCTACCTGGCCTGATAAAAGGTGCTTCAGATGGCGTTGGCATGGGAGAGAGAATTCTTAGACACATTAGAAATACAAAACTAATCGTTTATTTATTAGACCCATTGAATCAAAGCTATAGTTTAGGGGATCAAGTTAATTTGTTAGAAAAAGAGATAATTGAATATGACCAAAATTTTTCTAAAATCCCAACAATTAAAGTAATAAATAAGTTAGATAAATCTGAAATAAGCATTAATGACTCTATAAATATTTCAGCTCAAACTGGTTTAAATATTGAAATGTTAATTCAAAATATAGTTGAAATTTTTCAACCTGACAAGAGGAGGCTTTACGGAGACTTTCAAAAGATTACCTTGCAGAAAGATGATCTAATAATTAATCAAGATCATGGAAAATATATATGTACCGGAAGATTTGTTGAATCTATAATTGGGTTATCCGGAAACAAAGATGAAGTAATTAATGAAATATTTTACAGATATGAAAATTCATATCTGCCAAATAAACTTGAAGAACTCGGAGTTATTGATGGAGATACAATTATGTTAGGAAACCTGGAATTTGAATATAAAAAATAAAAAAACAATTGTAATAAAGATTGGAACTACATCTTTAATTAATGAAGGTAAATTAAGTCAAACACTTCTTCATTCGCTAGCAGAAAAAATAAAACAACATCAAAACACTCACAATTTTGTCATTGTTACATCTGGTGCAGTAAGTCTTGGTGGTATGGAGTTAAATTATAAAACAAGACCAAAGTCAATGAAAAAATTACAAGTTGCTTCAGCAGTAGGTCAAATTCAATTAATTAATGAATACAAGAAAGTATTTAATGAAAACGATTTACAAATTGCTCAAGTATTGATTACTAAAAACCTTATTGATGATAGAGAACAATTTGTTAATACTACTCAGGCACTGAATGAACTTTTAGCTCAAAATATAATTCCTGTAATTAATGAAAACGACGTTGTTGCAACTGAGGAATTAAAGTTTGGAGACAACGATAGATTATCAGCAATTGTTTCGATCATTGTGAATGCATCTAAGTTGATACTTGTAACCAACAAACAAGGTTTATATAACTTCAATCCAGATAAAAATTCAGATGCAAAAATGATTGAATTTATACAATTTAACTCATCACAATTGAACGATTTAATTCCAATCTCTAACCATGGTGAAGGTGAGGGAGGATTTTCAACAAAGATAATGGCAGCACAAATTGCAGGTTTCTCTGGAATACAAACTCAAATAATTAGTTGGTCTGAACAAAATTTTGTAGACGCTATAAAAGGTAAACAAGTCGGAACTTTAATACTTGAATCTGATAAAAAAATTAGACTCAGAAAATTATGGATAGCTTACGGAATGCAATCAACTTCAAAAATAGAAATTGACGTAGGGGCATTTGATGCAATTAAAAAGAATGCATCACTTTTATGCAATGGGGTAGTAAAAATACATGAAGATTTCAATATTGGCGATGGAATTGATGTTGTTTTAAATGATATAAATGTAGCAAAAGGAATCGCCAAAATTGCTTCTAACGAAATTTCAGACAATATTGTGTTAATTCATATAGATGATTTAATTATTTTGTAAAAATATTTTACTAATAAGATTTCTTAATTAACCTTTAGATATGTTAAATGAAATAGGAATCAAAGCACAAAAAGCTTCATTGCAAATTGCAAGGCTTGATACCAAATTAAAGAACAAAATTCTTCTTGATATGTCTGAAGAATTGTTAAACAATCAAGAAAATATACTCAAAGCTAATTTATTAGACATTGAAAACTCTAAAGACTTAAAATTATCAACTGCACTTACTGACAGACTCACTCTAAACGAAGAAAGAATTGTTGGTATGTCAAACGGACTAAAAAAAATTATACCTTTAAATGATCCTGTTGGTGAAGTTACAAGTAGTTGGACAACCGATGATGGATTATTAATTAATAAAGTTAGAGCTTCCTTTGGTGTAATTGGGGTAATTTATGAAGCAAGACCAAATGTTACAAGTGATGTATCAGGCTTATGTTTAAAATCGGGGAATGCAGTAATTCTTAGAGGGTCAAGCTATTGTCTTGATTCAAATAAAGTAATTCTGCAGACACTTCAAAATGCATTGAGGAAAAATCAAGTTGATGAAAATGCAATCCAAATTATTGATAGTAAAGATAGAGAAGACACAATTAAGTTTATGCAAATGACTGAATATATTGATCTAATTGTTCCTAGAGGTGGTAAAGGATTAATTCAGACTTTAGTTGAAAATGCAAAAGTACCATTTATTTTAGACGGAGATGGCAACGTCCACTTATATATCCATTCTGATGCAAAAAAAGACAATATTATTGATATAGTTATTAATTCTAAAGTTCAAAGACCAGGGGTTTGCAATGCATTAGAGACATTATTAATTAACGCAGAGTTGTATAAAGAAATGGGTGAAGAAATTGTTAACTCTCTACTTCAAAAGGATGTAGAGCTATTTGTTGATCCAATAATCAAAAAAGACTTTCCAGCACTTACAATTGCAACTGATGAACACTTTGAAACAGAATTTCATGATTTGAAGCTAGCAATCAAAGTAGTAAATAATATTGAAGAAGCAATAAGCCATATAAACGAATTTTCTTCAGGCCATACTGAAGCAATTTTGACTGAATCAACAGAATCTGCTGACTTATTTACAAGTTCAATTGATTCTTCTGTGTTGTTCGTTAATAGTTCAACAAGATTTACTGATGGTGAAATGTTTGGGTTTGGTGCTGAGATAGGTATTAGTACTCAAAAATTGCATGTAAGAGGACCTATGGGATTAGAAGCACTGACTTCTGAAAAGTATGTAGTTAAAGGAAATGGACAAATTAGAAAATGAGTAATAAAGAATTGCAAATCAAAGATTTCGAGAAAAATAATTATTTTGCAACCCAAGAATTGGTTGATGTTGTAAATGCTGCATTATTTTTAGATAAACCTCTTTTAATTGAGGGTCCTGCTGGCACAGGAAAGACTTATCTTGCTAAGTCGTTATCAAATATGTTAAGTAAAGAACTTATCAGACTTCAATGTCATGAGGGTATTGATGAGGATAAAGCAATTTATGAATGGGATTATAAAAAACAACTATTATCTATACAAAATGACAAAAATGAAAAAGATTTATTTACTGATGAGTATCTAATAGAAAGACCAATTTTAAAATCATTGAGAACATCAGACTCATTATTTCTTGTTGATGAGATAGATAGATCAGATGAAGAATTTGAGGCACTTCTCTTGGAAGTATTGGCAGAAAAACAAGTAACTATACCTGAGTTAGGAACAGTTGCTGGTGAAGGTAATAATTTTACAATCCTTACTTCTAATGCCACAAGAGATCTTTCAGAGGCACTCAGAAGGAGATGTATTTACTTTTTCCTTGATTATCCTTCCATTGAAATTGAAACAAAAGTAATACTCAGCAATGTTGAGAGCATTTCAGAGGAAAAAGCCAAAAAATATTCTCTCTTTAGTTCTTTTATAAGAAAACTAAATTTAAATAAACCACCTTCCTTGATTGAAACGGTTGAATGGGTTAAATACAACCATGAGAACAATCATGGAGAACTTGATTCCAACATTGGTATCCTTATAAAAGATATAGACGATCAAAAACTCTATAAAGAAAAATTAAAAGAGAATAATGATTTTAAAAACGGATCAGTTACTTAGATTCTCACAGTTTTGCAAAGAGAATGAACTATTTTTTTCGTCTGACAGGCTGTCAGATTTAATCATTTTTCTTAAAAAAAATGAATTAGATAATCAAGATACTGAAATAAATTTTTTATACCATTTACTTCCTACAAACAAACTTGAAAAGGAACGTCTCAGAGACTTAATTAATGAATTTTTTGGCTATTCAATCAGCACTGGTCAAGAAGAATTTCTTCACTTAGATGAATATAAACTTGACACAATGACTGATGGTCAAATTAATATTGATTTTAAAAATATTTCTGATGATTTATTAAACAATTTTGGCGATATAGATTTCAGCAGACCTGTTTCAAATGTTTACTGGCTAAACCAAATTAAAAAATCTCAAAATTATATTGATGAAATAGCATTCTTTGATATTGAATTTAATTCTGCTTTAGATTCAATTGTAAACAATCAAAATAAAGAAACATATGTAGAAATGCTTGATTTGGCTTTGTTAGAAAGAATACAAGAATTAAGAAATCAATTTAAAGAAGCTTATGTGCCAAGTGATTTAAGTAAGAAAGAAGATCTACAAGAGAAAGATTTCCTATTTACAGACAGCGATGAAAGAAATAAATTACTTAAAGAAACAAGACAGCTTGGATTAATTTTGGCTAATAAATTTATTAGATACTCTAATTCTTCCTCAAAAGGAAAACTAAATTTTCGAAAAACTATCAGAAAATCATTACAAAGTGGTGGAAGCCTGTATAAAACCGTATTTAAACCACAAATAAGAAAAAAACCGAGACTTATTTTGCTATGCGATATTAGTGGATCTATGGCGCTTTACTCATTATTTGGACTAACTTTACTTTTTGGAGTTGTTCAAAGATTTAGGTCTGTAAAAGCTTTTGTTTTTATAGATGGCTTAACTGAAATTACTAAAGATCTTCAAAAACTCAAAGTGAACAATATAAAAAGCATACTAAATAGCTGGAATGATTATGTAAAAGTTGACGGGCATTCTGATTATCAAAAATCTTTCGATGATTTGCTAGCGTCCAAAAGTGTTTTTAATTCAAACAGCAATTCACTTCTTGTAATTGGTGATGCAAGAAATAACTATCGTTCTATTGATAAAAATACAATTTATAGACTCTCAAAATCTTTTAAAGATATATATTGGATGAATCCGGAGAGGTCGCAATACTGGAATACTGGGGATAGTAGATTTATGGAATTTCAAAATATTTGCAAACACTACAGTGAGGTGAGAAATTTTATGCAACTGAAAAAATTTATTATGAAAATCAACTTTAAGAAAGTAATAAAATAATGAATGTTGGAGTATTGGGTGGAACTTTTGACCCACCTCACAAAGCTCATATTAAGATTGCTGAAAGATCTATTGAGCAATTTAATTTGGATAAAGTAATATTTATTCCATCAGGTAATCCTTGGCAAAAGAAAGATGCCACTTCTTTTATACACCGATATGAAATGACAAAGATTCTAATTAAGGAATCTCATTCTTTCGAAATTAGTGATATTGAAAATTCACAAAAAAAACCATCATATACTTCAGAAACATTAAAAAAATTGAATCAACCAAAAGAGAAATTATATTTTATTCTTGGATCGGATGCAGCAATGAATATAAAAACATGGAAAAATTATGAAATATTACCTAGTTTGACAAATTTTTTGATTGCATTAAGAAGTGAAGATAGTATTGAAAAACTAGACAAAAATTTTCCTTTTGATTATGAAATTATTCTAGGTGATAAATTAAATTTAAGCTCTACAAGTTTACGAAAAGAATTGAAAGAGAGAAATACCGAAAATGGCGAATTACCATTGGGTGTTTTGAATTATATTATAGATAAAAATCTTTATTGAATTCTATTTTTTAGGTCATCAATTTCAGACTCTATCTCATCAAGCTTATCTAGTTCATCCTCTTCTAATTCTTTAAGTTTTTCTATTTCCAATTCCAATTCTGCAAGTTTTGCAAGAACATCATCGTTCGTATGAGAATCTACATAATTACGTATAAAGTTAGCTGAAACAAGAGCAGTAACTGTAGCAATTAATCCAAGCCCTAGGAACATCAAAGCACCTGCTACCAATCTTCCCAAAGTTGTGAGTGGTGTTATATCACCATATCCTACAGTTGTAACAGTAACTAAAGCCCACCAGACACCATCACCAAATGTTTTAACTGCAGGTTCTGCGATATAAAAAATGTATCCAAATAATCCTACAAAAAAGATTAATGCCCCGAGTATTGTTCTTAAAATTCGACTATTGAATATAGTCTTCAATAAATTAATAAAATTTTTAATTCTATTCAAATTTCTCCTTGATATTAAGAATAGTGTCTTTATTTTTTACATGGTAGTATATTTATAAGTGTCAAATTTAAGAAAACAAAATATACAAGAATCTTATTTTCTAGACACTCTTTTAGATGTCATTTATTCACAAAAACTTCAAGAAGTTATAATTTACGAAGGCAACAATTCTTTAGCTCATAAAAACATAATTATTGCGACTGCAAATTCAAATACACAGATGAATGGTGTTGTAAAAAAAATTACTGATGTTCTTCAAGACAAAACAAGTATCAATGTAGAAGGCAAAGACTCTACCTGGCTTCTTATAGAAGTTAAAGAAGTTTTAATTCATATTTTTAACAATGATTCAAGAGAATTTTATAATCTTGAAGATATATATTTTGATTGTGAATTAATTTATCAATATGGATAATCTTATAATTTGGGGCTGTAGCTCAGTTGGCAGAGCACTTGCATGGCATGCAAGGGGTCAGGGGTTCAAATCCCCTCAGCTCCACTTACAATTATGAAAAAGTTTCTTAACGAAACTAAAGAATTACTTTTATCTCAAGGTTTAATTGCAGTTCTAGCAATAATCCAAGTAAGAGTAGTTGCTACAAATCTTGGACCTGAGGCATATGGCAACATAGGTGTTTATCTGGGATTAGTCGGGTTAAGTTTTCGCATTTTAAGCTCTAGAAATTCAGATTTAGTATTAATAAATTTTAAATCTACAAATAAAAATTTTCTCAATAGTGCGATTTATTTTGAAATTTTACTAGGAATCGTATCTTTAATATTTGTTTACGGAATATTTTTTGTATATTACAATTTTATTTTTAATTATCTTATCTTATATTTTGTGACTCGAGTATTTCTAAATATCCTAGAGGTTTTTAAAGGAGTATTTACACACAATGGTGACATGAAAACTTATTCATTGGTTGAATCATCCTCAAATATAACTAGGTTTATATTAGTAGTAACATTTGTATCGTTAAATCCAGATATTAGTAGTTTCTTTTATGCTCTAACTTTTCATCAAATTTTTGTAAGCGTATTAGTTTTGCTTTTATTGTTTAAAAAGGACACTAACAAAGCTGAAAAAATTACCTTTAAAGAATATGTAAAAATGTCAAAATCAAATTTTTATAAAATAAGAACTGATCAATCAGTTGGACTTATACCTACACATCTTGATGTAGTTGTGATTGGTTATTTCGCAGATTATTATTCTGCTGGAATTTATAGAATAGCCAAAAAGTTAGTAGATCCGATTAATTCTCTAATTGTTGCCTTTTCACCGTGGATGTTAAATAAAATAAACAATCAAGGTGATTACAATTTCAGAAACTTATTTATAAATATATTACTTCCATCTTCAGTGATAATTGTTTCCATTTATTACCTTTTTGGAAGTAACCTCATAGAAATTATCGCTGGAGATGAATTTGCCGATGCTTTTTTACCTATGATGATTTTATTATTTGGATTTATGTCTTATTACTTGACTTTCTGGACAAGACATTTTCTTTTCATGAATGATTTAATACATAAACATACAATTGGAAGATTTATTAATTTGATAATTTTTCTAAGTACATCACCATTTTTTATTTCAAATTTTGGTTTTAATGGAATTGCAATATCAATTAGTTTGAGTACTGTATTTCAAAAACTTTATGAATTTAGTGTCTATCTAAAATATAAAAATAACAAAAATAATTATTAAAATTTAATTAGTCGATAGTTAGAGTTAGGGTAATGATAAATAAAGTCTTTGAAAATCAAAATTTACTAAAATTACTTTTTTCATTTGCGATTTTATTAATATTTCTTGATTCTTATCAAGTCTTAAATACACCACTTTCATGGGTTGGAAACTTATTGCTCACTTTAATTTGTCTAATAATTTTTAGAAAAGAAAACATGAAATTTAATCTGTTATATTTTGTTATCGTTTTTGTAACTTTACTACCAACTATTTTCAGTTTATTTACAATGACTTACAATTCCGTAAATTTAAATTACTTGGGTATAAGGTTATTTAGTTACTTAGGTTTTATTCTTGTATTTTTCGTAATTATTAATTTTGGATATAAAGAAGCAATAGTAGAAAGTTTAAAAATTATATTTTATTTAATTAGTATCATGTCAATATACTTTTTTATTGCGCAAATATTCAATATTCCCGAACCTATTAGAAACAGACCAGGCACAGGAATTTTAGGATTTGATATACAAACTACTTTTTGGAGTTCAGGGAGCCACAGAATGCTTGGAACTTTTAGAGAACCTGTTTTTTTAGTGTCCTTATTATTTCCTAGTTTCATTGTATTGCACTATAAATCTAAAAATAATCTTTCGTTCTACTTGTTATCTGGAATAATTTTTGGGTTAACAAAAAGTGAACTGTCATTACTTCTTATCTTTGCAATCACCATTGTTGATATATTTCTCAAAAACTTTAAATTAAAAAATTTAATCTTCTTTATTACATATTTACTATTTTTTATACTTCCAATTCAAGAGTGTGATATTAGTCCAAGTAATATTGAGTGTCCTAATGAAGACTTACATGGCACTATTGAAAAAATTGTAGAACTTGATATTCCTAAAGACACAGATGAATCTAGCAACGTTAAAAATGATTTAGATTCTCAAGAATCTAATCTAACGAGTTTGTTAAATGAAAATAGAGAGAGGATTGATACCATTTCATTTACAACAAATAAAATATTTGAAAATACCGGTTATGGGTTCCTATCAATCAATAAAGTTTATACAGAGTATTTAGATCAAGAGGTATCTCACAAAATGTACCTTACAAACAGAACACTTCCTAAATATCTTAAAGTACAATATTTATCTGATTCATTTGGTACAGGTAGATATTTTCTGACTTATGAAATAGTTAATATTCAAAATAATTTTCTCTTTAACTTCTTCTCAATCGGAATGTTTTACCTAATTTTGAATATAGTTGTAATTATTTTTTCTTTTCAAAAAAACTATTCTCATGGATTTAAGGTTTTACTTATCTTAATTTCGATTGGTTTGGGGTCCATGGAAGATTTGCTACCTGTTTTTGGTTTGTACTTAAGTCTCATGTTTACAATGGAATTAAATGAAAGTTAAAAATTTTGCTGCAGGTCCTTCAAAAATTCCAAAAGAAATATTGAATGAAATTTCTAATGATGTAATAGATTTTAGAAACCTTGGCCAATCTGTTTTAGAACTATCTCACAGGGGAGAGGTCTTTGAAAATATACTAAATGAGTCAAAAAAAAACCTCCATAAAATTTTAAATATCCCAAATAATTTTGAGATTATTTTTTTACAGGGCGGTGCAACATTTCAGAACACTTTTATTGCCGAAAACAAACCGACATTAAAAGATGATATTCTCTTTCTATTATCAGGAACTTGGGGAAAAAAAACTCATCATGATTTTCAAATAAACTTCAATAGGGATATTCCGAGTATTGCACTAACAAATCAGAGTTATGAAAATATTGTTGATGAAGTTAGACAATCAAATAAAAAATATTTGTACATTACCTCAAATGAAACAATTCAAGGAATACAAATTAAAAAATTCAACAATTTCAAAGATAAAAAACTGATTATTGATATGTCTTCAGACATATGTTCATATGAATTTGAATGGAACAATATTTCTTACATTTTTGCTGGTGCTCAAAAAAATTTGGGTATACCTGGTGTTACAATTTGTATTTTCGATAAAGATTTCATCCAAAAAGAAGATTTACCAAGTTATATGAATATAAATAATCACATTGATAAAAACTCAACATTTAATACACCCCCTACATTTTCAATTTATGTAATGTTAAAAGTTTTGGAATGGATCGAAAGAAATGGTGGCTTGGAGGAATTTGAACGAAACAACATCAACAGAGCAAATAAAATTTACAATTTTTTGGATAATAATTTAGACGATTTAACCCCTCTAGCTCCTAAAGAATTTAGAAGTACCTCTAATATCGTTTTTGATTTTAAAGACAAAAAGAAGACCAAAATATTTTTAGAAAAAAGTTACGAAAATAAATTTTTAGGATTAAGTGGACATAGAAGCGTTGGAGGTATCAGAGTTAGTAATTACAACAGTGTAACTGATGAAATGATATCAGATTTTTTGATTTTTCTTGAGAAGTTTATTTCAAGTAATTGAGGAATGAATGATTGTAGATAATATTACAAAAATATTACTGAGTGAACCCAAATTAAATGCATATATGGCAAAATTTAATATATTTAAAAATCGTGAGATAATTTTTCCACATGAGGAAACTATCAAAGAAAATCACATAACTGACACAATTATTAAAAACTCTGTATTTGTTTTTGGTGTTAATATCAAAACTTTTGATGACCAATTAATGATTAATGACGAAATATTTATTCTTGATGGACACCATAGGTTTCAATATATAATAGAAAATTCAATAGAAGATCTTTTTGAAGTTGTATTTGTTGATATTAATGATATAAAAATTGAGTCATATAATTCTGAACTTTTAATAAGTGATGATATTTTTCTTCAAAAAATTTCTAAGGAAAAGGGTTTTTCCGTCTCAAATAATAGTAAGTACTTTATATCATTAAATAAAACGAAATATTATTCCGAAAATATTTCAGATATTAATGAATTATATTCATTCAAAAAGAAGCTTTTAGAAGATACAATTATTTTACCAATCAGAAATGATGACAATACTGAAAAATCATTAGTAAATTTTACACCTCTAACGGCACAAAACTTCAATAAAAATAAAGTTTTTCCGTATAAATCAACATGGATTACCCCAAGGTTTGATGTATGAAAATCTGTCATGTTATTAATGATTTATCTAGGGGAGGTGCAGAGTCACATCTTTATTCCCTAGTTAAGCTTCAGATTGAAAAAGGACATGATGTATCACTCCTTTTACTGGGAAAAGATCTTCACAATTTTGTGAGCTTAGAGAATGAATTTAAATCCCTTAACTTAAAATTAAATAGATTTAAGGGACCAAAAAAGTTGCAGGGCATTAATCCAATTTCAATATATAAAGCTATAAGTTATTTTAAGAAAAAAAGGTTTGATATTATTCATACGCATTCACCTAGAAGTGATTTACTGGCATATTTATCAAATTTATTTTTAAAAAATAAAGGTAAAAGAATTGTTACTATTCATGGAAAATATGGGACTTATTTGCAAGGAAACTTCTTAATCGATTTCCTAAGAAAAATATTTATTAAACAACAATCTAAAATATGGGAAAAAGCAAGCAAGGTAATCGTTATTTCAGAAAGTATAAAGGACTGGTTAGAAAAACTAAATTCATCAATAAAACCAACTGTAATTCCATATGGAGTTGAAGTTCAAGAAGTTTCACAAAAAAACAAATTGGCAAATCCAACTTTGGGATATTTAGGAAAATTGAATAAAAATAAGGGAATCGAAGATTTAATTGATGTGTACACAAGGTTTCAAGAAAATGAAAATTTAAGTAATTTTGAATTGACTCTTTTGATAGGTGGAACAGGGTCAGAACATTATGTAAAAACTTTAAAAAATAAAATTAAAAGTAACAATGTAAAATTTCTTGGTTATGTAGAAGATAGATATTCTTTTTTCGAATCAATCGAAATATTCGTATTCCCATCTTATTCTGAGGGTCTCGGTTTAGTTTTATTGGAAGCTATGGCCCATGGTGTTATATGTATAACAAGAGATGTTACTCCAATGAATTCAATAGTAGATAATGAAGAAAATGGTTTCTTATTCGATGACAACAAGGAACTATTAGAGAAAATTGAAATGGTTTTAAAACTTAATTCAACAGAAAAAAACAAGTTAGTTAAATCTGCTATCAAGAAAATAGAAAAATCGTACAGTATAATGCAAATGTATTTGAGTACAGAAAAAGCTTATAATTAATAATTATGGATTACATTTTTAGTGAAATTGAAAAAAAATGGCAAGAACATTGGAAAGAAAATAATCTTGCCAATTGTGATGTTTCGCTAGATAAAAATAATTTTTATAATTTATGCATGTATCCATATCCCTCTGGAGATTTACATATGGGACATGTTAGAAATTATACAATTGGAGATGTAATTACTCGATATAAGCAAAAACAAGGATTTAATGTTTTATCACCAATGGGTTGGGATTCATTTGGTCTGCCCGCTGAAAATGCAGCAATTCAAACTGGAATACACCCAAAAAAATTTACTGAAGAAAGAATTAGTAATATGAGGGATCAAATTCAACGCCTAGGATCTTTGTACGATTGGGATAAAGAAGTTGCAGCTCATGATAAAAATTATTACAGATGGACACAATATCTTTTTATACAATTATTCAACAATGGACTGGCTTATAAAGAGGATGCTCCTGTAAATTGGTGCACATCATGTAATACTGTTTTAGCAAATGAGCAGGTTGTTGAAGGTAATTGTGAAAGATGTGATTCAGAAGTAATCAAGAAAAATTTAAACCAGTGGTTTTTTAAGATATCTAACTATTCAGATGAATTGCTAGATGGGCTTGAAAAGATTGGTAATTGGCCTGAAAATGTAAAATCAATGCAAGAAAATTGGATTGGTAAATCATCTGGAGTTCAATTTAATTTAAAAATAGATGAAAGTGATTTAAATTTTGATGTTTTTACAACAAGACCAGATACTTTGTTTGGAATGACTTTTGCGGTCATTTCACCAGAGCATGATTTGATGAATGAGATTTTATCGATATCATCAAATTCAAAAGAAATCAATAAGTATATTGATAAGGCTAAATCAAAGTCTGAATTCGAGAGAATGTCCATAACAAAAGAAAAAACGGGGGTTGATACTGGGTTAAAAGTATTAAATCCTGTCAACAACAAAAGTGTGCCATTGTGGGTTGCAGATTACGTTTTAATTAATTATGGAACCGGAGCAATTATGGCTGTTCCAGGCCATGATGAAAGAGATTATGAGTTTGCTAAAAAGTATGATCTTGAAATTATTCAAGTGATAATTGATAAAGACCACTCTGTAAATATTGAGGAAAAACCATACATTGAAAATGGTATCTTGATTAATTCTGGTGACTATGACGGTTTGCAATCTCATACTGAGGGTTCAGAATCTATACTTCAATTTTTATCCAAGCAAAATCTTGGAGAAAGAAAAGTAACCTTTAGATTGCGAGATTGGCTTATAAGTCGACAAAGATACTGGGGGTGTCCGATTCCGTTGATAAATTGTACTCGTTGTGGTCTAGTCCCAGAAAGTCTTGAAAATTTACCTGTATTACTGCCTGAAATTGAGGATTACAAAAATTCTGAAGATTCACCGTTGGCTAAAAGTAAAGATTTTGTCAATACTAATTGTCCAGATTGTGGGTCTGAAGGCAAAAGGGAAACTGACACAATGGATACTTTTGTTGATTCATCTTGGTACTTTTTGAGATTTCTTGATTCAAAAAATGAAAAATCTCCATTTGATAAAAATATTGCAAACTCCTGGCTTCCCATTGATCAATATATTGGTGGAGTTGAACACGCAATTTTGCACCTTTTGTATTCAAGATTTTTTGTTAAAGCTTTAAGAGATATAAATTTACTTAATGTGGATGAACCATTCCATAATTTATTTAGTCAAGGAATGATTAATTTTGGTGGTTCAAAAATGTCAAAGTCTAAAGGTAATGTAGTAGATCCAGAAGCATATTTTGCAACTCATGGCGCTGATGCGTTGAGATTGTATATTCTATTTATGGCACCGCCAAGTGATGGAGTAGAGTGGAATGATGGAGGAATTGAGGGTACTAAACGATTTTTAAACAAATTTTGGGATAATATGACAAAACTCAAAGATTTAAAAAACGTCGAAACTAGTAATGAAGACAGTCTTGTGAGGACAATGAATCAGACAATATTTAGTGTTACAAATCATCTAGAAAAATTTGAATTTAACACTGGTGTCTCAGACTTAATGAAGGCAAACAACGCGATTTCTTTATATCTAAATCAAAACAAAACTGTTTCTATTGAGACTAAAGATTTTGTCCTAGAATCAATGTGTAATCTTTTATATCCTTTTTCTCCTCATATATCATCCGAAATATATCATTTATATTTAAATAAAGATATCTCAACTATTGATTGGCCGGCTTATGAAGAATCGAATTTAAGAAATCCAACATATGAGCTAGTTGTACAAATAAATGGAAAGAAAAAATTTACAAAAGAAATTAACACCGGAACCTCACAAGAAGAAGCTGAAGATATTTGCAACTCTGAATTTAATATACAGATTACTGATTATAAAAAAGTAATTTTTGTTGAGGATAAAATAATAAATTTTATTGGTTGATGACATACTTAGTAATTACAGATAATTTAATTAATAATTTAGATGATCTCGATATTGATGGATTAAAATATGAAAAGATTAAATTTCACGAAATCAATAGTGACAATAATGTGAGTTTGTTTTCAGATGATTTATACAAATTTGTTGTAGATGAGTTCTTAACATATAAAAACTTAGAGCAAATAAATTATGATTTTGACTCTAAATATATATTTCAAGTTAAAAAGTCTAATTTAACAAAATTTCAGCATATTAAATCAGTACAAGTTGTTCATTATTCAAACAGTACTATTGAATATTTTCCATGGGACCTTTCTAATACAATTTTTGATATTAGAAAAAAAATAGATAAAAATCTGATATCTTTTTTCACAGAGAAGGAATCAAATTTCAGAATGTTTTTGAATTTTTTTACGAAAGAAATTTTAAGATTAAAACTTTTAACATCGACTGACACAAAAAATGTTTTAGAAGTTTTAAATGAAAAAGATGATTATAAATATAAAAAAGCACAAATTCTTTTGAATAAAACGAGTGTGGACATGATTGACGACTCAATCAAATATATATATAAAATGGAAAAAAAATTAGTTGAATCTACTTACAATCAAGAAAATTCTAAAAGATTTGTCATTGCTATGAAGCAAAAATTACAGGCTTGAAATTCTAGACTTGTTTCTATCTCTAAAATTTTTAGAAATTACTCCTTTAGAATAAGCAACATCAAGTGATTTTAAAGCCTGAGTTCTTACTTCAGCAGAAACATCATCACTTTCCAGTAATTTTAAAGTTGTTTTCAGTTGACTCTTTAGTGATTTATTGCGAAAATTTTTTTTCGCATCTTGGCGAATTCTCTTTTTTTGTGATTTAATATTTGCCATGTAAAACCTTTCGGTATATAAGATATTAACTTAGAAAATATGTTACATAATAAAAATCTCAGAAATATTTCGATTATTGCACATGTAGACCATGGTAAATCTACTTTAGCTGATCGCCTAATTGAGATGTCCGGACTAATAAAGCCTGGAGAACATGTAGATCAAATACTTGACAGTATGGATTTAGAAAGAGAAAAAGGAATTACAATAAAATCTCAACCAATAAGATTACAATTTGACGATTTAACTTTGAATCTTATTGACACTCCAGGTCATGTAGATTTTTCCTATGAAGTTTCCAGAGCACTAATTGCTTGTGATGGCGCTATTCTTTTAGTTGATGCAACCCAGGGTATTCAAGCACAAACATTTGCCCACTCTTATGCTGCAATTGAAGCAGGTCTGGAAATTATTCCAGTTTTAAATAAAATAGACTCGATTGATGCAGATATCGAAAATGCAAAAAAACAAATTTTTAATTTAATTGGATCACGAGAACACGAGATATTTAAAATTTCTGCAAAAACTGGAGAAGGAGTGGAAGATTTATTACTTCAACTTCCTAATTTAATCAGTCCTCCTGAAAAGAAAATTGATGGCGTTAATGCATTAATCTTCGATTCCTTTTTTGATTCTTATAGAGGCGTAGTTGCATCTGTTCGTGTTTTTGGTGATGATATTAAGTCCAATCAAAAACTGAAACTTGTAAATTCAAATTATACATTTGAACCGTCAGAGATGGGATATTTTGATTTAGATTTCGTACCATCAAATAATTTAAAAACAGGAGAAGTTGGATATATTATTACAGGAGCAAAAGAATTATCTCAGATAAGGGTTGGCGATACATTGGTTTCTGATGATGATGAAAGTCCAATTATTGTTTCTGGTTATAAGGAGCCCCAACCAACCGTCTTTTCAAGTGTATTTCCATCTGACTCAGATGATTATACAAAACTTAGGGATTCATTAGACAAGTATGTTCTCAATGATGCAAGTTTTTATTATGAACCTGAAACATCATCTGCATTTGGCTTTGGATTTAGATGTGGATTTTTAGGTTTGTTACATTTGGAAATTGTTATAGAGAGACTTGAAAGAGAATTTGATCTTTCTTTAATTGTGACACCTCCTTCTGTTGAATTTAAAATTGTTAGAAATAATGATGCGGAGATTATTATTCGTAATCCAAGTGAAATTGAAAAATTTACCGATATTAAGCATATTATGGAAAAATACTGTGAAGTGAACCTATTGTTTCCAAAAGAGTACTTAGGTTCAATAATGCAATTATTAAGTGATAAAAGAGGGACTCAAGAAGATTTAAATTATTTAAGTACATCAATGGTTAAGGTTAGGTATAAGCTTCCGTTGCTAGAACTTGTAAGTGGATTTTATGATACTTTAAAATCTATATCCCAAGGATTTGCATCATTAGATTATGAAATTTTAGATTTTCAAAAAGGAAATCTGGTAAAGCTTGATATATTGGTAAACGGACAAATAGTTGACTCATTCAGTTCTATTCTTGCAAAAGAAAATGCGGAATATGTTGGTAGGAATAGAGTTAAAAAGCTATCTGAACTTATTCCACGTCAACAATTCGATATTCCTATTCAGGCAGCTATTGGCTCTAGAATTATAGCCAGAGAAACAATTAAAGCTCTAAGAAAAGATGTTACAGCAAAACTATACGGTGGAGATGTAACCAGAAAAAGGAAGCTTCTTGAAAAGCAAAAAGAAGGCAAGAAAAAAATGAGACAAATTGGAAAAGTAAATGTTCCAAAAGAAGCTTTTAGAGATTTTTTGAAACAATAATGTTTATCCCAACTATTTATATTGAAAATATAAAATCTGAAAACAAAAGTATTGAAATTTCTGGAAATAAATTGCATCATTTAAAAAATGTTTTAAGAATAAGAGATGAAGATAAAATAAACATATCGAATGGAAAAGGACTTGTCTTTTATGGAAAATTTGCAAACAATTTTGTAAAAATAAATAATTCAAGAATATATGAAAGACAGAACAGTTTAAAAATTTTTGTTCCATATTTAAGAGAAAGAAATAGATTTAGATTTTTAATCGAAAAGCTGACGGAATTAAATGTCAATGAGATTCATATTGGTATGACTGAAAATGCTCAAAATACTAATTACAATAAATCAAAAATCTCAGATTGGGCAATTTCTGCACTAGAACAGTCAGGTTCAGCTTACTTACCAAGTCTATTTTTTCCTGATAATTTAAATTTTTCTATTTTTCGCACATGTCTTGACATCAGTGGAGAAAAGCTTAATAAAAATCGTGAAAAATTAAATAATTTTGCAATCGGTCCTGAAGGCGGCTGGACAAATGATGAACTATCGAAATTTCAGCGCAAAATAAATATTTCAGAATTTAGTCTGAGATCTGAAACTGCTGCAATAACTGCTGTATCATTAACAATGTAATTATATATGCTAGAAAAATCAGTATTTGAATTGATATTATCCGGGGAACTTGATTCGGAGTTTATATATGAAGATGAGGAAATATTTGCCATTAATGATATTAATCCAGTTGCAAAAGTCCACATATTAATAATTCCAAAGAGAAAGATTGAGACAATTAATGATACTTCAATGGAGGATCAAAACTTACTTGGAAAAATGATATTAGTAGCAAAAGATTTAGCTAAAAAATATAATATTGATGACTCTGGATATAGATTACTTTTTAACACTAATTCAGATGCTATGCAGACAGTATTCCATATACATCTTCATTTAATAGGTGGAGAAAAACTAAAAAATATTTAATGAGTATTGAAAAAATTATCCCAATAGATAAAGAGCTTGTAAATATTTTTGGTGTAAATGATCAAAATTTGAAATATTTAAAGGATAAATTTAAAAAAATAAAAATTAATGTCAAAGGTAACGTTGTGTATATAACCGGCGACAATGCCCAAACAACAGATGTTATGAAAATTTTAGATGAAATGCTGTCAATTGCTGATCGTGGAGAAATTATTGATATTGAAGATTTGAAACTAATGTCTAATATAGAATCAAAAGAAATAAGCAATATTTCTTCAACAAATAATATATCAATCATTGGTTCAAAATCAATTAAGGTCAAAAATGTTTCACAATTTAAATATATTGAAACAATTGATAATTCAACTATTACTTTTGGAATTGGCCCAGCTGGTACAGGTAAAACTTTTTTAGCAGTTGCAAGTGCGGTTAAGATGTACAACGACGAAAATATTAAAAAAATAGTTCTTACTAGACCAGCAGTAGAAGCTGGTGAAAGACTTGGATATCTTCCTGGTGATTTATCCCAGAAAATTGATCCTTATTTAGTACCGTTATTCGATTCATTAGAGTATTTTTTTGGCAATGAAACTTTGCAATATTTAATTGATAAGAGAAATATTGAAATTGTTCCTTTGGCATATATGAGGGGAAGAACATTAAACAATGCATGCATAATTTTAGATGAAGCACAGAATGCAACCGTAAGTCAAATAAAAATGTTTTTAACAAGATTAGGTGAAGATTCAAAAATGATAATTACTGGTGATGAAACCCAAATCGATCTCAATAATAAAGACTTTTCTGGCTTGAAAAAAACCAGAAAATCCTTATCTAATATCGAAGAAATATCAGTAGTAGAATTTAAAAATTCTGATATTGTAAGAAATAAAATAGTATCAAAAATTTTAGAAGTATTTCCCGATCGATGATGAACATTTATATAACTCACTTTAGAAAAATATTTTATATCATTTTGTTTTCTTCAGCTGTTTGGTTTATCTCTTTTTCAATCTTTCCTGAAAATCAAGTAATAAAAATTGAAGTAGGAGATGTATCACCAGCATCTTTTTCAGCTCCTAGATTTTTATCTGTAGTAGATGAACAAGAAACTCAAAAATTAAAAGAGGATGCAAGAAATAATGTCGCACCTGTTTACTCAATTGATACCAAAATAAATGTTTCGGTAATTGATGGTATTACAGAGATGTTTCTCACAATTATCAAGGCGAGAATAGAGGAAGTATTAGTTACTGACAATGAAAGTAATCCTGAGAATCCTCAATCTATTGTTGAAACACAAGAATTGAGTAAAGTTGAACAAATTGAAAAAGTACAGTCTTCATTATTATTCTCCACAATATCTACTTCTGCAGTTGAAGTTTTAGTTGAAATCTCAAACTTTGATAATTTAAATTCTTCAAATTTTTTAACCCAAATAGAATTTGAGGCTAAAAGTCAAGCTGACATACTTTTAATAAATGGTATCAATAATGAAAATCTGAATCAAATAAGACAAACAATTGTTCAAACTCCACCTAATTTAAATTTACCGAGTGAATTGTACGTTTTAGTTCCTGAGGCAAGAGTAAGGTCTATGGTGGGAGAAATCATAGCAGAAAACCTAATAGCTAATCAAAAACTTGAAGATGAACTATGGAATGAACAAAAAAACAAAGTCTCTGATGCAGTAGAAGTAGTTACTGTTCAGTTTTTTAAAGATGAAATTATCGTAAATGAAGGTGAAATTATAGATGAGGTTTTGTATAAAGCTTTAGATGAGTTTGGTTACCTCTCTGGTGAATCAAGAACAGTTCAAACATCAGCCATTCCAATAATCTTCTCTGTATTCCTTGTTTTGTATGTTCTTTTATGGAGATTAAGAGATTCAATTTGGAAAAATGATAATGAATTATTATTAATGCTTACTTTAATACTTGTATCTTCGATATTTCTTAGAGGGGTTTCATATTATTCAAACTTGTCAGATCTAGATTTCATTCAGTATGCCTTACCAGTTTCATTCGTTGGAGTTATCTCAGTTATACTTTTGAATCTTCGTGCTACTTTAATTTTATCTTTATCTAGCTCACTTTTAGCGCTTGCAGGTGGTGGAAACATTGGATTAGTAGCTTTAGGTGCATTAGGCACAATTATCCCGGCGGTATTCTTATCAGAAGACACAGATAGGTCTTTACTTAGAGAAAGAATTATTTATATTTCTCTAACCCAACCATTACTTGCTTTTGGGGTTTACTTCTTTTTAAGAGATGATGGTAATTTAACACAGATTTTAATCTTTTCTTTCTTAAGTGCATTAATTGCCAACCTTGCAGCTTTTTCTCTAACTTCTTATATAGAAAGTATGTTTAGATTAACCTCAAGCTTTAAATTATCAGAACTGGCTGATAGAAATCACCCAGCATTACGTTATCTAGAGGACAATGCTATTGGAACTTTTAACCATTCATTGGTTGTGGGAACTCTTGCCGATAGAGCAGCAAATAAAATTGGTGCTAACAGTCAACTAGCTAGAGCTATGGCTTATTATCACGATCTTGGAAAAACAGTTAATCCTACGATGTTTGTTGAAAACCAAATTGGTTCTTCAAACCCACACGATGGACTCTTGCCTATGGAGTCTGCAAATATATTAAAGGCTCATGTTACAGAGGGTGTCAAGTTAGCTAAAAGATTTAAAATACCTGAAACTGTTTATAAAGGAATTCTCGAACACCATGGAGATGGAGTAATCAGATTCTTTTATGAAAAAGAAAAATCTATAAACAAAAACGTTTCGAAAGATGAATTTAGGCATTTAGGTAATAAACCTACATCCAAAGAGTCCGCAATATTAATGATGGCCGATTCTTTAGAAGCAGCTTGTAGAGCTATTTTTATGAATGAAGATGCTGATGAGGAAAAAATAGCAAATGTAATTAATGAAATATTTGAAGAGAAAATTGCAGATGGGCAACTAAATAATGCACCAATTACATTCAAAGAGTTAAATATAATTAAAAATTCCTTTCAAGAAAGTTTGGAAGGTCTTTATCACCAAAGAGTTTTATATCCGGAAATAACAGAAGAAGAATAAAAATATTGAAATTTCATTTTAACGGTTATTTTTTTGAAAACGAAAAAGATGCTTTTGAAGATGTAAGAAAAGTTTTTTTGAAAAAGTTTTCAATTTCAGAGAATTTTTTATTACATATTCATTCGGTTTCAGATGATTACTCAAAGCAGCTGAATGAACACTATTTTCAAAAAGATTACCCTACAGATGTATTGACTATCCCTCTTTACAAAGACTTGGCAAGTATCCATAAATTAGATAAAAACAAACATGAAATTCTTGGGGATTTATTTTTGAATAGAAAACTAATAAAAAAACATGCAAAAAAGTTCACAAAAACATTAATTGAAGAATATCAACTAGTACTTGTTCATGGATTGCTGCATTTAATTGGATATTCTCATAATGATCCCAAAAAGCTGAGTAATATTGAAAATACAATTCTAAAAAAGGTTTGGAATGAATAATAATCTTAACCATTTAGCAATCATTATGGATGGTAACGGTAGGTGGGCACTTGATAGAGGACTCGACAGAACTGCTGGACATGCCGCTGGTGAACACTCTTTATCAAAAACAATAGATTGGGCAATCAAAAATGATATTCAATGGCTCACGGTGTATGCTTTTTCTACTGAAAATTGGCTTCGTTCTGATGATGAAGTTAAATATTTGATGTTTTTTAATCGTGATATTTTAACCAGGAGAAGAGATGAATTCAATCAAAAGGGTGTTCGATTTAGATTTTTAGGAGACTTAACTGATGAAAAGATACCTGATGAGAATAAAAAATTAATGAAAGAGACAGAAAATTTAACTCAAAAAAATACCAAGTTAAATTTAAATTTTGCATTTAATTATGGGTCACATGATGAAATACATAATGCAGTATTAAATCTACATAATTTAAATCTAAATAAAGAACTTACTTTAAAAGATATAAAGAATAGCTTTATTAACTACTTTCAGTATCCAGAAATTCCATTTCCTGATCTTTTATTAAGAACAGCAGGGGAGAGCAGAATAAGCAATTTTTTACTATACCAAATTACTTATACTGAGTTGTTATTTATTGAAGACCTTTGGCCTGATATAAATGCAGACATATTAGATGATGTCTTACTAGAATTTAATTCAAGGAATAGAACTTATGGAAAAAATTGATAATTTATTCGATAAAATTGTAAAAATAGCAAATGCGAGAGGTTTTGTTTTTAATGCTTCATCAATATATGGTGGATTAAGGAGCTCTTATGATTATGGTCCATTGGGTGCTTTGCTTAAAAACAATATTTCTCAAATCTGGTGGAAAGATATAAATCAAGACAGCAAAATATCAATATTCCCTATTGATACAGCTATTATTCAAAGTACTGATGTATGGAAAGCATCTGGCCATTTAAAAGAATTTACAGATCCTATGGTAGATCATAAACCTACAGGTGAAAGATTTAGAGCTGACCAAGTACCAGAAAATCTGAATAAAGAGGATTTAACAGAGCCGCGTCAATTTAACTTAATGTTTGAAACAAACATAGGCCCAGTACAGAATGAAAACTCATTAGTGTATTTACGACCAGAAACAGCGCAAGGTATTTTTGTTAACTTTGAGAATGTTCAAAGAACAATGAGAGCAAAGCTTCCATTTGGAATTGCTAATATTGGAAAATCATTCAGAAATGAAATTACTCCTGGTCAGTTTATATTCAGAACTAGAGAATTTGAACAAATGGAAATTGAATATTTTTGTAAAAAAGAAGATGAAAATGAATGGTTTGATTTTTGGGTAAATAAAAGAATGGAGTGGTATAAGGGGATAGGCATACCAGAAGAGAAACTTAGGTTGAGAGAACATGAAGAAAATGAATTAGCCCATTATGCATCTAGAACTGTGGACATTGAATTTGATTATCCTTGGGGATGGGGTGAGCTTGAAGGCATTGCAAATCGAGGAAATTTTGATTTAAGTTCTCACGAAAGCAATAGCGGAAAAGATTTATCATATTTTGATTCAGAAACAAATGAGAAAATAGCACCAGTTGTAATTGAACCTGCAGGGGGATTAACAAGAACACTCTTTGCTTTATTGTGTTCAACGTACGATGAAGAAGTAATTAATGATGCTACTAGGACACTATTTAGATTTAATTTTGAAATCGCACCTGTTCAAATTGGGATTTTACCATTGAGTAAAAAAGAAGAATTAATTAAAGTTTCAAACGATATACAACAAATTTTGCAGAAATTTTACAGAACAGAAGTTGATCTAACTCAATCAATAGGAAAGAGGTACAGAAGACAAGATGAAATTGGGACTCCTTATTGTGTGACTATAGATTTTGATTCTTTGGAAGATTCATCAGTCACGATAAGAAATAGAGATTCAATGGATCAGGAAAGAATAAAAATAGAGGACCTTCTCGATTATTTCTTAAAAATATAATGAGTATATCAAAGCAATCAATCGAAGATTTAAAAAAAAGATCAAAAATTAGCGACTTTGTTTTATCCACTACAACCGGAAAACTTAGAGGAACAAAAGGGATGGCATTGTGCCCTTTTCATGGTGAGAAAACTGCAAGCATGAGCTTTACAGATGTCGAAAATTTATTTCATTGTTTTGGATGCAAAATGGGTGGTGACATATATAAATATGTACAAGAAATTTATAATTTAGAGTTTCAAGATGCAGTTGAATTAGTTGCTGAAAAGTATGGATTCAAACTTGCGTATACCGAAAATAGTCAGACTGACGATTTTAAAAATTTTCAGAAAAAAATCAATCTCATTGATGAATACTTTAAAGAAATGATGGATTCGGAGAAATCTAAAAAAGCAAAAGAGTATCTTACTTCTAGAAAATTCAATGAACAGGATTTAAAAAGATATGACATTTCTTTTATTGATTCAAATGTTGGAGATTTTCAAAAGTTTTGTGATAAAAATAGAATATCTAATTTTGATTTAAAAAAATTAGGATTTATTTCTAGCAATGATAATTTTTTATTTAGAAATAGAATAATGTTTCCAATTCTTAATTTTAGATCTGAAACTATTGCTTATGGTGCAAGGGCTCTTGAAGATTTTGGTCCTAAATATTTAAATTCTTCAGATTCAGTTTTATATAAAAAAAATAGGAATTTGTATTTCACAAAAGAATTTATATCTTCTGTTAAGAAGAAAGGGTATGTAATTTTAGTAGAAGGCTACTTTGATGTTTTATCATTAAACCAATTAGGTTATTCAAATAGTGCCTCACCATCAGGCACTGCTCTTACCATTCAGCAGCTTGAAGCTATTTCACGCTATACGAATAAAATCTTGCTTTGTTTCGATAATGATGAAGCAGGATTAAAGGCAACTGAAAGAGTTCTAGAAATTAAAAATCAAGTTTCTAATCAACTAGAAATACATTGCCTCAATTTACCGAAAAAATATAAAGATATTTCAGAAATGTATGAAGAAAATGGAGATATCTTTAGCAATATTCTTAAAGATAATCTTGAAATAATTGAATTTTTGATTGATAAATTTATTGAAAGTACATCAGATAAAAAAAGTATTTTTAATTATTTTATGAAAATAACAACTAACCTAAGCCCTCTCGAAATTGATGTCTCGTTAGATTTACTATCTTCAAAATTAAACACGGCAAAAGACATACTTAAAAAGGAGTTAAAATTTCAAACTTCAGACGAAAAAGAAGATGTAACAGAACAATCTATAAGTTCTATATCTATATTTAAAGATTTAATCATTGCAGAAATGATTTCTAATGAATTTAGTCCAAATGAAGAAATTGACCAGTTATTAGAGTTAAATCCTGAATTTAAAAAATTAGTTGATGACATTAAGAATGAAAATTCAAAAAAAGAAGATTATCTTAATATCTCTTATACAAAAGAGCAGCACTTAGAAGCAGTTTCAAGATTGTATTTACATTTTGCAAACCTAAAAATTGATGAACTAATCCAAGAATTTGAAGAATCAAAGGATAAGAATTTCCAACTTCTTCAAAAAGTAGAAGACATCAAAAAGAAAAAAGAAATTTATCAGAATACCATTTAATACCTAGTATTATTAATTTGCTATCCGAGGTAGCTCAATTGGCAGAGCAGCGGACTGTTAATCCGTTGGTTGTGGGTTCAAGTCCCACCCTCGGAGCTATACAATTTTATTTTCACTATACTTAGAGATGAACGGAGGAAAAATGGATTTAGTAGCAATAGTAAAAGAAAGAGCCGAAGGAAAAGACCTTAGCGTTTTGGGTGGTTCAGTAAAGTTTGTCGTAGACGAAAATGTAGTTGTAATTGATGGAAACAGTGGTGAAATTTCATCAGATGATACAGAAGCTACATGCACTATTTCAACTGATGCTGATACTATGCAATCAATTATGGACGGATCATCAAGTCCGCAAGCTGCTTTTATGACTGGTAAATTAAAAGTTGCTGGTGATATGAGTATTGCACTTAAAGTTCAATCTGTAATATCTTAAATATTTAGGGCCTGTAGCTCAGTTGGTTAGAGCAACGGACTCATAATCCGTCGGTCGTAGGTTCGAGTCCTGCCAGGCCCACTTGGTGAAGAAAATTACGTTACTATTTTCAGGAGCACTTTTTGCTCTCTCGCTGATAATTCCACCCAATATTGGTAAGTTATATATACTTGAATATTCAGATGTTCCAATTATATTTTTATTTTTGATTCTTTTATTTTCAAATTTCAATAAGTTTAAATTAGAAAAAAATGACTATTTGTGGGTCGGTCTTATTATTTTATTTGTTTTATTTCTAATTTTTGACTGGTTTAATCCAACATCTCTCAGATTTATTCTTTATCTTTTAATCGGTTTACTGGTGAAAAAAATTTATTATAGTTTAACTACAAATGACTTAGAATTATTTTTTTTACCACTCATCTTGGTATCTACATTAAGCCTTATTTCATTTATATTTAATCTTTCTTATTTAAATAATTCAATTGGTTGGATTACGAATTATTCAGATACTAACAATATTTTTTTTGCTGGGAGGTTAGCAGGATTTCAGGGTTCCGGACCTAATGTAGCAGGCACAATTTTTGGTTTCTTGTCTATATTATCTTTTTATTTTTACAAAAGTACTGGAAGAAACCTTTATCAAATTTTAATTTTTGTTAATTTATTTTTATTTTTCATAACTTATTCGAGGGGTAGTTATTTAGCTTTATTGATTGTTTCTATAATTTATATACTCTCAAAAATAAAAAATAGAAAATTTAAAATAGTCTACAT
The DNA here is from genome assembly GCA_003213165.1 of OCS155 cluster bacterium AG-426-D23. Lineage (GTDB taxonomy): Bacteria > Actinomycetota > Acidimicrobiia > Actinomarinales > Actinomarinaceae > Actinomarina. The sequence goes on from QCNO01000004.1 coordinate 91,893, forward strand.
TTCTGGAATATTCATAAGCTCGTTAGCTTTACTATACTTTGGCCCATCAGATGTTATCTTAAAAGAAAATGACAGATCTTTGTTATCAAGTATTGCAATTTCGAATATTGAATTTGTAAATGGCGTTGGTGGTGGTCAATATGTTGAAAAAATATATGAACCTTACTTATTATCTGTAAATCCAGATTTACTTGAGGAAAATCTTAAAATAACACTAAATAAAGTTGAGTTGGGAATTACTCCAGAAGAATATAGAGATACCGATATTAATTTCTTTATAGGTACATCTGGTGGAGGCTTTGAAATTCTTCAGCAATATTTCATAGTGGGTCAATGTTCTGATGATAGAAATACATGTCAATATCTTAGAGTTGATGAAGATACAGTAATTAATTTTTTAAATATTTTTAGATTGCCAAATCAAGATTTAGTTCAAAATGCAATCAATAAATGTGTAGATAATTCAAAAAAACTCATTACACGTGGAGAATTTGCATGCTTAGCATTTGAACTAAAAGTTCTTGGTAATGATTTAAGTTCTTATGAGTTTTCTGATTTAGAAAACAACAGTGAGGCAAATGAACATTTTAGTTATTTAAAGTCAAACGCAATATTTATTGAATGTGAATCCTCTAAACTTTTTTCCTGCAAAGATAGACCCATTGCAGTTGGTGAATTAAGTGTAGTTGTAGAAAATTTATTTATTAGAGATTCTATATTACCGATAGAGAATCTTGTTAGTTTTTGTGAAGAATGTGAATTTAGAAGTATTGATGGTTTTATTAAGATAAAGTTTGATAAATATGACTATTTTTTGCCAAGATCAAAAATATCATTTTTTACATCTGCAGATAATATAAATTGGGATATTGTAGGATATCCGCACTATACAGGAGAAATTATAAGTTTTACCAAAAATACTGGATTAATAGAAATTGGGGGTCATGCAGATGGCCAATCTTTCGGTAATACATTCTTAGATGCAAACATTAAAAGTATCGAAATTATTTCAAAAAGCGAAAGTAAAAAGGTTAATTTTGAAAAGGATAATTTAAATGAAAACTTTTTTATTTACCAACCTAACTCTTTAAATAATTACAACTCAAAAATTACTTTCGAAGAACAAGGATTAAAGTTATTTAGGCCAAATAAGTACTGGGTTTCAATTGAAAATCAATTTGATTTTAATGAAGATTTTGAGATTATAATTCAGCTTTCTCTTCCCGAAATACCCTGGGAGACCCAAACTTTGATATCAAATACCTCTGCATTTACTGGTGAAATACAATCATGGAAAGTTGATATTGATGATGGAAGGCTATTTTTTAGTTGGACTAACAGTGATGGTGAATATGTTAATCAACTAGGGGATAAGAGTCTTAGGTCTGGAGTTTTAGTTCAAAAAAATGGAAAAATTTCTAGCGAACAACCTCCACTTGCTAGCTCTTCATATCTCAGTCAGTTAACAACTGCACACAATGGCTATTTTACTTTTTTTGTTGAGTATGGTTTTTTGCAAGGTTTTATATTTTTTATTATTTTAATTTTTTTAGTTTTCAATAAATCTAATTTCATGAATGATGATCAGTTAATTTTAATTTTTGCACTTTTATATTTTTTGATTCACAACATCACAAACGATCTAATTTATTCACCAGATACGATTATATTTTTTATGATTCTCTTAGGAGTTAAAGAATCAATTACTAATCAAGTAAATCTTGAGAATTAATGAAGTTATAAAAATTACTACTTAATATCAAAACCTCTTGTCCATCATCTGTTCGGTAAGGCTCAGTAGGTACTGTCAATTTCTTTATATTCGAAAAATCAAAATTTCTGTATCCCCATAGTATCTGAGTCGCATTTGGAATTGATAATGTTTCATCTATTGTAAAAGTTAACTCGAGGGCTTTAATAAGATTATATAAATCTGTGTAAGAATTAAATTCATCAAGTCTATTTAATAGAGAAATCACTATTTGTTGCTGTTTTTTTACTCTGTATAAGTCACTTACACCTGGCATTGGTACCCAAGTTGATGCATCGTTACCGTTTTCGTCGATTAATTTTTCACCAACAATCACTTCAGTATTTCTTGACACAACCCAGTTAAGCGCTATTTCTCCACTAACTACCTGGCATCCCGCACTCAATTCAAATGAAAATCCTTCTCTTTGTGCCTTATCTAGACATATTTCTACTCCTTCAAGTGAGTCAATTATCTTTTCAAAACCTTCAAATGTGAATAGTGCAAAATGATTTACTAATAATCCTGTTATATTTAAAATCGAAGCTGATAAGTTTTCAGCTGAATTACCACATTCATTTTTCTGAAATGTTGAATTTATTCTTTGAATTTCTTGAGTACACGGGTTTTTGATTAATAAATCTCTCGGCAGAGAAACTAAAGCAATATCTTCATTGCTTTTATTAATTAAGGCCAAAATGATTACGTCGGCTCTTTGTCCTTGTACAAATCCTCTTGATGCTGAACTGTTTTCACTTCTCCTATCCGAACCAATCAATAAGTAAGTTTCAAAAAACTCAGTAATATTTGTTGTATTATTATTTTGTAGTAATAAATCAATTTCAGATTGTTCAATATCTATAATCTCATTAAATTCTTCAATAATCGTTGTAGTTGTAGAACCGCCCTCAACTATCGTAGTTGTTGATCCCTCACTTATTTGGATAATAGCGTTTTGATCAAATTCAGTGGTTTCAAAATTAGGTATTAGATTATAAATTAATATTCCAAAGATTGAAATTATGACTAAAAATATACCTAAATATAGATTTCGGTTTTTCATATCCAAACAACAACTATAATCATGGATGTTATATAAAAGAACATAATGTCAAAAATTTATACAGTAGTAGCTGCGGGTGGATTGGGGAAAAGACTCCAGAACTTTAGAAACAGTAAGAAAACCAAAATGTTACTTGAAATTAATGGTCAATCAATGATAACAAAACAACTTTACCAATTAATTTCATGGAACCTAGATAATTTTATAATTATCACAAATCCAAAATATGACAAATTAATAAAAGACGACCTAAGCAAAAATATGCCAGATTTAAATGTCGAATATTCTTTACAGGATGAACAATTAGGAGTAGCTCATGCTCTCTTACAAGCAGAAAAATTAGTTCCAGAGGACGCGAAAATTTTATATATACTTGGTGATAATTTTTTTGAATTTAATCCTTTAATCGATTTAGATATTTCAAAATCAAATGCATCTATATTTTTAACAAAAGTAAGTAATCCTGAAGAATTTGGTGTTGTTGAAATAGTTGATAATAAAATAAAATCAATTCAAGAAAAACCAACCAACCCAAAATCAGACTATATCGCAGTAGGCCTTTATCTTTTTGATAACCTTTGTTTTGAATATATAAAATCAATACAAAAATCTGATAGAGGTGAGTATGAAATTACCAGTTTGATTGAAAAGTATCTAAATAATCATTCTTTAAATTATCAATTTACTAAGGGATGGTGGGTTGATGCTGGAACACCTGAGGCAATTAAAACTATTGAAAAGCTAATCTAAAATAGGGAGCTTTAAAAAATATATTAAAGAGGTTAAAACTAATACAAAATAAATTAACAAAAATAAGAATGACAAAGTTGCACTTAGGTACAAAATACACAATGTTATCCCGAGAATCAAAAAAGATACAATTACAAAAATTAAAAGTACTGTTTTATCAGAATATCCTTTTTTAAGAAGCCTGTGTGATATGTGATCAGTACCACCTGTCATAGGAGATTTTCCTGCTTTTAATCTTGAGATCACAACAGTCGTGAAATCCAATAACGGAATTGTAAAAAACAAAATTACAGGTTGAATTTGAAAAACCCATGAGCTTTCAATGCTTTTATTCCATGTAAAAAGGACGCTTATGAATCCTAAACAGTATCCTAAAAATAGACTTCCAGAGTCACCCATATAAAGCCTTGCTTTTGGTAAATTAAAATACAAAAATCCCAACATAGATCCAATTAAAACGAGTGAAATATCTGTTAATTTGTATTGGTCTGTTAAATAACTTAAAAGAACTAAACTCAAAGCTATCATCGTAGCGGTCGTTGCAGCTAGACCATCCATATTGTCCAAAAAATTCAAAGAATTCACAATCAGTAAAATCCAAATAATGGTTGTTACGAGGTTTAATGAATTATTTAAATTAATATTTATAAGTCCCTCTACGTTCAAATATATATTTAAGACAAATACTGGTGTGCCAATTGCAATGAATTGTAGAAAAAGCTTTAATTTCCAATTTAAGTTATATAAGTCATCTATAAATCCAATAAATGTAATTAAAACTGCATAAATAGCAATTTGAAAGATATCAAAATCTGCTTTGCCAAGTAGCCTAATTGAAATCAAAAAAGCTATAGACATTGCGAGACCCCCAAATGTAGGAATTTTCAAATTAGAAAGTCTAATTTCTTGATTTTGACTTTCATTAGGTACAAAGTTTTTAAAATTTAACAAAAATTTATTTATTAATAATGAAATAATGATTGAAAATATTATGACTAAAACTACAGGAAATTGAAACTCATTCATAAATTTTGATAGACCTCAACAAAATAACTTAATATTTTTTCTGTAGAAAAATTTTCTGATATTTTTTTTCTAGACCTTAAAGCTTGTTCCTCTAAATTTCCATTTTTTGAAAAATCTTCAATTGCTTCAATAAAATCGTTCTGATTATTATTAACAATTAATTTTAAATTATCATTTTTGTCAAAAATAGGTTGTAAACCGTAAAGGCTATTTGAGATTGTATATAATCCTATATAGAGGGATTCCAAAACTATTCGTGGCAATCCTTCATGATAAGACATGCAAATTGAAATATCATAATTCTTTAACTCATTACCCGGATCGATCCATCCTAAGTATTCAATATTTGATTCTTGTGTCAAAAATATTATTTCATCATTTGAATAAGATGCAGGATTACCCAAATCAACACTTCCAGCTAGAAAAAATTTGTACTTTTCATCCTTAAAAGATTTTGCAAGTTCTATATACTCATTTATACCTTTATCTTTTAGTAGTCGACAACACATAATAATCTTTATTTCTTCAAAGTTTTGCTCATTAATATTTTTCAAAGAAAAGTTAGAAAGCTTAAGCCCGCTTCCTCTAATTAAATATGATTTATTTTGGTAATTTACATACTTTGTAAGTATTTTTCTATCCATTTCATTTTGAAATATTAAGATATCAATTTTCTTTTTAAAGAAAAATACCATGTAAAAACGTAATATATTACGAATTAATTTACTAAATAAATTTTTTGAAAATAGATAACCCAATCCGGTTATTGATAAAATGATCTTAAATTTTTTTTTGTAAAATGTTGTAGCAAATAATGCATACAATCCTGATTTGAGTGTAAAAATATGAAGTATGTCGTCTTCATTTAAATTTTTCAGTATTGATCGCAAATTTATAATTCCTCTAAAATCAATAAATTTTAATCTATCAACCTCCCATAAATCAATCTGTGAAAAATATTTATCCAATTTATTTTTGAATTCTCCGTCTGGGGTAATGGCATTGACTTCGTAGTCATATTGATTTATCAGATTATCTGATATTTCTTTTCTTGAGTTATAAAGTATCCAATCAGAATGAGCTAAGAAATATATCATAAATGTTCTATTTATAATTTTAACTTAAATCTATTTACTAGTTTTATGTAATATAAATATGATGAACATCTCAATTATTGGTGCAGGTTATGTAGGCCTTATCACTGGAGTTGGATTTGCAAAGCTTGGCAATAAAGTATCCATTGTTGACCTTAATCATGATTTGATACAAAAATTAAATAATAATCAAATGCCATTTTATGAACCTGATTTGGAAGATTACATCAAGAATCCTGAAGTTGCTGAAAATATTTTTTTCTATAGTGATTATGAATCATCAATTGACAAAAATACTGATATGGTTTTCGTTTGTGTTCAAACGCCAACTGATTTTGAGTCTGGCAAAACAGACACAACATATTTAAAAAATGTATTGGTTAAATTAAATAATTTTAATAATTATGAATTCACAATATGTATCAAATCGACTGTAAATAGTAAATTAATAAAAAATATATGTAAAGAAATTAATTTAGAATACGAAAAAATAATTTTTAATCCCGAATTTTTAAGAGAAGGATCTGCACTTTTTGACTTTTTTAATCCAGATAGAATTGTTATTGGAGGATCTGATATTAATTCACTTGATAAATGCTTAAAGCTATATGAAAGTTTTGAGTGCGAGAAAATAATAACTGACTCTATTAGTTCACAAATAATAAAATATTTATCGAATACTTATTTAGCTATGAGACTATCATTCGTGAACGAAACTTTTAAACTTGTATCTGAATTTGGTGGTAATCCAAACCAAATCTTAAATGCTATCGGTAAAGATAATAGAATAGGAAATCATTATTTTAGGCCATCACCTGGATGGGGTGGCTCATGCTTTCCAAAGGATGTCAAAGAAGTATCTAATTTCCTTCAAAATGACTATCAATCGCCATTAATTTCAAAAATTATTGAATCAAATGAATTACATATGGATTGGTTTGCAGACTATTTACTTCGAAGTTTAAAAGACAAAAATCTCAGTAATATAATTCTCATTGGAGCTCCATTTAAAGAAAATACAGATGATATGAGAGAATCACCAACACTTAAGATATACGATAGATTAGCAAATAAATTTCAGAATACTTTCATACTTGATTTAAAAGTGAAATTAGCCAGTGATTATAAATTAATAGAATCAATAGAAGACTTAGAGGAAGACACGCTATACGTAGAAATGTTCCCTGACTCTTCGAATGAAAGATTAGAGTTGCTTAAAGAAGTAAAAAAACAAAAAAACAGTTTTGTTTTAAAAATGTGGGAAACATCTTGAACGTTTTAATTACTGGTGGAGCTGGTTTTGTAGGTTCACATCTTGTAGAAAGATTTATTTCAAAAAAATATAACGTAACAGTTATTGATAATCTATTAACAGGTTCAAAAAAAAACTTAGAACCTTTTTTAGAGAATGAAAATTTTACATTTATAGATTTTGATGTACAAAACCATATAGAAATAAGCCAAGATTTAGATTATGTCCTCCATTTAGCAAGTGCTGCCTCTCCTAAAGCTTATACACAACATCCAATAAATACACTTAAAGCAGGAAGCATCGGCACAATCAACACGCTAGGTTTAGCAAAAGCAAAAAGTTGCAAGTATCTGCTAACTTCAACTTCTGAAGTTTATGGAGATCCTCAAATATCTCCACAACCAGAAACTTATTGGGGAAACGTTAACCCAAATGGTGTAAGAAGTATGTATGATGAAGCAAAAAGATTTGCAGAGGCAGCAGTTGCAAGTTATAACAGAATATATAATTTGGATACAAGGATAGTAAGACTTTTCAATACATATGGTCCCAAAATGAAAATCAATGATGGAAGAGTTGTTACAAATTTCATTTCTCAGGCAATTAAAGGTGAAGATATAACAATATATGGTAATGGAAACCAAACTAGAAGCTTTTGCTTTATAGACGATACTGTTTTAGGAATTATTAAAGCAATGGAATCTGATAGTTCAGAAGTGTTTAATATTGGTAACCCAAATGAGATTACAATTCTACAACTAGCAGAAAAAGTAATAAGTTTAACAAATTCAAAATCTGCCATTAAATTTGTTAAATTACCTGAAGATGACCCAATGCAAAGAAAACCAGATATTACTAAAGCAAATAAGAAATTAAATTGGTTTCCAGAAGTTTCATTAGAAGATGGACTATTGAAAACTATTGAATGGGTTGAAAATTCTATCGATTAAAAATATCAATTAAATTTTCAACAACGTTACTTGTTGAATGGTTTTTGCTTTGTTTCTGAGCTTTCTCAATATTTGTAATAATTACATCTTTATCAAAAGAATCTAGCTCATCAATTTTGTTAAATAAATTATTTTTATCAAAATTTAAAATACTCTGTAAAGTTTTACTATAGAGAAAGTTAAAATCATCTGACCTATAAAAATTTATTATCCCAGCTGCGCAGGTTTCTAAAACTGCTTTATCGAAAAATCCTTTTTGCGCATTGTTAATATTCACATCATATTTTTTAAGTAACTCTGGTAGTTCGGAATGTGGTTGTTTTCCAAGAAAATTTATATTTTTAAAATTTTTATACTTAATCAATAATTCATTTAAATAATTTTCATCCTCAATATTCAGTGTTCCACCTATCACATCAATATTCATATTTTCAAAATTTTTACATTTTATGATATTGTCTAATGTATTATCAATATTTTTTGATTTCGAAACTCTACTCAAAATTGATATATTTTTTAGTTGAAAAGTTGTTCTTTCTTCAAAAAAAATTTCGTAATTAATTCCATGCCCGATGTATTTGACTTTTTTAAATCTAAATGGAAAAGAGTTTTTAGAGGCCGTTACTATATTGTTTGCTAACATTGATGAAAACCATAAAATTAACCATTTTATTCCAAATGCAGGCCCTGAGTGAGTAAACCAAAGTGTAGATTTAATATTTTTTCTCACTAGGTAAAATTTTGCGATTAAATGTTGCATGGGCGCCATATGTGCAAAGCAGTGTGTGTAATTATTATTTTCAATTAATTTTCTAGTGACCTTAGTCAGTTTATTTAATTGATAAATTTTTGTATGGTTTGTGTTTTGGTCATTTATAAAATGTAAATTCACATTTTTATTTAATTGATAGTTTTTCCCAACTTTCATAGTTAAGACATCAACCGAGTCAAAATTTAATGAAATTTCATTTATCCATTTTTGTGTAAAAGCTAAAGATGTATTTTCACTGTCTACACCTAAATTTAAGATTAATAATTTATTATTCATTGAGCTCGATCATATTTATTAAATTTTCCCAATTTTGAGCAAAACTTCCTTTTCCAGCAATTTCTTCAGATAATTTTAATGATTGTTGGCTTAATTCCATCCACAAAACCTCATTGTTGAATAAAGAATTAACATTCTTAAGGAATTCTTTCTCTGAATTTAATTCATAAACTAAAGTCCCACCTTTAAGTGAAAAGGGATCGTGTATTCCATCAATGTTCGACGCTATAGACGGTAAACCACAAAATCCTGCCTCAATCAAAACTCTTGGTAAGCCTTCTGAGCTACTTGCCATAAGAAGAATCTTTGAAGAATTCATATATTTTGCAATTTCTTCCTGCCCTATTTCACCTAAAAAAATAACCCTTTTTTGTAAGTTCTTTTTGTTAACAATTTCATTTATTTTTGAATAATATTTATTGTCCTCTATTTTTCCAATAATTCTTAATTGAACATTGTGATTTTCAAGTAAAAAAGTTGAAAGTGAGTCAATCAAAAAATAGACACCTTTTCTTTTGATAATATTTCCTACAAACAATAAGTCTGTTCGTATTTCTGAATTCTCCGAAGAAAATATAGAACTATCTATCCATGCAGGAAAATTGCATATTTTTAAATTTGAATTGTATTTTTTAAAATAATTTGAATTTTGGTCGTTTACACCCCGAAGTATATCTACATGTTTAAAGACAAATTTAACAATAAATTCAGTTAAGAAAATAAATCTAGCAATATATGGTTTATCACGTTGCTCTAATAATTGAGATTTAAAGTTTCCGTGGTTCTCAATGATTATTTTAATTTTTTTCTTAAAAAGAGTTTTTAGTAGTACGGGATTTAATGCTGATATAGGTTCTTTAGCCGAAACTATAGTTATATTGTTTTCTTTAATAAACTTATTTAATTTAAAAATACTAAAGAAATAAAATTTTAAGTATCCCAGAATTAAAAGCCGGGGTTTTTTTAAATATTTTATTTTTACATATTTGAAATCAATCTCATTTTCAAAAGTCCCATATGTAAAAACATATACATTAAATTTTTCATTTAATTCTCTAAATTTATTTTCATCACTTTTAGATAGTTCAAATCCATAGTTTGTAGTACCTAAAAATAGTAAGTTTGTTTTATTCATAATTTATAAAATTTTCTATAGTCTTAATATATTCTTGAAAATTTTTCTCTTTGTTAAATTTTTCTTCTAATAATAAGTTTGCCTTATATTTTTTAAGTTCATCTTCTTCTTTATTTTTTAATAAGTATTTTATTTTTGATGCGATATCTTTTTCATCAGGATATTTTCCTTTGATTAAATCTATAGTCCAACCATTTGTATTATCTTCTAAAATTTCGTTAGTTCCACCAATAGGAGTAGAAACAATAGACAGATTATGACTGATTGCTTCAAGAAGTGTATGAGGCAAACCTTCATATCCTGAAGCTTGTATATATATATCGGACTCTCGATAATGTTTATTTAATTCATCCTTATTAAGTTGACCTGTAAAGGTTACAAGGTCAGTTAAATCGTTCTCACTAACTAATTTCTTAAGATTATTTTTTTCTGGTCCATCTCCAACAATAATCAATTTATACAGATTTGAATTTGTTAATCTCAATTGATTTAAAGAAAGTATTATTTTGTCAATATTTTTAAATGGAGCAAGTCTTCCTACTGTAATTAAATTTACATATTTTTTGTTGTTTGCTTTATTTTCTTTTGAAATTAAATTCGTTCCATTGTAAATAACCTTTATATTTTTACTTTTCGCACCCCATTTGTTTACAACAGACTTTAGATGTTCTGAGGGCGTAATCACCAGATCAGCTTTCTTTGTAGTCCATCCTCTTGAGAATTTTGCTATTTCTAAATGCAAGCTGTGTTTTTTGTTTTGAAACTCATCAAAAGCATCGTCAGTAAGGTTTAAATTTCTACCACGTTCCCAAGCCCAATCACCAACAACTTTTCTTACAACTTTTTTTCTTAATAATAGATTTGCTACGTAGCTTTCCATTGGCAAACCATTTACAAAAATTAAATCAGCTCTTTTACCAACTGAAATTATTTTTAAAACAGTTTTTATCCACCTTTTAATCAAACTTTGTCTTCTTTTAATTCTATGAACATTAAATTCAAAATTGTTATCACTATGGTTTAATGAATCAGATAGACAAATAACTTCTACTTGATAATTATTTTCTACCAATTTTTTTGCAATTAACGGTACAAATGTCGCAGGTCCACCAATATCAGGTGGGAAAATCCCTACTACTATTAGTATCTTCATAAATTTATTTTTTTAAGTTGATTTTATAATTAACTATTTCTTCAATCATCTCATCTATTTGTTTACTTGGCTTTATACCAGTTAATGAAACAATTTTTTCTATACTAGGTGTTCTCCGCATAGGATCTTCAAAGGCTTTTCCATATTCCTGTTCATGTGAAATAAACTCAACCATTGAAGAGGAATTAGTTTTTGTGATTATTAATTCAGCAAGATTTTTTATACTTATCTCTTCTGGTTGCCCAATATTAAATATCTCTCCATATGGTTCTAGTAGCGCAAGTTCTCTGAAATAATTCACAACATCACCAACCCAAGTAAAAGATCTTGTTTGTTCTCCAGTGCCATGAATAATGATTTCATTATTTTCAAGTGCAGCTTCAACAAATTTAGGCACTACCATACCAAATTCTGAAGACTGATTAGGTCCAATAATATTGAACAATCTTACAATTATTGGATTTAAATTACCATCGTTAAATTCTGCTAAAGCCATAAATTCATCAATTAATTTAGAAGTAGCATAAGACCATCTCAATTTTGTTGGTGGTCCAAGTAAACTTTTTGTTTCTTCAGTCCATATTTCGTCTTCTGAAACACCGTATACTTCTGATGTAGAAGTAATTAATATTGGAATATTCAACTTGGAACACACACTAAAAATTTTGTGAGTCGCTTCAATATTTGTATTTAATGCTTTGCTAACATTATCCATTATGTATTTGACGCCTACTCCCGCAGCAAGGTGAAAACAAAAGTTATAGCCCATTAATCTAGTTTCTAAATCTTCAATATCTTCAATTCTTCCATTGATAATGTTTATATTTTTAAGATGCTCAATATTTGCCATAGATCCTGTTGAAAAATCATCAATAATTAATATTTCTTTTGTGCCATTTTGAAATAAATGTTCCGCTAAATTTGATCCAATAAAACCTGCACCACCCGTGATGATTACTTTTTCTAAACTATTTTTCATATTCAAATTTAAACCTTATATTTTTAAGTTCTTCTTCATATTTTAAATACCACTGGATTGTTTCTGATATTCCTTTTTCAATACTTGTAGTAGGGTTCCAATTTAAACTTTTCATACGATTTAAATCTGGAATAACTACATCAACATCCTTAAAAGCTCTAGGCTGGTAATCTATTTTACTCTTTATGTTTAATTCTTTCTCAATTATCGAAATGACTTGATTTAAACTTACAGTTTTATCTGAACCAATATTAAAAACTCCACTATCTTTCGATAGAATTAAAGTATTGAGTCCTGAAATTACATCATCTATATATGTAAATGATCTTTTTTGATTTCCATCCCCGTAAAGTAAAATTTCTGTTCCTGTATAAATCCAATGAATAAATCTAAGTATTGACATATCTGGTCTTCCATAGGGTCCATAAACTGTAAAAAATCTTGGTATTTGAATACAAGTTTCTGTGCCATCCAGTATTGTTTTTGCCATTAATTCTCCAGAAAGTTTTGAACTAGCATATACAGACGGAGGAGGATACTTTTCATCTGTATCTTCTTTCATTGGACTTTCTCCGCTATCACCGTAAATAGACGAAGTAGATGCTATTAAAAATTTTTGAATTTCTTTTTTTTTAACAAATCCTGAAAGATTTGTAGTTGATACAGTATTGTCTAAAATATATTGCTTAGGTTCTCTAAAGCTTTGTCTTACACCAGCTCTTGCAGCTAGGTGGATAACGCAATCAAAATTTGAGCCTTGTATACCACCAAAATTATTCTGGTTCGATAAATCAATGTTGCTGAAAACAAAATTTTCATTATTTTCTAAATTTTTTAGTCGGAGCTTTTTTAAATTATTGTCATACGCATTGTTTAAAGAATCTATTCCTAAAACTTTTATTTCTTTATTTTCAATTAAACTTTTTGTTAAATTGTAACCAATAAAACCTGCAGCGCCTGTAATTAATATATTTTTCACTTAAATAATGATAATAAAGTAAAAATACTTTTATCTAATAAAATAATTGTTAACTTCTTATTTATATAAATTAAACTGAAAATAATGGATATAGAAAACAACGTTGTTGTAATTATTCCAACTTATAATGAATCAAAAAATATAAGTATCCTTCTAGATTTGTTAGTAAATTTAAGTATTGATATTTTAATAGTTGATGACAATTCTCCAGACGGAACTGCAAGAATAGTTCAAAATTTTTCTAATAATCACAAGAGCATTAATTTAATTGAGAGACCTGAAAAACTTGGTCTTGGATCAGCATATAGAGATGGTTTTAAATGGGCTTTAGAACAAGGTTACAAACATTGTATTGAGATGGATGGAGATTTTTCTCACACTATTGTAGACCTTCAAAATTTGATTAAGTTTAAAGATGAATTTGATTTGGTAATCGGAAGTAGATATATAAAAGGGGGTAAAACTGAAGGATGGAGTAATGGTAGAAAATTACTCTCTATGACTGCCAATAAAACTGCAAAGATTTTACTTGGTATAAAAGTCAATGATATGACCAGTGGTTTCAGAATTTATTCAAAAGAGTGTTTAGAGGATATAAATTACTTTTCTACAACTTCAAATGGTTATTCATTTCAAATTGAAATGACTTATCTTTCCTATTTAAAAAATAAATCAATAAAAGAAATTCCCATTACTTTTCATGAAAGAAATTTAGGAGATTCTAAAATGTCAAAAGCAATTGTTTTTGAAGCAATAAAATATTTGATTTTTTCGCGATTTAAAAGAGGTAAAAAGTGAAAAATAAAATACGATCTAATTATATTTATTTAATTTTTTTGATTCCAATCATTCCTCACTTTGAAACAAGTTTTAGATTTTTACATACGGATGATATTCCAATTGTTTTATATTTTATAGCATTTTTTATTTTTGAAAATAAAAAAAATGTTCTCAGTAAAGTAAGAAAATTTTTACCAATAACTTTATTTACTTTTTATCTTTTGATTCAGAATCTAGCATTAAGTAGAGGTGAAGTAAATACTGAAATTTTTAGATACTTTTTTTATTTTCTAATTTTCGTTCATTTATCTCAAATAATACAGGAAAATCATTACTTAAAAAACATACCATTATACCTTTTCTTTTTTCTATCAAGTTTTTCAATACTAAGTTACTTCTTCAAATTAAATCTAGGTACAGATTCTTATAATTATTGGAATATAGGTCTCAATTTGAATCAATGGGGATTTACTCCTGGGAGAGTTAATGGTTTTCAAGCAGGGGGCCCGAATAGTTTTGGAGATTTAATTTGTATACTTGGATTATTTACACTTGTAAGAATTAAGCAACCTTATAAACCATTTGTTATCGTTCTTTCTCTAGTAGCGTGTTTTTTCACCTATTCGAGGTCTTCGTTATTAGTTTTAATTTTTCTAATTTTGGTCTATGTTTTTTTTAACAATCACAAGAGAAAAAATTTCACTTGTGTAATTTTAGCTTTGTTATTTTTACTAAATTTTGGCTTTATTGAAAGATTTACATCTGAAAAAGAAACTGAAGGTATCCAGGATAGAATAGAAATGCAGACAGCTACAGCTGGATATTTATCTAATTTATATGTTTCGGATCTTCTATTTGGAAATGGATATAACAACGTGGGTGTAGTCAATGACAATGTAGGAAATATTGAAGACTTTGACGATGACTTAAGAGTGACAGGTCCACATAACTCTTATTTGTTTTTTATTGTAAAATACGGGATCATTGGGTTTGGTTTATATTCAACTATTCTTTTAAAATTTATAAAAACAATTTTTGAAAAAAGATTAAAGGATTTAACATTAGATTCTTCAGTCATTAGCATTTCTGCTTTTTTAATCTTAGGACTTGCAAGTGATTTACTACATAACCATAGCGTAGTCTGGTTAATGTACTTTTTGTTGAGTGATATGAATGAGTAAATCAAAAATTTTATTTGTTCTTCCAACTTTAAAACAAGATGGTGCTGAAGTTCAAATATCAAACTTGTTATCATGTTTTGAAAATTTCAAAGTAGATATTTTTACTTTTGATCTTTTCAAAGAAGGGAGTTCAATATTTGGTGATTTGGAAGACGTAAAAGTCTATACAAAAAATCGAAATACAAACCTTAGAGCACTCAAAAAAATTATAGAAAGCAATGAATATGAAGTTATTCATAGCCATCTTCCTAGAGCAGATTTTTACGTTGGTATACTCAGATTTATTTCGAAAAAATTTAAACATATAATTACTGTTCACGCACAGTATGGTGACAGGGCAGGAGAATCAAAATTAAAATATTTTATTTTTAATTTATTTTGGAGATTTATATTGAATAACTCTGATGGTGTTATCGCAATATCTAATAAAATTCATAATTGGCTCTCGAGTGAAAGAGGGATTAATAAAAATAAAATAACAACTATTCATTATGGTGTACAGATTAAGGAACGAAACAATAAAACAGAATTCAAAAATGTTATTGGTACCGCTGCTCGCTTTTTACCATGGAAAGGGTGGGATAAAGTAATTGAAACCGCATCAAAACTTAGGGATTTAAATTTAGATTTTAAATTATTGCTAGCTGGTTCTGATGATGAAAATTATAAACAAAAGTTGGAAAACTTAGTAGATGTAAATAATTTAAATGACTACATAATTTTTGAAAACCATTATGAAAATATTGAAATATTTTTTGAAAAAATAGATCTGTTCCTATTTTTAACAGAATCTGAAGGATTTGGACTTGTTGTATTAGAAGCTATAGAGAATAATATTCCAGTTGTTTGTTCAAATATTGAACCACTCAGTGAGTTTGTTGAAAACAGTTATAAAACTTTAGTGAATAGAGAGAATACAGGAGAGATTGCAAGTTTTGTTTATAGAATTTTGAATGATGATGATTTAATTAAACAAATTCAACTTAAGCAAAAAAATAAAGTTAAAAAAGAGTTCCCAATAACTCTCTCAGCAGAAAAGCACGAAAAATATTATATAAACCTCCTAAATAATTAACTAAAGGATAGTATTAAATTGTGAATATTTTGGTTGTAGGTGGTGCTGGATATGTCGGCGGAGGCATAGTTGACAATCTAAAAGATAATCACCGCGTAACAGTATATGACTCTTTAATTTACGAAGAATCTTTTAGAAAAGATGTAGATTTTGTTTATGGGGATGTAAGAGATCATGAAAAGCTCAAAAAATTGCTGGACAAAAATGATGCAGTTATCTGGCTAGCAGCATTAGTTGGGGATGGTGCCTGTGCAATAAATCCAGAACTTACATTTGAGATTAATGCAGAATCTGTGAGGTTTCTAGCTCAAAATTTTAAAAAACGAATTGTGTTTTTATCAACTTGTTCTGTATATGGAGCACAAGAAGGCTTACTTGACGAAACATCTACAATCAATCCTCTTTCTGAATATGCTTCATCTAAAGTACAGGCAGAGGAGTATCTACAAGACTCAAATGCAATAATTTTCAGATTAGGTACTCTGTTTGGAATTAGTGACGAGTTTTCAAGAATAAGATTAGATTTAGTTGTCAATATTCTTGTTACAAAAGCTCTCACCGAAGGCAAGTTGACAGTATTTGGCGGAGATCAGTGGAGACCATTGTTACATGTAACAGATGTTGCTAATGCAATTTCGCATACTATTGAATCAAATATAAGTGGAGTATTCAATCTCCATTATGAAAATTATAAAATCATTGATATTGCAAATGAAATTGTTAGTAAAATTCCATCTGCCAAAATTGAAACAACTCCAATGAAGTTTCAAGATGCAAGAAATTATCAAGTAAGTAGCGAAAAATTATTGAAAGAATCAGGCTTTAAGGCAGAAGTTGACTTATTAACAGGAATAAAACAAGTGCATGAACTTATTTCATCCAATAGAATTAAAAATGTAAATCATATTAGATATTCAAATCAAAATTTTTTAGAAAAATATGGTATTAATTAATGAACAATATTTCCGAACCTGTATATTTTGAAAAAGGTTTTGCTGAAGATCACAGAGGTTCTCTCGAGTTTTACAATGATTTAAAATTAGATAATTTCAAAAGGTTTTATATCGTGAACAATCCAAAAAAAGGAACGGTCAGAGCTTGGCATGGGCACAAAATAGAGGCAAAACTTGTTAAAGTTCTTAAAGGAGAATTTGTAGTTTGTACTATAAAAATTGATAATTGGGAAAGTCCAAATAAAGGAATTGAATCAACAAAATTTACTTTAAATGAAAATTCAGGAATTGTATTTATACCACCTGGGTATGCGAATGGTGCAATAAATCTTGTAAACGAAAGTAGTATAATGTATTTTTCCTCACTTACTCTTGAAGACTCAAAAAACGATGATTACAGGTTTGATTCGCAATATTGGAACCCATGGATAGATTATTCGCCGGAAATATATGAGTGAAAAAAAAGTTTTAGTTCTTGGAGCTAATGGAATGTTAGGAAAAATGATTTCTTTACATTTAAATTCTTTAAAATTTTTCGAAGTTACAGTTTCATCTAGATCCAAAAATAAGTTTATAAATGATAATTTTGAAGGGAAATTTCTGAATCTAGATATTGATTATCCTTTAAAAAATTCTTTAGATGAATTTTTAAAAGAAAATAATGACTATAAGTATATTGTAAATTGTATTGGTGTTATTAAGCCAAAAATTGATGAAAGAAAAAATATATCAATTCAAAACACAATATTGACTAATTCTTATTTTCCTTTAGATTTACAAAAACTTGCAGAACAAAGAGGAATAAAATATATACAGATTGGCACAGACTGTGTTTTCTCCGGAAAAGATGGTGGTTACAAAGAAGATTCCTTTATGGATGCAGAAGATTTATACGGTAAATCAAAAATTGTAGGTGAGATAGCTGGCCAGAATAAAATGTTAATTAGGTCAAGTATTATAGGACCTGAAGAAGGAAATGGTTATTCATTGATGAATTGGTTTTTAAAAAATAACGATTCAAGTGTCTCAGGCTTCAAAAATCATTTATGGAACGGTGTTACAACTCTTAACTTTTCTCGAGTTGTAGAAGGAATAATAATGAACGATGATATTGATTTTAAAGTTCAACACCTTATTCCTGAGAATACAATAACTAAAGCAAATTTACTTGAATTGTTTAAAGAACAATTTAAAAAGAGTATAAAAATTAATCATATAGATGCCGATGTAGTAATTGATAGGACTCTAAACACACATAGTCCAAACTTGAATAAAGATTTATGGACTGCAGGCGGATATCCAACTATTCCGACGATAGAAGAAAATATAAAAGAATTAGCCAATTCTGAGCTAACAAAAAAGATAATGTTTTGATATGAAAGACTTAGCAATAATTTTAGGAATAAGACCAGATGTAATTAGGGCAAGTAAAATATTGAAATTACTTGATGAAAGTGACGAAATAGATTTTGATTTCATATGGTCAGGACAGCATTACTCAGAAAATATGAAAGATACTTTTTTTAGGCAATTAAGTGTCCCAACTCCTAATTTTGAATTTAATATTCATTCAAATGTTCAAAATAGTAATGATGTAGCTGAATCACCTACAGACGCATCTATTGTATCTTCAATAATTTCTAACTTATATAATCATTTCCAAGAACACAAATACAAAGCCGCGGTTTTTTTAGGAGATACAAATACTGTTATGGGATCAATAGCTGCTGCACAGCAAAATATTCCAATAGTTCATATAGAGGGTTGTATGAGATCTTACGACTGGAGAATGCCAGAGGAAAAATATAGAACGGTAATAGATCATTTATCTGACAGAATATATGCATATTTAGATAGCTACAAGCAACAAGGATTAAATGAAGGCATTAGTGACAAAATAATAAAAGTTACAGGAAATCCAATCGTAGACATAATCCATGAACATTCAATATATTTTGATACTGGTTCAAACTATTTAGATAACGATGTACTGGATTTGATAAATGATAGTTTTGTGTTGGTAACTTGCCATAGAAGAGAGAATATATTGACTAAAGAAAGTTTTGAAAATATAGTATCGCTATTAAATTCTATAAAAAACTCAAATGTTATTTTTCCAATGGGTTACAAAACACAAAAAATACTTAAAAATTCAGGTTTAATTTTGAATGATAATATTAAAGTAATTGATCCAATTGGATATTTAGAATTTATGTTTTTACTTAAAAGAGCAGAATTTGTTGCGACAGATTCAGGTACAGTAGTTGAAGAGGCTTGTATATTAGGTGTTCCATCTATACAAATGAGACTTTCAACAGAGCGTCCAGAAGTTTATGATGTAGACTCATCAATAAAGTTTGATCCAACAAATAGTAATATCGAATTTACCGAAATAATTCAAAAAGTAAAATCAATCAAGCCAGGATGGCAAAATCCATTTGGAGATGGTAATTCATCAGAAATTATTGTAAATGACTTAATACAATTAAGTAAAAATAATGATTTTAAGAAGCATAATCCTGATGATTATTCCTTTGATACTACTAGATCTTTTATCGAATGAGCCGCGTATTATTTCACTCTTTAACAATACCCCCGGATCAAGTTTCAACTGGAATATTAGTAGCTGATATAGCCGCAAAATTTCACAATAAAGGTACATCAATCGAGGTCTTAGCCTCAACACCACAATATCGTTTTGATTCAAAAGAATTTTCAGCTGAAGAAATGACAAAAGTAAAACGAAATATTTATACTTCCAATTATAAAGGCGTTAAAATAACACACCTTTATGCTTCAAAAAGATCTTTCAATAGGATTACAAGACTTTTTCAGTGGATAAGTTATCACATAAAATCTATTACTTATTTGACCAAGAACAGAAAAAATTTTGACACTATATATATTTTTAGCTATCCACCAACTATGAATCTAATTGCTATTTACTCAAAAAAAATATTGAAGAAGAAAACTGTTTATTCTGTTTGGGAACTGTATCCAGAAATAGCATCAAAATTAAATGAATTAAACTCCAATCTACTTTTAAATTTATTTAAGAGAATTGATAATTTCTGCTTGAGAATCATAGATAATGTTGTAGTCAATTCTGAAGAGCTCAAAGATTATCTTGTAAGCAGGAGAAACATTGAAGAAAACAAAGTAAATGTTATTTACCATTTTTCAAATGAACCAGAAATCCCAAAACCCTCAATAATTAATAAAGAAATCATGTATGCCGGCAATCTTGGCACCCCGCAAAATCTAGAATCATTTATTAATATTTTTTCAGAGAATACTAACAAATTTAATTTGACTATTTATGGATCTGGGTCACAATATGAACGAATCTCTAATATGAATTCAAACAATATTAAAGTTAATTCATTTGTTGATAGAAAAAAGTTAGTAGAACTTACAAAAGATATACCATATGCTCTGGTTTCTTTATCTCCAAAATTAACAGTTGAAGGGTTTCCTGGTAAGACTTTTGATTATTTAAAAATGAATAAAATATTAATAGGATATTCTAATCCTGAATCAGGACTTGCTAAATTTATAGAGAAATATGAATTAGGTGTGAATATATCTCCAAATGTTGATAATATCAATGAAAAATTTGATCAATTACAAGATAAGTTGTTCATAGATAGAGTTTATAAAAATATAACCAAAGTAAATAATCAATTAGCAAATATCAACATAATCGCTGATAGATATTTAGGATTAATCTAGCTGGCACCTTTTTTTCTTAAAACTGATGATATAGTTTTAAATATTATTTTTAAATCATTCATAAAAGAGTAATTGTCTATATATTTTAGATCCCAATACAATCGTTCTTGAAGACTCAAATCTAATCGACCTTGAACTTGAGCAAGTCCGGTAATTCCAGGTAATACGGAGTGACGCTTTTCTTTGTATTTTCCATATAACTCTGACTCATAATCAACTAGAGGCCTTGGTCCAACTAAAGACA
Source organism: OCS155 cluster bacterium AG-426-D23 (assembly GCA_003213165.1). GTDB lineage: Bacteria > Actinomycetota > Acidimicrobiia > Actinomarinales > Actinomarinaceae > Actinomarina. The sequence continues at coordinate 113,037 of QCNO01000004.1, forward strand.
TATCTCCTTTAATAACATTCAAAATATTTGGTAACTCATCCAATGATGCCTTTCTTAGTATATTTCCAAGAGAAGTAATCCTATCATCATTTTCTATTCTTATTGGTTCCAAAGGAGCATTATTTGGTTCAATTAGCTTACCTTTGGCTAGATCAAAATAATGAGATTTGTGAAATTCTTCTGCGGCCGTAACTTCCATTGTTCTAAACTTATATAATTTGAAAATTATATTCTCTTTCCCAACCCTATTTTGGATAAAAATAATTGGGGTTCCTTGATTCACATATAAAATTATTGAAATTATTACTGTTAAAGGTAATAGAAGCGGTAAAAAAATTAAAACTACTACAATGTCAAACAGTCTTTTAATCATAATTATTATCTTAAACTATAAAAATTAATGTTAATCAATTAAATAAATTCAACATTAAAGTTAGTTTTAATGTGTGGAATAGCTGGAATTATAACAATTAAAAATTCCAAGATTGACTCAACAGTTGTTGAGAATGTGAAGCGATCTCTTGAACATAGAGGTCCCGACCACTCATCTCATCAATTTATCAAAGAATCTGTTTGTTTAATCCACACTCGATTATCAATAATCGATTTAAATGATCGTTCAAATCAGCCTTTTCAATCAAATGATGAGAGATACACAATAGTTTTCAATGGTGAAATTTATAATTATAAAGAATTAAGAAAGGAATTAGAAACAAAAGGACATAAATTTATAACAAATGGAGATACAGAAGTTCTTTTACAAGGCTACATAGAATACGAAGAAAAAATATTGAATAAACTTCGTGGTCAATTTGCATTTGTAATATACGACAAAATTACCAATGAATTGTTTATGGCGAGAGACAGGATTGGTATTAAACCCCTATATTATTCAGTTAATGACAATTGGATTCTCTTTGGCTCAGAAATTAAAGCGATAGAACTATCAAAACTAATAGAATTTGAACCTGATATTGATTCTTATTTAGCCTATCTAAGGCACCTTTGTGTCCCAGCTGACAGCACTGGTAATAAAAATATTAAAAAATTAGAACCAGGACAATTTATTCGAATAGATAAAAATGGGAAAATATCAAAGAAAATTTATTGGGACCCATTTACCTTTTCAGTTAATCAAGATTTGAATGAAAAAAATGTTGTTGAGGAATTAGATAGGCTACTCAATGAATCTGTAGAATATCGAAAAGTTAGTGATGTTGAGGTTGGTCTTTTTCTCTCAGGAGGCTTAGATTCATCTCTTTTAGGCAAATTGATGAAACAAAATTCCGATTCATCTCTCAAAGCATTCAATGTTGATTTTGAAGAAAACTTTGAAGGATATAGGGGAGAATTAAAAGAAGCAAGATATGCATCTAGTGAAATTGGAATAAATCTTAATGAAGAGAAAATAAATTTTGATAATTTTAAAGAAATTTTTGATAATTATGCATACTATCAAGACGATCTTGTAGGTGATGAGGTCGGCATACCTTTATATTTTTTGGGTAAATCTAGTCGGTCATCTGGAATTAAAGTTGTTTTA
>QCNO01000005.1 GCA_003213165.1 OCS155 cluster bacterium AG-426-D23
TATGAATCTCTTATTGAAATTTTGAAATCAAATGATATTGAATATGAAATTGTTAATATTGACGAAAATATAGATTTAAAGATTACTAATTCAAATTTGATTCTAAGCGTTGGTGGTGATGGAACAGCACTAAGGGCAATGAAAATTGCTTGGCTTTCAAAGCTGCCTGTACTCAATATTGGATCTGGAAGAATTGGTTATTTGGTAAATTCTTTAAACGATATTGATTTTAATAAAATTATTAAAGATAAAAATCTTGATAACAATAAAAAACGAACTCCGATAATCCAAAATCAAAACGAAAATTTACCAGCTTTTAATGAAATTGTAATTATTAAAAATTCTCCGACAAGAATTTTAGATATTGAACTAGAAGTATACGATCAAAAAGTTAAATTAAGAGCTGATGGAATCATTATTTCAACTTCTCTTGGGTCTACAGCTTATAATTATTCAGCAGGTGGTCCTATAGTTCAAACAAGTATAGAAAGTATCATTATTACTCCAATATCTCCATTTACTAAATTTCCCAGATCCATAGTTGTTGACAGCAGTTCTGAACTAAAAATAAATATTTCCAAAAACCAACACTATTCAATTCAATTTGATGGTGTTGAAGAATATCTAAGTGATACTAAATCTGATGAAAAATTTAATTATAAGTTGTCTTCTCGAAGTCTTAGAGTATTTGAAGAACTTGATATTCCAAAATTAGATTTATTTTTAAATCAAATACTTAGATAATTCTTTAATTTAAAAATAAACGTGTTATTATTTTCACGTGACCAAATACATATTTGTCACTGGCGGTGTAGTCTCTGGTCTTGGTAAAGGGATTACTTCTGCATCTCTTGGAAACTTGCTCAAATCTAGAGGCCTATCTGTCGTTAACCAAAAGTTAGATCCATACATTAATGTCGACCCTGACACTATGAATCCATTTCAGCATGGTGAAGTGTTTGTAACTGAGGATGGTGCCACAACCGATTTAGATCTTGGCCATTATGAAAGATTTACTGGAGTGAATTTACGAAAGGATGCGAATGTAACTACTGGAAGTATTTATAGAAAAGTCATTGAGCGTGAAAGAAAAGGTGATTATCTTGGAGCAACTGTTCAAGTAATACCACATATCACTGATGAAATTAAAAGAAGAATTAAAGGCGTATCAAATGAAGTAGATGTTCAAATTACAGAAATTGGTGGAACTGTTGGAGACATTGAAATATTACCATTTTTAGAAGCAGCGAGACAAATTAGAAAAGAGTTTGGTTCAGAAAATGTTATGTTTGTTCACGTTACATTAGTCCCATTCATTGGCCCAAGTACTGAATTAAAAACAAAACCTACTCAGCACTCTGTTTCAATGTTGAGAAGTTATGGAATAAGTCCAGATTTGATAGTTTTAAGATCTGATAGAGACTTAACAGATGAAATTAAAAGTAAAGTCTCCCTTTTTTGCGATGTGGATTTGAGCAATGTCATAAATGCACCTGATTTGCCTGATATATATGATGTTCCGATTAAAATGCTCGAAGAAGGTCTTGATGCAGCTGTTAACAGTAGGCTTTCATTAAATTCAGGCAAACCAAATCTTGATAGTTGGCGTTCAATGATGTCCCTTAAAAACGGTGTAAATAAGAATGTAGAAATAGCTATATTAGGAAAATATTTTGGTTTACCCGATAGTTATATGTCAGTTGTCGAGTCGTTAAAGCATGCATGCCTACAGAACAAGGTTAACTTGAGTTTGCATTGGATAGATGCTGATAATTTTGAAGTTGAAGAATTATCGAAGCTTCAAGGGGTTGTAATTCCAGGGGGATTTGGTTATAGAGGAATTGAAGGAAAAATTACAGCTGTTGAGTATATAAGAAAAAATAAAATTCCTTTTTTAGGAATATGCTTGGGTCTTCAATGTGCTGTAATAGAATACGCTCGTAATGTATGCGGTATCAGCGATGCAAACTCAAGCGAATTTTCTCAAACAACAAAAAATCCAGTTATCGATCTTCTTCCTAATCAAAATTTAGAAAAAGATGATGTAGGTGCATCAATGAGACTTGGTACCTATCCTTGCAAAATTAAAAACGAAACTATGGCATCTTACATTTACAACAATGAAATAGTTTATGAGAGACATAGGCATAGATATGAAGTAAATAATAAGTTTAGAAATCAATTAGAAGATAATGGTTTAGTTTTTAGTGGAGTATCACCTGATGAAGATTTAGTTGAGATGATTGAGATTAAAGACCATCCATATTTTGTTGCTTCACAATTCCACCCTGAATTTAAATCAAGACCATGGGAGCCAGCCCCTATGTTCAACTCATTTATTGAAGCATCTAAAAAAATAGAGATACCGCAAGAAACAATAGATGATGAATCAAAAGTTAGAGATTAATTTATTAATTGATTCTTTTAAAGATTTTTTAATTTATGAAAAAGGATTGTCTGAAAATACTGTTAGTGCTTACCTTAGTGATATAAATAAAGTATCTGGAAAGGAAGAATATTTTGATATTGAAAAATTTTTGCCGAGTACATATCTAAAGAGTTCTAAAAATAAAAACTACTCAGGCTCAACAAAAAAAAGAATACAATCCTCAATTAATCAATTTTTAAAATATCTAATAGATGAAAATTATATAGCCAATATTGAAATGAATAATATTTCCATAATGACTGAAAAAAAGTTACCCAATGTATTGTCACCGAATGAAATTGATATATTAATAGACTTTTATGATCATGATGTATTTATATCTTCCAGAAATAAGACAATAATTGATTTTATGTACTCCACAGGATGTAGGGTATCTGAACTTATAAATGTTGAAGTGTCAGACATTGATATAGAAGAGGCTTTTGTAAGACTTGAAGGAAAGGGTTCAAAACAACGAATTGTTCCATTAGGGTCAAAAGTTGTAATTAATTTAGAGAATTATCTTCCATTAAGAAACAAAGATAGAAAAAATAAAAATAATAAATTATTTATTTCCAAATCTTATAAAAATTTAGATAGGACAGCCGTTTTTAGGATAATTAAATCTACAGGAGTTAAGACAGGTATCAATAAAGAGCTCTATCCACACATATTAAGACATTCAGCAGCTACACATATGCTTGAGGGTGGTTGTGATTTAAGAACAGTACAAGAATTTCTTGGACATAGTTCTGTTTCAACAACACAGATATATACTAAAGTAACTAAAGCTTTTCTAGAAGAAGCATTTATAGAAAGTCATCCCAGATCATGAAAGATATATTAATAAAGGCAAGAAGGGCAATAAGATTCCTTTTTTATCGAGATGTTTCCATCGAAGATCAAATACTTGTATCTAATACTTTAGATGATTCAGAGTTGGAAATTCTATTTTGGAAACTTAACAAGGCTGACAGACACCACTCAATCGAAGTATTACACAGAACAATGAAACATACTGACAATTCTGATGTATTAAAGTTAGCTCTTTTACATGATATTGGAAAATGCATTGCTGAATATTCTTGGTCATTTAGAATTTTTACTGACTTAGGTATTATAAAATCTCGAAAATCTCAAAATTATAAAAATCATGAAGACATAGGTTTCGAATTATTAAAAGAATTACAAAATGAAGAATTGTCTAAATATTACTTTGATAATCTATTATCCAATAAAAATCAAATATTAGATAAAACTGATTTTTAATGGAAATAAATTATCTAATTCAGAATCTTGAATCATTACTTATAAAGTATTCAAATAACAAATCCCAGGTTGAAGAAAATCTACATGAACTCATTTCTGGGTTAGAAGTAAAAAGTATAAACAGTGAAATAGAGACATTTGCAGACTTTCTAGTCCTTGCTTCATCACTATTTGAAATGAAAGCCAAAAGATTATTACCACAGGATGATGAAATTGAATGGATAGATGAAGTTCAAATAATTATGAACAAAGATTTAGCCTTCGCAAGACTTCTACAATTTAAAGCGTTTTCAGAGATTGGTATTGCGCTTGCATCACGAATAAAAAAGAATGAAAGATTGATTAATTCATTCAAATATTACCAAACAGGAAACTTGTTTCCAAAACCTGATGTAGATTATTTAATTGACAGAGATAAATTTTTAAGCACTTCAAATGAAGTTTTTCGAAGGTACAAAACAATAGAGGGTTTTCAACATATTGACAAAGATTTACCTGATCTTCAAAAGGCCATCGACAATTTTCTTTATGAGGTAGATTCTAGGATAAATACTTCATTTGAAGAGATAATAAACGAACTTGATACAACTGAAGAAGCGGTTGCATTTTTTTTAGCACTATTAGAAGCGGTAAGATGGGGTTTTGTAAAAGCAGAACAAGAATCAAATGGTATTAATATTGAAAAGCAATGAACTATAAAAAAATTATTACTTCCATATTATTGGTAAGTGATGGGCCTGTTGAACATTCATATTTTTGCGACAATTTTGAGATTTCAGAAAAAGAACTCATAAAACTTTTTAATGAAATTAATAATAGCTTAAATGACAATGAGTTTGGATTCAAAATAAAATACAACGACTTAAATTCTGATTTTTTAACTACAGATGATGTAACTAAAGAACTGATTGATTTTAAACCTCCATCTATATTGAGGGGTTTGTCTACGCCAGCTCTTGAAACATTATCAATTGTGGCTTATGAACAACCAGTGACAAAATTGAAAGTGTCTGAGATTAGGGGAGTAGAGTCTGAATCTTCTTTGAAGACTTTAGAGTCAAGAGGGTTGATTGAAAAATCAGGTGTACTTGATGTTCCAGGGACACCATATCAATACTCTACAACACAACTATTTCTTGAAAAATTAGATATATCATCAATAGATGAACTCCCAGTCCTTGGGGATTATTTTTCTAATACTAACGAAGAGGAATAAGATACTTGAGACTCAATAAGTATTTAGCTCAAAATTTACAAATCTCTAGAAGAAATGCGGATGAAATAATTGCTGCAGGGCACGTGAAAATAAATAGGCATAAAGTCAATGTCGGAACAATTGTTACCGAAGACGATGTTGTTGAAGTAGATGGGGAAGTAATAAAATCAAGAAGTACACACGAATACTATAAATTTTACAAACCCAAAGGATATATTTGTTCACACGAACAACAAGGTGATTCACCAATAATATTTGATTTAATTGGGAAGCAGTATTTAAAATTTGGTGGAAGATTAGATAAAAATTCTGAAGGCTTGATGCTTTTGAGCACAGATGGTGATTGGTTAAATAATATTTTTAATGCAAAAAATAAAATTACAAAAAAATATATTATCAAAATAAAATTTCCACTTCCAAAAGGTAAAAAATTTAAACAAAATATAAATCACAATGGTGAAGTATTAAAAATTATTAACTATAAATTAATCAACAAATACACGTACGAAGTAGCTCTAAAGACAGGTAAAAATCATGAAATTAGAAGAATATTTCGATTTAACAATTTAAAAATTACTACATTAAAACGAAACAGAATCGGAAAATATTCGCTTAAAGATTTGTCGCCTGGGGATTTAGTTAAAATTAACATAGATGAATAAATTAATTATTACAATTGATGGGCCTTCGGGGAGCGGTAAAACAACTCTTGGAAGGGCTATTTCAAAAAAACTTGACATTACATTTTTTTCTTCTGGTTCTATATACAGGGTCATAACAAAGCATTTCTTAAATACAAATAGTTTAGGATTTGAAAATTTTGAAATAATTTCTCTGGAACCTCTAGAAATACAAATTGATCAGCATACATATTTTGAAAAAGATTTATATACAAAAGAATTAAATACAAAAAGTTCTCAACTGGCACAGCAAATCGAAATAAGAGAGACAGTAAACAATATCTTAAAATTTGTTGAATCATCCGCAGAAAATGGTTTGGTTGTCGAAGGAAGAGATATGGGAAGTGTTGTTTTTCCCAATGCTACCTTAAAAATATACTTAGATGCAGACGAAAATATTAGAAGTACTAGACGGATTGAGCAGTCAAACAATCAAGAAACTACAGAAGATATCTTTGAGAGAGATAGAAGAGATATTACAAGAAAAAACTCACCTCTAGTTGTTCCAAAAGGCGCAATCACATTAAAAAATAATACATCAACCGTTGATGAGCTTGTAGATGAGGTTATAAAGAATTTAGAGCTTCAGTAGCTGACCATTTTCTATCATTATTTATACCTTTGGTTTTTTGAGGATATTCATCGCCAATACAAAAGTGCTCTAAAAAATTTGAGATAATTTTTACATTATTCCTAAGTTCTTTAGGCAAAGGAAAATATTCTTCTTCATTTATATGGTTAAATTCAATTAACTCCTTAGCGTTAAGATTATCAATTATTTCGAAAACTAGATGGTCTGGAGCTGAGGCACCTGCAGTAATTGCAATATTTCCATTTAAATTAAGACTATTTAAATCATTTACGTTCTCTATACGTTGCGCATCGCAACCATTACTTCTTACCATTTCTACCAGTGCTTTTGTATTAGAAGAATTATCTGAACCAACAACCAGCACAGAATTTACTTTATTTAATATTTCAACAATTGCTGATTGCCTATTAGTTGTTGCATAACATAAATCACTTTTCCTTGGCATAAACAAATTTGGATATATTTTTTTTGAATGATTCATAATAGGTTCCCATTCAGATATGGCTAAAGTTGTTTGAGCCAGTAAGGCAGTCTCACCTTTTAGATTTAAATCCTCAACATCATTAATACTTTCTACTAAGTGCATATTGTCTGGTGACACTCCAATTGCACCCAGAGCCTCATCGTGACCTTTGTGGCCGACATATATTATTTGGGCACCTTTATCAGTATATTTTTTTGCTTCATGGTGTACTTTAGTTACTAGTGGACACACTGAATTGATTGTTAATGTAGCTTTTTTATTAAATTCATTTTCAACATCTGGAGAGGTTCCATGTGCTGAAAGCATTACAATTGCCCCTTTGGGAATTTCTGATGGGTCTTCTACAAAAACTACATTATGACCTTCAAACTTATTAACTATCCATTTATTGTGAACAATTTCGTGATAGCAATAAATTGTTTCATCATAAATTTTAAGCATCCATGAGAGAGCTTTTATAGCCATCTCTACACCTGCACAAAATCCTCTCGGTGTAACTAAATAAACTTTATTAACCATAGAATTAGAATAGCTATATTTAGAATATGAATAGAAACAATGCTGTAGAGATTTTATTGCTGGGATTACCTAATTCAGGTAAATCAACACTTATTAATGCATTAACAAAGAACAAAACTTCAATAATTGGTTCAAAGCCTAACACTACAAGAGACAAAATATCAAAAACGATAAGTTACGAAAATGACAAAGATATTATAATTTCAGATCTTCCGGGGTTTTTAGATAAACCAGATGAATTTAATATCAATTATCAAAATAACATTGATAAATTTATTAATGATGCTGATAAGATATTTTTTATAATTGATGTACACACTAAAGATTTTTCAGGGCTTGACTCGATTTTTAACATCATTAATAAAAAAAATCTTTCGAATGATGTTGTAACAGTTTTTAATAAGTCTGAAAATTTTGACCAGAATGCACTTGATAAACGTTTATATAAATACATATATAGTGACTATTTTTTTTGTCTCTGGCTATCACAAGCTAGGATTAGATCAAATACATGATTTTCTCAAAATTATTGCAAAAAAATCTTACAAAAAACATAATCTCGCTACTTCTTTAACAATTATTGGAAGACCAAATGCCGGTAAGTCAACCTTGTTCAATGCTTTACTAAATAAGGAAAGGTCAACAGTATCAAATGTACCAGGCACAACAAGAGATAAAATAATAGAGAGTTTAGAAGCCAATGAACGAAAATATTTGATTACTGATACTGCTGGGATACCTCGAAAAAAACAGAAGGACCAGATTGATAGATATTCCTCAGAAATCTCTATAAAGTCTCTTGAAAATACGGATATAGCTTTGATAGTTGTTGACTCCGAAATTGGATTATCATTTGAAGACAAAAGAATACTAAACAGCTCAATTGAGAATTTCGTTACACCATTATTGATACTAAACAAATGGGATCTTCTAGACACAGAACAAAAAAAAGATATTAACAATTCTATAAAGAGAGACTTGAAGCAATACCGTTGGGTAAATGTAATTAGAGTTTCTGCACTGAATACAAAAAACATAAATCAAATTGCTAAAAATATAGATTCTATTGAAGAACAGCTTAATTTAAGAATATCTACTTCTGAGTTGAATAGCTATTTTCGGGAATTGTGGGTAAAGTCACCTCCTCATCCATTTCGCGGCAGAAGAGCTAAATTAAAGTTTGTTTCGCAATTCTCAACTAAACCACCAGAATTTGGATTTTCATTAAGTTCAAGAATTCCAAAAAATTACATATCATTTATAGAAAACAATATTAGAGAAAAATTTAATATGAGTGAGATTGCTTTTAGGATAAAAATTAATGCATAGCTTTGGCTTTAAATTAGTTGTGTTTCTGGCAGGTTTTTACCTAATTATCCGCTTTTATCAGCTAATTTTTCGACTAATTACATAAAAAATATATATCAACTCCATTTATAAAAAAAATAAATAAGAATTGAATAAACGTAGATATTTTCTAATATGAATACATCCACATTTTAATGTGGATTTTTTGTATACAAAAAGGAGAGAAATTGAGTAATTTCAAGGGATCCAAGTCTTGGCGTCTTATTTTACTTTTCTCAGTTTTTGCATTAGTAGTAGTCGCATGTGGTGGCGATACAGCAGAAGAAGAAGTTGTTGAAGAAGAAGCAACTGAAACTACTGCAGCACCAGCAACTACTGCTGCACCGGCTGAAGAAGCAGCTCCATCAGGACCTGATGGTGTTTATAAGATGGCTATATTCTCAGATCCACAAACACAAAACTACTGGAATTATCTTGATACAGAAACCGATGTATGGACACAATATGTAATGTCTGGACAAGCAGTTTCATTGTTCTCTATTTCATATCCAAACTATCAGTTAACTACTGGTGTAGCAGCAGAACTCGTTGAGCTAGCTGTTAACAATGGTGACGGAACATATACTTATACTGTTCCAATGGTAGAAGGATTTGAGTGGAGCAATGGTGATCCAATTACTGCTAATGATATGGTATGGACATTTAATACTGTAAACGACCTCGGTTTGTTGAGTAACTGGGAAACATACTATCGAAAAGCTGTCGGTACTGATGAAAGTGCTGAAGACTATGTAGCTGGTATTGCAAGCCTAGTTGCAGTAGATGATTACACAGTTGAAATTACACTGAACTTTGATGCTGGATTATCCGCATGGCAATACAGAATTGCACAAGCACCTTTCTTGAATGAAACTTATTGGTCACAATTTGCTACATCAAGAGAAGACTTGCTTGCTGCTTCTGGAGCTGATGCACCAGTAGCGAGTGCTTTTGTTTACGACAAAGTCGAACAAGGTGCTTTCTACACATGGAATTATGATCCAAACACAATGTGGTTCGGTGGAGACACAACTATATATAAGAGTGGTACAGTTGTCGAATGGGACAACGGTGTAGCACCAGCAATTAGCCAATCATTTGGTGACACTTCTGGTGATTCTTTCACTTATACTTCAGGACCTTATGTTGGTACTGTAGAGTTCACTCTTTATGGTGATCAAGATGCTGCTTACTTAGCATTCCAGAACGGCGAAGTCGATTTCGTTCTTAACCCATTAGGTGTTAAGAGAAATCTCTTTGACCAATTATCAAGAGTACCTGGTGTTGATACTACTGCTAACTTAGGTAACGGTATGCGTTACATGGCATTCAACACGAGAATATTCCCTGGTAGTAACAAAGCATTTAGACAAGCAGTTGCTTGTATGTCTGATAAAGAATTTGTTTTGAACAACGTTCTTCAAGGTGTTGCTGTAAACATGGATGGTCAAATGCCAGAAGCTTTGACAGCATGGGTAGCTCCTGTAACAGGTGTATTAGCCGATTGCGCTGGCCTAACAGCAGCAGAAAGATTCGATAAATCAGTCGAAATTCTTCAAGCTGGTGGATGGACAGCATCTGATTGGGGTCTAGCCCCACAAGCATCTGATGAGAGAGCAACAGCTCCAACAGATCTTAAAGGTCCAAATGGAGAAACCCCACCAAGTGATATGTTATTATATGCACCTGGTGCTGGTTATGATCCATTAAGATCAACAATGTCATTATTTATAGCTGATTGGATGCAACAGCTTGGATTTGATGTTACTGCTAGACCAACTGGATTTAGTATTATCGTTGACAAAGTTTTCACACCTGAAAATTGTGAAGACTGGTACTTCTATATGCTAGGTTGGGGATTAAGTGCTTTCCCTGATCATCCAGAAGCATTCTTTGCATCATATAACGATACCTGCGAAGGTGGATACAACACACCTGGATTTAACAACGCAGAATTTGATGCACTTGTCGGAGAATTTAATAAAGCTAAGACTGTAGCAGAAGCTATTGCTATTTCTCAGCAAATGGAAGCTATATTATTTGAAGAAATGCCATATTTGGTACTATTCAATGTACCTACACTTGAGGTATTTAGATCTAATGTAGAATTCCCATTCACTGACGTATTAGATGGATTAACAGGAACTGGTGGAGGTTATCCAACATTAGTCAAAGTTTCTAGCTAATAGAAATTATTAATAAAATGGCGGGTAGATTACCCGCCATTTTATATTAAAATAGGAAAAATATGCTTGAATACATTATTAGACGTACATTTCAAATGACAATCGTTTTCTTCTTGTTTTTAATATTTTCATATTTACTTTTCAACGCAATTCCAGGAAATGCTTTTTCAAGTTTATTGCTCAACCCAAATTTACCTCCTGATGCATATCAAAGAGTCTTGGAAATTTATGGATTAGACAAGCCGCTTTTTGAGAGAACACAAATGTATATAGTGAATTTTTTTAAGGGAGATTTTGGATATTCATATAAGTATTTTCCAAAAACTCCAATTGAGCTTATTGCAGAAAGACTTCCAAGAACCCTTATGTTATTTTCTATCGTGAATATTGTTGCTTTCTATACAGGTTTTTTTATTGGTAAAGTTTTAGCTTGGAGAAGAGGCTCTAAGGCTGAAACATGGATTACAGTAACTTCAGTATTCTCATATACAGTTTTTTATCCGTGGTTCGCTTTAATGATGCTTTGGGTTTTTGGTTATAAACTTGGATGGCTCCCAATAGGTAAGTTTCTTTTTCCAGAAAAATGGTATGATGCTCCTTTTGATAGTGACGTTGTATTTACATCAATGATAAAATTTACTGTAGTTGTTTCCGTCATTCAATTTATTGCATATCTAGTAACAAGAGGAATTGAGTCCCTGAGCTTAAGAAGAAATTTAAGATTTGGAAGTTTATTAGCAATATTTATTGGTAGCTATTTTTACTGGAATAATGGGGAAGCATTAATTCAAAAACCTTATGCATCAGATATTGCTTATCATATGATATTACCTGTAATGGTTGTGACTGTAGTAGCTTTTGCAGGGACAGCACTGTTAACTAGAACAACAATGATGGAAGTATTAAAAGAGGATTATATATTAACAGCTCGAGCTAAAGGCATAAGTCAAAAGAGAATTAGAGATCGACATGCGGCAAGAACTGCACTGCTTCCTGTGGTAACTTCATTTATTTTTACAATAGTAACTATTATTGATGGTTCTGTATTGACAGAACAAATATTTTCATGGCCTGGAATGGGTCAGTTACTGCTCCAGAGTGTTTTGGAAGAAGATATCCCAGTTGCAATGGCAACCTTTTCGTTCGTTGGTGTATTTGCGTTAATCGCACATCTACTTGCTGACGTTTCTTATTCATATTTAGATCCAAGAATTAGGATTAAATCACAAGGTTAGTTATGGATAAAAACTTAAACCAAGATTTACAAAAAGAGTTACGTAGAGAAGCTTTAAAAAGAAATTGGAGACTTTTTAAACAGAGCAAACTAGGAATGATAGGCCTTTATATTGTAATTTTCTTTTTATTTTTAGCTTTACTTCAACCTTTTTTATTTATTACCGGAATATGGAACAAAGGAGTATACGATCCAGTTGTTGGATATGACACTATTAAAGACACCCTGTTAGTAGTTGAATGTCCTAAAGAATATCCAACAGAGAAATATGAATCTTACACAGACTGCCCTGCAAAAGGAGAGGTAAATGTTAAAAAACTTTATATGGCTCCAGGGGTTGAAGTGGGAGATATGTATGAAACATTCATTCAGCCAGCACCTCCATCTAGGACCCATTTACTAGGCACAGATTCACTAGGTAGAGATATATTTTCTCAAATAATGGAAGGTAGCCAAGTAGCCTTTATTCTAGGTCTACTAAGTGCAACGTTAGGTGTAGGAATTTCAACAATTTTGGGAACTATTGCAGCATTCTTTGGTGGAAGAATAGATGCGTATTTGATGAGACAATCCGATTTAATTTTAATGCTTCCAAGTTTACCGTTATTGTTTATTATTTCTGCATTTGCAGAGTTAAAAGTCTGGCACCTGGCAGTAGTTCTTGGGGTGATAGGTGGACTTGGCGGATCTGTAATAACTATTAAATCACAAGCCCTTCAAGTCAAAGTTAAACCATTTGTTGATTCTGCAAGGATAACTGGTGGATCAAATATGAAAATACTGTTTTCTCATGTATTACCTAATGTTGCACCACTTGCATTATTATTTATGGTGTTTAGTGTTACCGGCGCTATTGCTTCTGAATCAGTTCTGTCATTTCTTGGTTTGTTAAATATTGATATGAGCTGGGGTATTATGATTTATCTTTCACAAACAGATGGGTTTATATTTTCGGGTATGAGATACTGGTGGCTAATTTTACCTGCTGGACTTGCTGTAACATTTTTAGCTGGGGGTTTTTATTTAGTTGGAAGAGGTCTTGACGATGTTTTTAATCCAAGATTGAGGAAGAGATAAACATGTCAAAAGATGTGTTAGTAGTTAAAGATCTAAACATGCATTATGAAACTCTTTCTGGAGATGTCTCTGCAGTTAAAAACGTTTCATTTACAGTAAAAGAAGGTGAATCATTTGGCCTTGTAGGTGAATCAGGTTGTGGAAAAACTTCTGTTGCTATGTCCTTGCTTCAACTTCAGGCAGATAACGCAAAAATTTCCAGCGGTAGTATCAAGTTGGATGGGTTGGAAATGGTTGGTATGTCTGAATCAGAACTTAGGGAAGTTCGTTGGGATGGCATAAGTATTGTTTTTCAGGGAGCTATGAACGCTTGGAATCCAGTTATTAAAGTAGGAGAGCAAATCAGAGAGGCTATTAGAGAACACTATCCTGACAATACAAAAGTAGAAAATACTGAAAAAATTGCAAGTTTATTTAAAATGGTTGGCTTAGATTCATCAATTATGGATAGATTTCCCCATGAATTATCTGGAGGCATGAAGCAAAGGGCTGTAATAGCACTAGCTTTATCATGTGACCCAAAGCTTGTAATAGCTGACGAACCTACCACTGCATTAGACGTAGTTATTCAGGATCAAATATTGAAAGAAATAAAAAAAGTACAAGAATTGCTTGGATTAAGTCTTATTTATATATCACATGATATTGCGGTTATTGCTGAAATGACAGACAAAATGGCAGTTATGTATGCAGGAAGTATCGTTGAAAAAGGACCTACGAGTGAAATATTTGCTAACCCCCAGCACTCATATACTCAGTCATTACTCGCTTCAACACCTTCTGTAGTAGGTGATAAGGTCAAATTAAATTCTCTTGAAGGTGAACCCCCAAGTCTTATAAATCAAATTGATGGATGTTCGTTTGCTCCAAGATGTCCTAATCGTACCACAACTTGTCATCCTGAATTAGATATGGAACTTGTAGAAGTTGGACCTGAGCACTTTGTTGATATATGCAGTGCAAATAGGAATTAAATATGAAAAAAAATGTAATTGAAGTTAAAAATCTAGAAAAGTATTTTGAAGTATCTAGCGGATTTTTTTCTCGAAAAAAAACAACAGTCAAAGCTGTTGATGATATAACTTTTGAAATTCCCTTTGGAGAGAGTTTAGGTTTAGTTGGTCAAAGTGGGTGCGGAAAGACAACAACTGCTAGAGCATTATGTTTACTTGATCCTAAAACTGGGGGAGAGGTTAATTTTTACAATAATGACGTATCTTCTATGCAAAGTATTGATGAGCTTGAAGGTGAGGAATTAAAGAAATTTAGAAGAAATATACAGATGATTTTTCAAGATCCTTATGAATCTCTTAATCCAAGATGGACAATTAAAGACATAATTTTAGAACCTCTTAACATACACAATATTGGTGATTTAGATGAAAGAGAAGAAGCTGTATCTGAAATATTACAAACAGTAGGACTTACTCCACCAGAAAATTATATGCCAAGGTATCCCCATGAATTATCTGGAGGTCAAAGACAGAGAGTGTCTATAGCCAGAACACTTATAATGAAACCAAAATTTGTTGTTTGTGATGAACCTACCTCAATGCTAGATGTCTCAATAAGAATTTCTATAATGGATTTAATGTTAAATCTCGCCAAAGATTTAGAGGTTTCTTATCTTTACATAACTCATGATTTAGCAGTAGCAAGATACATGTGTAACAGAATTGCTGTAATGTTTAATGGAAAGATAGTAGAAATTGCAGAAACAGAGGAGTTATTAAGTAATCCTGTTCATCCTTATACGAAAAGACTAATATCATCTATTCCTGTTCCAGACCCTTCATATGATAGAAAAGTATATGATGTAAATTTCGATGAACTTGATTCACTAATTGAAAAACATGGTTCTGATAAACCAATGATAGATATTGGCAATGAGCATTTTATTGCGACTCATGATGTTAAGGGTCTTATTTGAAATTTAAGGATATTTTCCTTGCTCCAAATTTAATAACATTATCGCGTTTGATAATTGTTATATTAATTTTCTTTCAATTTACACCTAATGACTTTGAAGTCATTACTTTGATAGTTATTATTGCAATAGTTGGATTAAGTGACTCATTAGATGGAATTGTTGCAAGAAGATTCAATCTGGTATCAAAGTTAGGAATAATCCTCGATCCATTCACAGACAGAATAGTATTTATTCTGCTTTTATTCTGGATAAGAGAAATTATTCCAAATTATTTCTTAATTGGAATAATTGTAAGAGAGATACTTATACTTATTGGATCTTTAATTGTACTTATCACTAAAAGAGGAATAAAAGTTTCTAATAAAGGAAAATTATCAACTGTTTTAATGTTTATAGTTATATGCTTATATGTTCTTAATTTAGCAGTATCAATTTTATTTATTGATGCGATTGCTAATGCAGTTTTAATATTATATTTTTATGTTGCTTTTGAATATTTATATAACTTAATATATAAGCATGGATGATCATACAAAACCTCTAGAAAGACAAGCTAATGATAAAGATATTAAGTTTTTACTTACATTATTGAATGTAGACTTGATGTCTTCCTCGTGGATTCTTAATGCTGGTAAATATACCATTGGAAGATTATCAAGTCATCAAATTATTTTAGATGATGTTACAGTTTCACGAAATCATGCATCTATAGAAATAATTAATGAAGATGTAAAGATTTATGATAATAATTCTACAAATGGGGTTTACATTAACGGAAATCTAATTCATAATCATGCGAGTATTAAATCTGGTGATCAATTACAAATAGGAAAATTTCAGTTACTATTTACTAAAGTTTAATTATGAATATTGGTCAAGTTGTAAAAGAGTTAAAGAAAGTTTATCCCTCAGCATCAATCTCTAGGGTAAGATTTTTAGAAAAAGAAGGATTAATAAAACCGAAAAGATCCAAAGGCGGTACAAGAATTTTCACAAACAAAGATTTAAAGAAATTAAATAAAATTTTAGATCTTCAAGAGAATCAGTTTTACAGTTTAAAAGCAATAAAAAACAATTCATCTTTACTTACCAGCAAAGATACTAGAAAAATTACTATTTCTGAATATAGCAAGCATGATGTTTTAAAAAACTCTGGTGTTAGTGAGAAAGATTTTCATGAACTAGTAAAGTATAAATTTGAAGATGATAAAGAAAAATTTACCAATATCGATCTTGAAAGATTAAAATCCTGGTCATTTTTTTTAGAGTTAGGTCTTCAACCAAGAAATTTTACAACTATAAAATCTGTTTCTGATAGAACAATTGGGTTTAGTGATTATCTGATTTCAACTATTCAAGATGAAAATATAAATGTAGAGTTAGTAGTCGATAACTTAACAAAAATTATTAAAGGCTTGATATTAAGAAAATAATTTCAATTGCGTTTGTTTTAATATTTTGTAATCAACCTGTGTATGCAGTTGAAAATGATGATGTTCCAATTTCAGCTGATGTTTACCTTTCATATGACTATGAATATAAAAAAGTTATGTATGCAAAGAATATTGATGAAAATATAGCCCCAGCATCAATAACTAAGTTAATGACAGCACTTCTATTGTATGAAAATTTTCCATTAAACTATGAATTCATCACATCATATCCATCAAATTATACGCCTACTGGAAAAGTTGCCAATATTCCTGAAGGAATACGTGTAACCACTGAAGAACTTCTGGAGCTTTTATTAGTCTACTCAGCTAATGACGCAGCTTATATTGTAGCTAATTCTGTATTTTCTAGTTATGAAAATTTTATTATTGAGATGAATAATAGAAGTAATGAATTGTTAATGTTTTCAACAAATTTTGTAAACCCTGATGGTCTAGATGAGGAAAATCATGTAACAACAGCTAATGATTTACTAAGATTGAGTATATATATTTTAGAAAATACAAAGTTATTAGACGTTACTAGTAAAAAAGATATCTTTTTTGATAAATTACCTCAAAAAGTATATAACAATACAAATTTGATTATTGACAGTGGTTTTATTGGATTGAAGACGGGTTGGACTTCGGATGCTGGGCTTACCTTTATTGGTTACAATCAAGAAAATGACAGAAAAATCATAACTATTGTGAATAAATCAGATGTTGATGAAGACAAATTAAATCATTTTGAAGATACAAAAATTCTGTATCAAAAATCTAAAGACAATTATGCTAATTTAAATATACTTCAAAAAGGTTCCGAGTTATTTGAAATAAAAAATTCTTCAAATGCACAGCTGATTAAGAATAATGATAATTTTTATTTTTTTAAAAAATTAGATAATGAAGAAATAGGTTATTCTGTATCAATTAAAAATAATATATTTAAAATATATTATCCAGAGATAGATGAAGATAGAGAATACAAAATAAATTCTTCAAAAAAAATAGAATATAAATTTCATTGGTCAAATAGATTTCTTAATAATATTTTGAATAAATAATTTTTTACTCTAGTCAAACTAGAATTCAAGAATGGATAGTAAAGTCTACGTTGAAGTTGGATCAATTCGTTTAGAAGAAGAAACCGATACCCCAATAATGCTCCTTCAGCAACCAAACACAAATAAAGTCCTTCCAATTTGGATTGGTACAATTGAGGCGGTCTCTATAGCCTATGCACAAGAAGGATTTATCCATCCACGTCCGCAAACTCATGATTTGCTGGTAAATATTATTGAATCACTTGATTCAAAAATAATCGAAGTCTGTATTACAGACATCCAAGAAAAAACATATTTTGCTGAGATTTCCTTATTAACTAATGATGGTGAGATTAAACTTTCTTCTAGACCAAGTGATGCTATTGCTTTAGCATTAAGAACTTCTTCAAAGATATCCGTTGATTATCAACTATTTATTAATAACTCTATAGAAATTTATGATGAGAATTCAGCTGATTTAGAGGAATTCATTGACTTTATTGACAATGTAAACCCAAACGATTTTTCTTAAAACCTTGATAAAATAAATAATCGTAGTAGATTAATCTTATGCAGCAGGGTTATACAGGTCCAGAAGTTTGTAATATAACTGGTATATCTTACAGACAACTTGATCATTGGACTACAACAAAACTAATAAAAGCTTCGGTTAGAAACTTAAAAGGTTCTGGTTTTCATAGAATTTATTCATTTAATGATATTGTTTTAGTTAAATTAGTTAAGAAGTTAAGATCTGCTGGAATTAGTTTACAAAAAATTAGAATTGCTTTAAAAAATGTTAATGATTTATTAGGTAAAAATTCTAACATTTCTGATGTTTCTATCTTCTCTGATGGAGCATCTATTTATGTTTTAACTGACAACGACCAAATGATTGACTTACTTAAAAAAGGTCAAGCAGTATTTGGTATATCTTTGGGGCCTGTACACACTGAAACGGAAGCTGAAATATTATCACTTTATCCTGATAAAGCATCAGCTGCTATTAGATGAAATTTGCTCATCGCTCAGAAAAAGTATTTGCAGAACATTTAGATTTATTTAACATTGAATGGATTTATGAACCTAAAAGTTTTCCTTTGAAGTGGGGAAGTGGGGCTATAAAAATGATGTTTACCCCTGATTTCTATTTACCTGAAATGAATATCTATATTGAAATTACAACTATGGATCAAAAGCTTATAACAAAAAAACAACGTAAAATTAAGCTTGCAAGAAAACTGTATCCTATGAGTACATTTAAACTTATAAACGAGCAACAATTTTATAATTTTTTGTCAAAAGATAATGTAAACTTAGTCAAAGAAGCTATCGCTAGCTGAATATTTAAGCAGTCTATCCACATCATTTATACCTAAATTTTTTGCTATCTCTATTTCTTTAGAAATACTTGTATTACTCATTAATCTATTATCTGTGTTTAGATAAACATTAAAACCATAATCAATCAAACTTGTAATAGGATGTGCTTCGTAACTTTCGTACATATTTGTGTGAATATTAGAAGTAATACAAATTTCTAGAGGAATTTGAAGATCTATAATTTTTGATGCAGTTGGTCCTATGATGCCATCGTTGATATCTTCAATAATCCTCACACCATGTCCTATTCTCATCGCTCCATTATTTAAAGCATCTATTATTGAACTTACACCGTCACCTTCACCTGCATGAATTGTTATATTTACGCCAGATTCTGACACTTTTTTAAAGCTCTCTGCAAATAATGAAGGTGGAAAACTTAGTTCTGGCCCTGCTATGTCAAATCCAATAATTTTATCTTTTGCTTCTACACATAAATTGGCTACATTAATAACATTTTTTGTATCATGTCGCATTCCACACAATATTAGACCAGACTTAATTCCATATGTCTCTTCAGCAATTTTAAAACCTGAATTTACGGCATCAATTACATCTAGGGGAGTCATTCCTTCATTGACCGAATAAAATGGGGCATATCTTGATTCATAAAAATTTATACCATTTAAATGCATATCTTCAGCTGCTTCAAAAGCTATTCTCTCAATTGATGAATAATCTTGCATTAAAGCAATTGTATGTGTAAAAGCTTCTAGGTATTCTTCTAAAGAATTAGAAAGAGACCTGTCAAAAAAACCCTGAACATCTTCTATTTCAAGTAACGGTTTGTATTTAATTTTTTTTGCAATATCATTTGCAGTTGAAGGCCTTAAACCACCATCTAAGTGATCATGCAAAATATGTTTATTCATAACGCAACATAATATATATTATAGGACAAAATAATGATAATAACTTAAGCATATATTTCTCTTAAAACACTCTCCCTGTGTGTAATTGGTAGCCAATGTCCCGCACCAGGTATCTCTGTTATCTTAATATTAGTTCCACTAGACATCAGTCTTTCTCGCATCTTGACATTTAGTTTTACAGCAGCATCAACTTCACCAAATACAAAATGTATGGGAGTTGTTACTACCTTTCTCCAAGCTGAGCTTAGCTCTGAGTTAAAATCTATATTCGCATACCATGCAATAGGTTGATCAAGTGAAAATTTATCAAAGTGTTGAATTAAATTAATAATTTCATCTTCTTTCATAACACAACTTTCTGACAAATTATTAATAAAAACGTTTTCTAACGAAAGATCTACACTATCTCCTATTTGGTTATTCATTCTGTAAGCAGACCTAAAGAATAACTCTAGATTAGAGTCAATAATATTTGCAGATTCTTTTACATTTTGAAACGAAGAAATGTAATGAAGTTTTTCATTATAAGTTAAATTACTATATACCGCTGATATAGGAAATTCAGTTCCAC
Organism: OCS155 cluster bacterium AG-426-D23; assembly: GCA_003213165.1. GTDB lineage: Bacteria > Actinomycetota > Acidimicrobiia > Actinomarinales > Actinomarinaceae > Actinomarina. The sequence continues at coordinate 20,265 of QCNO01000005.1, forward strand.
CGCAAAGAGATATTAATTTGTTAATATTTACTTTTTCACGTGATATCACTGCCCATGCAACTATAGATCCCCAATCATGTCCGACAATTGTTAAATTTTGATCAAGATTTAGTTTTAGTATTAATTCTTCAACATCTTTTGATAGTTCTTTAATATTAAAAGAAAGAAGATCAAAATTTTTTAATCTTGATAGTGGATATCCCCTCTGTTCTAAAATTGTAACCCTGTAGCCATTTTCAACTAATTCTTTTTTAATGTCATTCCACATGTACATACTTGATGGAAATCCATGAAGTAATAAGATATCACTACCCTGTCCCTTTGTTTCATAAGATAAAGATATGTTATTTAAATTTATTTTTTCCATGTAATTAAATTATTTCTTCTTAGGACAACAATTGTGAGGCATAAAGCAAAAAACGCCCATTGAAACGCATAACTTAAATGTGGAGCATCGTATGGTTCTTCTAAATTTATACATTCTACCCCACTGCCACAATCATCAATTAAGACAATATAAAATTCTGGCAGAACAACTCCAGCTTCACTTTCTATAAATGATTTATCTATTCTGAATAAATATTCTGAATCAGGAATATCATCCTGACCAACACCCTGAATGTCATAATTTAATAGTCTGCCTTTGAAGAAAGAATTTTTGTATAAAGATGTCATATCTACTTTTTCGTTAAGGGGTACCCATCCATTATTAATTAATAAATATTCTTCTAAATTTGTCCTATATAAATTAATTAGGTGATATCCATTCTCTCCATTATGGACACGTGATCTTAAATACCAAGTTCTTACCAAATCTATATCCTTGATATTTTCTGTTAGTTGAATTTTCGAAAATTCTTCAAATTTATTCTTTTCATCATATAACTGTGAAAGGGATATTTGATTTATATTGTCTTTTGAGTCAATGGATTCAATTATCAATTGGTCTTCTTGATGCCTCATTAATTGCCAATATGAAAGACCTATAAATATAAATACAACAATAAAGCCAAAGTAAAAAAGATTTTTATGAGGTAGTTTTTTTAACATTGCCAAGAAGTATTTCCCCTTCTTTTATCTCCGTAGCTAAAAATATCATCATTTCTACCAGTTACACAAACGCCGCCAAAATACATATCAAATGGATTAGTTATTGTTGTATTTTCATTGATATTTTCATACCCTGGTTCTGCTCTTACTCCTCCATCAGCATTTACATGAAATCTTGGCATATTTATTGATTCTTTCCATGTGTTACCGTTAGTGTAATTTGTTAAAACCTGAGCTATAGCTGAGCTTATCCTGTCAGCTCCAGGAGAACCAATAGTACTTACACCTTCATTTGATTCGATAATTAATGGACTCATGTTTGATATCAATCTATCTCCCTTAGTATCTCCAAGAAAACCTTGTGGATTTAGTTCAATTTCTCCTAAAGAGTTATTGAAATACATACCCGTATTTTTACATAAAACACCGGATCCATAACCACTAGAAAAGGTTATTGAGAAATGAAAATTATTTTTATCAGATGTGTTTACTTGTATTGTTGATGAAGACTTAGAAATTTTTATTATTTCATTATTGATTAGTTCTCCCCTGTTACCAAAAAACTCGTAATTATTTTGTCTATCCAAATATATATTTTGGAGTGTTTCTTCAATATTTTGAGATTCTATGGATAAAGCATTTAAATACTTAAGTACCATTAAGCCCCCAATTGAAGGACCAGAATGACCTGTTAATTTAAGATTTTTGTATTGATATTCAAACTTATTATCTTCAATTATGTCGTAATTATTAAAATCAGACGTCACTGCATGACCACCTTCAAGTTCTAATGTTTCAACTATCGATTTTGAAATATCACCTATATAGAAATCATTAAATCCTTCATCTGACATATGATTTAAAGTGTCAGATAATTTATCAAGTTTTACTATGCCATTATCAAGATCTTCATAAACATTTGATAAAGCAATTTTTGATTCTTCATGCCACATGAACATCGGTTCTAATGAATGAATAAAGTAATCTTTTGTTGGTTGAGTTAATTTAAAACCATCTTTGGCAGTCTTTATAGGGAATTCTAATAATTTATCTAAAGGAAGAGATGCGTATCTTTTAAAAATTAAGTCAAGAATCTTATAAATACCTGGGACAGCAAATGTATTCGCACCCTTACATGTTTCAACATGACCACCGTAAGTCATTGAAATTCGATGCTCTTCGTGATCATTTCCACCAAATTTTTTCGGGGCTACAAAATAACCATCTACTGTATGTGTTGAATTTTTATCACCATCATAATAAGTTAAAAGCCCAGAAGCAGTAGGTGAAACAACACCGAGATCAGTAACCATTGATGTAATTACACTTGTTATCAATATATCTGCAGCATTAGGATTTAAATCTTTTATTGATTCAGCTGCTTCTGAGCTATATTCTGCTGTACTTGCTAATGAAACATTCACTGTAAACATTGTAGTTTATATCTTTTGTATGCAAAAATGTATATATGAACACTGATGTAACAAAGTTTGATAATAATATTTATCAAATTGATGTTCATATGGAGGGTAAACCTCAAAGAATGTCATGCTATTACATTGATTCATCAGATCCAATACTTATTGAAGTTGGCCCCTCAAATTCATTTCCATATTTGATTTCAGCATTAGAATCACTTGGCATTCAAGATATTAAAAGAACAGCCATAACACATTTACATTTAGACCATGTAGGTGGCATAGGACATTTAAATGAAAAATACAAAGACAATTTTGTATACGTACATGAATTAGGATTGAAACATTTACCAAACCCAGAAAGATTATGGAGAGCAGTTAGTGAAGTTTATACAGAAGAATGGCTGAAAAAAAACTGGGGTGAAATAAAACCTGTCCATCTAGATAATATTAAATCACTTAATCATGGTTCAGATATAAAGCTTGAATCCAATAGAAATCTTAAAGCTTTATATAGTCCAGGACATGCAAAGCATCATTACAGTTTTTATGATGAATTTTCAGGAACACTATTTATGGGTGATACACTTGGACTAATATACCCTCACGGTGACTTTGTTCAACCTAATCTACCTCCACCAGATTTTGACAAAGAAATATTATTTAAAACTCTTGATAGTTTTGAAAAACTAGAAATTAACCAATTAGCAATTGCTCATTTTGGAGTACATAAAAATGCTCGTGAACTAATTAAAGATGCAAAGGAAAGTATAGAAAATTGGATTTTGTTTATTAGAAATATTGAAAATCTAAGTAATGATGATGCAAGCAATGAATTACTAAAGTGGCTAATTAGAAATTATGAATCTTTAGGGATTGATAATGAAACAATAAAGAATTATATTGGCAATGGTAATTTTGTTATGCAGATTGAGGGCATCAGAAATTATTTGAGAAAAAGAAGTTAACTTTCCTTAATTAATTTACTTCGTAAGTAAATATGCATCGGAGAAATAAAAAATTCTGTAAGTATTCCGAAAAAGAAATATAAGTCAATTTCAACATTTCCTTTTACTAGCAAAGTAATAATCCTTGACACAAGAACAGAAGTCCACAATATTGTTAAAAAATTAAAGTAGAAAATCTTTTGTGTTCGTAAATATTGAATACAACCAAATGTACACATTAAATATAAACTTAAAGGATATGTTAATAAATTTAAATGTCCATTTCCTCCAGTATCAGTCATTGCTAATACTTCAAGATATGTTTGTTCAAAAAATAGAAAAGTTAAATTAGGAAAAAAAACTGAATAAATTACTAATATTGTGCTATTTATCAACAAAAATAACACAAATAAATTTACTAATTTTCTATAATTCATATCCATTAATTATAAAAGAAAAACCCCTAGTCTCCTAGGGGCTCTTCATTAAAAGTCGGCAGTGTCCTACTCTCCCAAGGGGTTGCCCCCCAAGTACCATCGGCGCTAATGGGCTTAACTTCCGTGTTCGGAATGGGAACGGGTGTATCCCCATTGCTATCACCACCGCAAATTTCTTCTTAAAAACTCTATAGCAAGCGTTCATGCTAGGTATTCAGCTCAAGCCCTCGACTTATTAGTATCAGTCAGCTACATACATTACTGTAATTACACTTCTGACCTATCAACCTCATGTTCTATAAGGAGTCTTAATCGGTTAACCCGATGAGAAATCTTATCTTAGAAGGGGCTTCGCACTTAGATGCTTTCAGCGCTTATCCTTTCCGATCGTAGCTAACCAGCCGTGCTCTTGGCAGAACAACTGGCACACCAGCGGATCGTTCATCCCGGTCCTCTCGTACTAGGGACAACTTTCTTCAAATTTCTTACGTGCGCGACGGATAGGGACCGAACTGTCTCACGACGTTCTGAACCCAGCTCGCGTTCCTCTTTAATAGGCGAACAGCCTAACCCTTGGGACCTGCTCCAGCCCCAGGATGAGAAGAGCCGACATCGAGGTGCCAAACACCCCCGTCGATATGGACTCTTGGGGGGTATAAGCCTGTTATCCCCGGAGTACCTTTTAGCCGATGAGCCATGGCGCACCCACATGCAACCATGGGATCACTAGTTCCTACTTTCGTACCTGCTTCACTTGTTTGTGTCACAGTCAAGCCACCTTTTGCACTTACACTCAATGCGTGATTGCCGTCCACGCTGAGGTGACCTTTGAGCGCCTCCGTTACTTTTTAGGAGGCCACCGCCCCAGTGAAACTGCCTACCAGACAATGTCCCTGATCCGGATAACGGATCTAGGTTAGAAGGTCAATATGAAGAAAGTGGTATCTCAAGGATGACTCCACAACCACTAGCGTAATTGTTTCAAAGTCTCCCACTTATCCTGCATACTGCACACCAACATTCAATATCAAGTTGCAGTAAAGGTTCCGGGGTCTTTCCGTCCTGTCGCGCATAGTGAGCATCTTTACTCACATTGCAATTTCGCCGAGTCTCTGGTTGAGACAGTACTCAAATCGTTACACCATTCGTGCAGGTCGGAACTTACCCGACAAGGAATTTCGCTACCTTAGGACCGTTATAGTTACGGCCGCCGTTTACTGGGGCTTAATTTCAAAGCTTCGCCGAAGCTAACCTCTCCACTTAACCTTCCAGCACCGGGCAGGTGTCAGAGGGTATACGTTGTATTCGAACTTTGCACCCTCCTGTGTTTTTGATAAACAGTCGCTTGAGTCTGATCACTGCGGCCCGTTCAAGCTTATAAAGTTAATTAATCACTTTACTTGGGCGTTCCTTCTCCCGAAGTTACGGAACTATTTTGCCGAGTTCCTTAACCAGAGTTCTCTCGCTCGCCTTAGTATTCTCTACTTGTCCACCTGTGTCGGTTTGGGGTACGGGCACTAATAAAACTAACTAGAAGTTTTTCTTGGAAGTATGGAATCAATGACTTCGCCTAAAAAGCGGCTCGGACTCGTGTCTCAGGCTTACAGTTAACGGATTTGCCTATTAACTACCCTACTCACTTACCCCAGGACAACCATCGCCTGGGTTCATCTATCCTTCTCCGTTGCTCCATTGCTAATCTAGTAATATGTGGGTCGGTAGGCCCGAAGGCTTTCCTTAGCAACATATATTCGATTTGGGCGCGTTATTAGTGGTACAGAAATATCAATCTGTTATCCATCGACTACGTCTCTCGACCTCGCCTTAGGTCCCGACTAACCCTGGGCGGACGAACCTTCCCCAGGAACCCTTGGACATTCGGCGGAAGAGATTCTCACTCTTCCTTCGCTACTCATGCCTACATTCTCACTTGTATGGTCTCCACAACTAACTTACGTTGCTGCTTCACTGTCCATACAACGCTCTCCTACCGATCTTATCTCCTGGATATAAATATCAAAATTAATAAGATCCCATAGCTTCGGCAGTATGTTTAGCCCCGTTACATCTTCCGCGCGAGAACATTCGACCAGTGAGCTGTTACGCACTCTTTAAAGGAATGGCTGCTTCTAAGCCAACCTCCTGGCTGTCTGAACACTCTCACATCGTTTCACACTTAACATACATTTAGGGGCCTTAGCTGATGATCTGGGTTGTTTCCCTCTCGTCTATGGAGCTTATCCCCCATAGGCTCACTGCTATATTTATACACTTTGGCATTCGGAGTTTGACTGAGTTTGGTAAGCTTGTTGGCCCCCTAGATCAATCAGTGCTCTACCTCCAAAGCGCAACATATAACGCTGTCCCTAAAGACATTTCGGAGAGAACCAGCTATCACCAAGTTTGATTGGCCTTTCACCCCTATCCACAGGTCATCCCCTGATTTTGCAACATCAGTGGGTTCGGGCCTTCACGAAATCTTACTTCCGCTTCACCCTGCCCATGGATAGATCACTTGGCTTCGGGTCTATCGCATGCGACTAGACGCTCTATTAAAACTCGCTTTCGCTGCGGCTACGGATTTAATCCTTAACCTTGCCACATACGGATAACTCGTAGGCTCATTCTTCAAAAGGCAGGCAGTCAGGATATAAATATCCCTCCTACTGCTTGTAAGCTATTGGTTTCAGGTACTATTTCACTCCCCTCGCCGGGGTACTTTTCACCTTTCCCTCACGGTACTTGTTCACTATCGGTCGCTGGTCGTACTTAGCCTTACGAGGTGGTCCTCGCAGATTCACAAGGAATATCCTCCTTGCTACTCGGGGTGGCCTTAATAAGTAAATAAGTTTTCAGATACGTGACTATTACACTCTATGGTTTATCTTTCCAGATAATTTTCCTAACTTATTTGTTTGTAACTTATTGAAAGATCTGATGCTCTTTCTAAAGGACCCCACAACACCAAAAAAACAACGACATCAGTCTTGACATTAATTTGGTTTAGGCTCTTCCCGTTTCGCTCGCCACTACTCAGGGAGTCGCTTTTGCTTTCCTTTCCTCTAGGTACTGAGATGTTTCACTTCCCCTAGTTCCCTCTACCTATCCTATATATTCAGATAGGAGTAATTCATTAAAATAAATTGGGTTTCCCCATTCGGACATCTACGGATCAAAGCTTGTTTGACAACTTCCCGTAGCTTTTCGCAGTCTTCCACGTCCTTCATCGGCTTCCAGCGCCAAGGCATCCACCAATAGCCCTTAGTAGCTTGAACTATATGAATACTTTGCAATTGCGCTTGCTATACAATTTTCAAAAAGCCAATTTGACTTTCTCACAGCTGAGTAATGTATCAGTCTTGTAGACAACCGACGATTGACCTTAGAACCGAAGTTCTATGCTCCTTAGAAAGGAGGTGATCCAGCCGCACGTTCCCGTACGGCTACCTTGTTACGACTTAGTCCCAGTTACCGACCCTACCTTCGACAGCTTCCTCCCAAAAGGGTTGGACCACTGGCTTCGGGTATTGCCGACTTCCGTGACTTGACGGGCGGTGTGTACAAACCCCGAGAACGTATTCACCGCAACTTTGCTGATTTGCGATTACTAGCGACTCCAACTTCAAGGAGTCGAGTTGCAGACTCCTATCCGAACTGAGACAAGCTTTAAGAGATTTGCTCCACCTCGCGGTATTGCGACTCGTTGTACTTGCCATTGTAGCATGCGTGCAGCCCTGGACATAAGGGGCATGATGACTTGACGTCGTCCCCACCTTCCTCCGGTTTATCACCGGCAGTCTCCTATGAGTCCCCAACTAAATGCTGGCAACATAGGACAGGGGTTGCGCTCGTTGCGGGACTTAACCCAACATCTCACGACACGAGCTGACGACAGCCATGCACCACCTGTATAGGGCGCTAATGCACACTATATCTCTATAGCTAGACCCTATATGTCAAGTCCAGGTAAGGTTCTACGGGTATCATCGAATTAAGCCGCATGCTCCGCCGCTTGTGCGGGGTCCCGTCAATTCCTTTGAGTTTTAGTCTTGCGACCGTACTCCCCAGGCGGGATACTTAACGCGTTAGCTACGACACAGAAACCGTCAATCCAGTTCCTACGTCTAGTATCCATCGTTTACAGCTAGGACTACCAGGGTATCTAATCCTGTTTGCTCCCCTAGCTTTCGCTCCTCAGCGTCGATAGCGGCCCAGTGAGCTGCCTTCGCAATTGGTGTTCCTCCGAATATCTACGCATTTCACCGCTACACTCGGAATTCCACTCACCTCTACCGTATCCTAGTCACAACAGTATCGATCGACATTTCAGGGTTGAGCCCTGAACTTTTACGACCGACTTGTTGAACCGCCTACGAGCTCTTTACGCCCAATAAATCCGGACAACGCTCGCCCCCTACGTATTACCGCGGCTGCTGGCACGTAGTTGGCCGGGGCTTCTTGTGGAGGTACCGTCATTTTCTTCCCTCCTGAAAGTGGTTTACAAACCTAGATCCGTCATCCCACACGCGGTGTCGCTGCGTCAAGCTTTCGCTCATTGCGCAATATTCCCTGCTGCAGCCTCCCGTAGGAGTCTGGGCCGTGTCTCAGTCCCAGTGTGGCTGATCGTCCTCTCAGACCAGCTATCCGTCGTTGCCTTGGTGAGCTTTTACCTCACCAACTAGCTGATAGAACGCGAGCTCATCTTAGTTCGGCTGACCTTTCCTTTTGATTTCATGCGAAATGTAAAGAATATCAGGTATTAATCCGAGTTTCCTCGGGCTATCCCTGTAACTAAGGTAGATTGCTCACGCGTTACTCACCCGTTCGCCGCTCAGTCATTTTCTGTAGTAAACTACTGAAAAGCTTCGCTCGACTTGCATGCATAAGGCGCACCGCCAGCGTTCGTCCTGAGCCAGGATCAAACTCTCCAACATAATCTTTGAATAATTTAAATCTGACCAAAGAATCAACATGGGTTTTACCCATTTCAACTTAAAAAGTTGAATCAACTTAGTTAAAAGTTGACAAAAAAAGAGTGCTAGATATTTCTATCTGCACTACCGGCGTTCATACATTACTCAGTTGTCAAAAAGCCAATTTTTTTCGTATATTTAGATTAACATAACCTTGTTTAAGTTGTGTATTTATTTAATATTTATTGAGAAATAATTTCTTTTACCTAATTTTAGTGTTTTTCCTCTAATCAGGCTAAGTTCAATATCCAATTGATCATGTTTCTGACCTTCTATTGCAAAACTGCCAGCTGTTATCAATCTTCTTGCTTCAGAGTTTGATTTCGTAATATTTAAATCAGTAAAAATCTTAGGTAAATGAAGAATTTCATTGTCATCTACATAATATTCAGGTATTTCATCTGGTACATCTTTGTTAATTGTGACATTTTTAAATTGATTTTCAGCTTTTTTTGCATCACTCTTAGAATATAACTCTGTAACAACTAATTCACCAAGAAGTTTCTTATATTCAAATGGATTTTGTTTCTTATTAAGTACACTATTTTTCATCTTATTAATTTCATCAAGCTCTAAATCAGTTAACATGGTGAAATATTCCCACATAATATTGTCAGGTATACTCATAATTTTTCCATAGATGTTAGATGGAGTGTCAGTAACTGAAATATAATTATTAAGCGATTGGGACATTTTTTTATTTCCATCTGTCCCGACTAATAATGGAAATGTCATAGCAATTTGTGGTTCAAGATTATAAAATTTTTGCACTTCTCTACCCAACATTAAATTCCAAAGTTGATCATGCCCACCAATTTCAATATCAGCTTTTACAGCGACAGAATCGTAGCCTTGAAACAGTGGATAAAAGAATTCTGTTAAGGATATGGGATTTCCATCTTTGTACCTATTAGCGAAATCTTCACGTTCTAGCATTTGCGCCAAAGTTGTTGATGATGATAGATGAACCAATTCTGAAGTTGACAACTTTGCTAACCAATCTTTGTTGCTTACAATTTCAAGATTTTCTTTATTAAGAATATTTTTTATTATTGGAAGCACTCCCTTTGAATTATCATCTATTTGATCTTCTTCTAATTGAGTTCTAGTTTCTGACTTTCCTGAAGGGTCTCCAACTTGAGCAGTAAATTCGCCTAATATTAAAACAGCAGTGTGCCCATAATCTTGAAATTTTCGTAAGGCTCTTAATATTGCATACCATCCTAAAGTTACATCAGGAGCTGTTGGATCTACACCTAATTTAATCCGTAAAGAATCTTTACTCTTTAATAAATCTTCGAGTGAATCTTTTGGTGTAATTGCACTTGCTCTATCAATTAAATACTTCATTTTATAATTAATGAAAATCTCCAAAGATTCTTATCATTCCTTTTTGCATTTTTTCTTGGTCTAGCAATAGCCTGGTCCAGTGGGTGAATCCTTGGTGACAAGTCCACAATCCCAGTTAGTAAATTATATCCGTCGAACGTATCATCTATGCCTAAACCTTTTGTTATATTTCCAGGACCATTTAAATTATCAGTTTTCATTTTTGTTTTACGTCTCTTTTCAATATGTTTTTTGCCAATCAATATTTTTCCAGATTTAATTAAGACAGCTTCGCCAGAACCTTTCTTTCCAGCTAACAAAAATAATCCTCTGTTTGAACCATAAGATCTTAATACACTCATATAAGGTGGTCCTAATGTTAATGATGTGGGAATATTTTTATAAGTATTAAATAATGCCATCTTGTCTGTGTTTTTTCTTCCATAGGCCTCTGTTTCCGTAATCATAATTTCTACAAATTTGTCTTTAATAGTTGTAGAAAGACGCATACCTAAAATATCAACCGCAGCTTTGGCAGAGCTTTGTGATAGTGTTTTTAGTACTCTATTATTTAAACCTAATGTTTCCATTACTCCCCTTTTTCGTTGAGAGTAATATTAAATTTTGAAGTTAATTTATCAACAATCATATTAAGTATCTCAGTATTCTCTTTTTCATTGTATGTTTTTTCATAGCTTCTAGTAACTATTCTAATTCCTAAATTACGAGTTTTCTCGAAAGCATAATCATCAAATACTTTTATAGAATTTTCATTATTCTGTAGTAAATTTTCTACTTCTTGAATTAAGTCATTTGCATTCAAATCTCTATTTACTTTGAAAGACAAATCAAACTTAATAAATGGATAGTGCGATAATGGTTTGTAATTAGAAGTATTTAAACCTTCAAAATTTAGTTCTTCTAAATATATTTGTGACAAAAACAAATTTTCAGATAAATCTAGCTCCTCTTTAAGTAGATAAGATAATTGTCCAGTATGTCCAACTAATTTGTTATCTACCATGATTACATAAGAATTGTTTTGGTGAAATCCAGGCTTTGAAAGTTGTTCGAAACTTACTCCAGGTAATATTTTTCTCAGAAAAGAAGCAATGTACTGCATTGGGTTAATTTTGGAGTTGTTATCTGGGACTAAAAAACCAAGAGTATAATCCTGTTTAGGAATCTTTTTATAATTTTTGTTTGTTGAATTGTTGTATATATTATTTATCTCAAAGTATTTTCCAGAAAAATTATTTTGTTCGTAATTAAATTTATATGTTTTGATTAACGAATAATATAAATTTGTTCGTAAATACTCTTGCGTTTGATCAATAGGATTTAAAACTTTGACTCCTTCTTTATCAGGATCAAAAAATTCATTGTATTCTTTTTGAGTAAAAGATAAAGATTGAGTTTCATTAAATTTTTCTAAACTTAACTTATCTATAAAATATTTACGTACATTCCAATAATTTCCAACTTGATTTAAATTATTTCCTATCGGTAACGTAGATTTAAAATTATTAAATCCGTAATGTTTAGCAATCTCCTCAATTAAGTCAATTGGTCGTTCTAAATCATATCTCCAACTTGGCTGTTTAAACTTTATGGTATCTTTTTTGATTTCACTTTCAATGGATAATGATTTAAGAGTTGATGTAATAAATTTATTATCTATAACTTGACCAAGTATAGATTCTATTAAGCTTGTATCGAAAGTAATAAAATTTTCACTTTCGGTTTGTTTAGAGCTATCTGAAATTTCGCTGTATTGTATATTTTCATCTAATTCATACAGATTAGTAAATCTTTTTAAGCCATAAGCTTGTATATTTCTGTCTATACCGCGTTCAAATCGAACTGAAGCATCTGAAATTAAATTTAATTTCCTTGAAGTTTTCATTATTGATACTTTGTCAAAGTAAGCACTTTCTATAAGAAGATTACGTGTTGCATTAGTTACTTCTGTATCAAAACCACCCATTACTCCTGCTAATGCTATTGGTTCATTATTATCGGTTATAATTAAATCTTCATTATCTAAAGTTCTTATTTGCTCATCAAGTGTTTTAAGTTTTTCACCTTCTTTGGCCTTTCTGACTGATATGGTTCCATACAGTTTATCTCTATCAAAAGCGTGCAATGGCTGACCAATGTCATGTAATACATAATTTGTATAATCGACTACATTATTTATTATTCTTACACCTATATTCGACAATCTGTATTTAATGAGAAATGATGAATCTTTAATTGAGATATTTTCAATTTCTATAGATTGATAGGATGAACAAAGTTTTGACTTTCCACTATTTACTTTTAAAACGGGTTTTAATTTAGGATTTAATGGGTGTTCAATCTTTTTAAGTTTTTTATTTAAATATGTAGACAATTCACGAGCAATTCCTAGATACGACATGCAATCTCCTCTGTTAGGTGTGACTCCTACTTCCCAGTATGAGTCTGTAGAATTATAAGTTTTTGATAAATCAGACCCTATTTTGAATGATTCGTCCAAAATTAAAATACCGTCATGTTCATCCCATAAATTTAATTCTGAAGCGGAACAAATCATTCCATTCGACTCTACTCCTCTAATGTCTCGCTTGTCGATTTTAAAAGAGTCTTTTATATAAGAATTAGGCAAGGCAACAGGAACAATTGCACCTTCTTCAAAATTCCATGCTCCACATACAATCTCATAGACCTTATTTCCTACATCAACTTTTGTAACTCTTACTTTATCTGCATTAGGATGTGGATATATTTCTACAACTTTTCCAACAATAATATTTTTGTAATCCGGCTTAATTAATTTGTAATCTTCAATTTCGAAACCTAATGACTCTAAGGCCGTTGATAAGTCAGTATCATCAATATCTGTTAAATCTATCCAGTCTTGCAACCATGATCTTAATAATTTCATCAGAATTGTTCCAGAAATCTAATATCGTTTTCGTAGAAATTTTTAATATGATCAATTTTGTATCTTAACATTGCCAAACGTTCAATACCTACACCCCAAGCAAAGCCTTTGTATTCTTTTGAATAACCTACATTTTCAAGAACATTAGGATCAACCATACCGCAACCAAGTATTTCAAGCCACGATCCATCATTCCATTTAACTAATACTTCAGCGGATGGTTCAGTAAAAGGAAAAAAATGAGGAATAAATTTTGTTTCAATATTTTCACCAAAAAACTCTTTAGTAAAATACTCAAGAGTGCCTTTTAAGTCTGTAAAACACAGATTTTTATCAATAGCCAAGCCTTCTAATTGATGAAAAACTGGAGAATGAGTTGCATCTAATTGGTCAGATCTGAATACTCTTCCAGGAGCAACTATATAAACAGGTGGATCATTTTGCTCCATATGTCTTATTTGTACAGTGCTTGTTTGAGTTCTTAAGAGTGTTTCCAAATCAGAATTAAGATAAATTGTATCTGATTCGTATCTAGCTGGATGCCAGTCAGGAGTGTTTAGAGCATCAAAATTATGCCATGAAGTCTCTGCTTCAGGGCCATAAGCTACTTCATATCCAATAGATGAGAATATATTAACAACTTCATCCATAACTGATGAGAGTATATGTTTATATGAACCTTCATTACGAGTCCAATCTATGGTTATATCAGTAAATTCATCATTCTCTTTTTTTTGAAAAGTATCTAATATAAATTGTTTTTTAGACGATGCAATTTTTGATTCTATTTTTTTAGATAACTCTGTAAGTTTTTTTCCATATATTTTCTTATCTTCATTTGATAAGGTAGGAAGTTTTTTTCGTTCTTCAGCTAGAAGTGAATCTTTACCTAAATAATCCTTAGAAATTTGATCATATTCATCTGGTATCGTGACTTCTGAAATTCTTAAATCTAAAGAAGCTAAAATCTTATCAAGATTTAACTCAGGCATTTAGATTCTTTTTTGCAACATCAACAAGTTTAGAAAAACCTTTAGGATCATTAACAGCTAAGTCTGCAAGAATTTTTCTGTCGACCTTAATTCCTTCCTTGGTTAGTCCATTAATGAACTTTGAATAAGTCAAACCGTTTTGTCTTGCTGCTGCATTAATTCTTGATATCCACAATTTTCTAAAATCAGCTTTTTTATCTTTACGATGGGTAAATGCATCAGCTCCTGCATGCATTACCTGTTCTTTTGCAGCTCTTAATCTTTTACTTCTTGCACCCGTGTAACCCTTGGCATTTTTTAGAACTTTCTTTTTAGATTTTTTACTATGTACGGATCTTTTGATTCTAACCATGGTTAACCTAACAACTTTCTAATTTTTCTGCTGTCTCCTTTAGAAGATTCAATATCTCTTTTTAAACGTGACCAAGTTCCTGATCCCTTTGCCAATTTATAATGAGATCTGTGAGAGCGTCTTCGCATATATTTGCCTGTCCCACTAACTCGAACTCTTTTCGACATTCCTTTGTGAGTTTTATGTTTCATTTTCTACCTCCAATTGGTGCTAAAACCATAGTTATTGATCTACCGTCAGGATTTGAAGTAGATTCTAATTCTGCAATATCAGACAACTCTTCTTTGTAGTTATCTAATACTTTTTGTCCAAATTCTGGATGTTCTGCTTCTCTACCTCTAAATCTCATAGTAAATTTAACCTTGTCACCAGTTTCTAAAAACTTTCTTGATTTTTGCAACTTAATTTTGAAATCATTTGTATCTATTTTGGGCTTTAATTGTATTTCCTTTACAGATATTTTGACCTGATTTTTTTTGGATTCTTTAGCTTTTTGAGCAAGTTCATATTTATATTTTCCATAATCCATCAATCTTGCAACAGGCGGTTTACTCTCTGGAGATACTTCTACTAAATCAAGTTCTAATTCATTTGCTATAATTAAAGCTTTTTTTAATTCTAGAACTCCAACTTGCACACCATCTGGTGCTATTACTCTAAGCTCCTTAGATTTTATAGCTTCATTAATCTTAAGTTCTGGTATGTTAATCCCCTTTCATAAAAAAAACGGCACGAAGCCGTTTGTTTAACCTCACTATTATTCACAGTAGGTGGAACATTGTTCGCTTAATTGAATTATAACGTGAATATTAAATAAAATTAAGTAAAAAGATTATTTATAGCAAATGCAGCTTGAGATCCTTTATTGTTAGCGTCTTCTTTAGACCTATCATAGGCATCATTTACATCATGAACATTTAAAACACAATTTGCAATATATATATTTTTGTCAATCGTCAATTTTATTAAACCATCTATTACACCTTGTGAGATATATTCGTAGTGATCAGTACCACCTTTAATAATTGCACCTATTGCAACAAACTTATCATATTTATCTGTAAGGGAGTTAATTTTATGAACAATTTCCCACGCTCCAGTCACTTTATGAGTATCAATTGTAAATTTTGGATCTAAAGAATTAGTAAAACCATCAATCAATCCATTAGAAATATCTTCGTAATAATCAGAAATAACGACAGCAATATTACTCATCATCAAAATCGTGACCCATCTTATCTTTTTTAGTCTCGAGATACTTAGAATTTTCAGGTGTTTGTTTGCCTAAGAGTGGAGTTCTCTTTGTAATATTTAGACCGTATCCTTCTAAACCAGCTCTTTTGGACGGATTGTTTGTTAATAAATTCATATTAGTTATTCCTAAATTTCTTAAAATTAATGCACCAGTACCATAATCACGCTGATCATTTTTGAAACCAAGTTTTAAATTTGCATCTACAGTATCTTCACCGTCATCTTGAAGTGAGTAGGCTTTTATTTTATTTCCAAGACCAATACCTCTTCCTTCGTGACCTCTCATATAAAGTAAGACACCACTTTTATTATTAGATATAGCTTGCAGTGCACTTGAAAGTTGTGATCCACAGTCACATTTTTTTGAAAAAAGTGTATCACCTGTTAAACATTCTGAGTGTACGCGAACCATGGTGTCTTCTCCTGACAAGTAATCGCCAAAAGTTAAAGCAATATGTTCAGTATTGTCTACATTATCTTTGAAAACATGGCCCATAAATTCACCGTAGTCTGTTGGTATTTTAGATTTTGAAACGAATTCAACTGGGTTCGAAGCATCAAGTCGGTATTGTATAAGATCTTTAATAGTACCTATTGGTATATTGTGAACTTCAGAAAATTTAATCAAATCCTCTAATCTAGCCATTGTTCCATCTTCATTTATAATTTCGCAGATAACAGCAACTTCTTTGTGATTTGAAATTGTACATAAATCAACAGCTGCTTCTGTATGACCTGCTCTCCTAAGGACACCTCCATCCATTGCTTGTAAAGGAAAGATATGGCCTGGAACATTAAATGATTCACGCGTTGAATCGTCATTAGCTAATCCTTTAATAGTTTTAAATCTGTCTTCAGCAGAGATTCCAGTAGTAACACCATCCCCCTTCAAATCAACTGAATGAGTATATGGTGTTTGCATTTCGTTATTCACACCTTCCATTAATGGTAATTTCAATTTTTTAGCTACTGTAGAAGAAATTGGAGCACAAACTAAACCTTTACCATAAGTAATCATGAAATTTATATGGTCTGCAGTCAAGTACTTAGATGATATAACTAAGTCTCCTTCATTCTCGCGTTCTTCATCATCGACGAGAATTATCATTTCTCCTTTTGCAAAAAGGTCAATTATTTCTTTTATGTCACTTATCATAATTTAATTTTTCTAAATACTTTATTACAATATCGTACTCAACATTAACTGAGTTATTAATTTTTAAATGTTTCAAGTTGGTTCTTTTATAAGTTTCTTCAATGACAGCAACACTAAATTTATCTTTTGTTGGTTCTACTACCGTTAAAGATATTCCATTAATTGTAATAGATCCTTTATCTACAATATATTTTTCATCAGCATATTTAAAATAAAAATTCCATAACTCATTATCTAACTTAGTAACTTCATCTAACTCTATAACTCCATCAACGTGTCCTTGTACAATATGACCACTAAGAAGAGTGTTTACAGTTAGAGGCAACTCCATATTTACATATCCGCAATGATCTTTATTAAGAGATGTTCTTGATATTGTCTCATCAGATATTTGAAATAGTAAGTTGTTGTCAATATATTCTCTTAGTGTTAAGCAACATCCATCTATTGATATACTTGTACCCTGTTCTAGATTATAAAAGTTATCGTCATCGGTTGAGATCAATAAATGATCTTCTTCAAGTGTTTTTACACTTCCCACAGATTTTACAATTCCAGTGAACATGTAAACTAATTATAAATGTGTAATGAATTATCTTTAAGCTGAATTTTCTTAATCTGATTCAAATCGTTCATTAAATATTTAATAATATGATTGTCAATGGATAATCCATCGATGATTATATTTTCTGATACAAATTTATAAAAATAATCGTATATTTTTGAAGAAATGAATAATTTATGTACATAATTTCCTCCTTCAACCAATAATGACCTTATATTTTGGTTATTCATATATAAGTCTAAATTCTCAAAAGTTAATTCATTGATATTAACAACATTAGGTAACTTGTTATCAAAAGATGTTAGAAATAATTTTTCACTATGCTTTTTTGCATATTTCTCAATATCATTGCGACCATTTCCCCAAAGAACATATTTATAAATATCAATATGGCTAAGCGAGCTTAGTCTTATGTTTAACTGTGGATTATCTGTTATTAGTGTATTTTTACCTATCAAAATAGCGTCGACAGTAGATCTAAGTAAATGGGTAAAATCAAGTGATTCAGAATTAGTAATATATTTAGATGATTCAGAGTAATCAAAAATTTTATTGTCTTTACTCGTAGCTATTTTCCCTATATAGGTAATAGAATTATTACCATTATTTTTTTTGTCATAGTTTGGATTTACAAAATTGTTAACGCCTTCAATTAACGTAACATTTAAACCATTGTTCTTGAGTTTTGCAATACTTTTTCCAAAGGTTCTTTTATCAGAATCAATGTCACCTATTACTACATTTTGAATTTTTGTTTTTAAAAGTTCATCAGCGCAGGAAGGTGATGAGTCTGTATGGTAACAAGGTTCTAAAGTTACATATAAAGTATCAGTAGATTCTATTTGGGTATTATTAATTATCTCAATTTCTGCATGATTAGTGCCTTTACCCTTATGATGCCCCATTGCTTTTACTTTATTATGTTTGTTTAAAAGTACGGCACCTACTTTAGGATTAGGAAATGCTTCAGCTTTTAATGCTTCAATAACGGCTAGATGCATACTGTTTGGAAACTCTAAAAAGTGTAAAGGTTCAGCCAAAAATTGCTCCACCTTGAACAACTATATCTACTCCAATATCCTTTAGTGAACTCAAGTGGTTATTCTGAATACCGCCATCTGCAATTATTAATCCATCATATTTAGGATATAAAGCTTTGAAATTTTTAATTTTATCAATTAAATCTACTGATTGGCCTTGATTTGAAAATCCAGGATTTACGCCTAAAAATAAAACAGCCGAAGAATATTCTAGATATTCTTTGAATTTTGAATTATCGGTATTTGGCAATGTAGCTACACCAAGGTTTGTAAATTCATTACTTAAATTAATAAAGTCTTCAATAGGTGTTGATTCAAGATGAATTGATACCAAGTCTGCTCCGTGTGCAAAAGCTAATGGAGCAAGTTTTACATTATCTTCGACCATTAATTGTACGTCTACTTTGTAATCAGTTTGATTTTTCACTTCTTTTATATGACTAAATGACATCGAAATATTATTTGTGAAATGTCCATCAGTAATATCTACATGTATTTGATCAAATTTAGATGAATGTCGTTGAATGCTCTGTAAGATATTTAATTGATCTGCTGCTTGAATACTTGCCGAAATGATCATTTAAGTCCTCTTAAATAGTCTTCAAATAACATTTTACTTTTACCTTCCGGAATTACATTTAGCGGGAATAATAATCCATCACTTAATTCAATACTACTTCCTTGTTCAATTTCACTGTAGTTAAGAATTTTTAAATTTTTATTGTTATATTTTAAAAAAGCAGGTCCTAGATAGTCGAAAGCTCTTATTTTTGTTTTAGCATTTTGAATAGTCAATTCTTGAATATTAAAATCTTCTTTAAAAAATTTTCTTGTATCAGAAACAATATTCTCCTGAATTTGCCCTTTTTTGTAAAAATCTATATTCAAAATATCAATTTGAAAAGAATCATAAATTTGTTGATAAAGCTCTGTTGCATATTTGCCTTCTATATTTACCCTTTTTTGATAAATAATATCTCCACTATCAATATTTTTATTTATTTTAAAAATTGTATAACCCGAAAATTTTTCTAAATTTAATAGAGCACTCTCAACTGGAGTAGGTCCTTTGTATTTTGGAAGCAAACTCAAATGTATATTAAATAGTGGTTTATTGTTAATTATAAAATTATTTGTAAAAATCATTGCAAAACTAGCAACTATGCCAAACTCCATATCTTCATAGATATTTTCCTCTTTATAGTAAGAATATTCAATATCATTTTGTTCACAGTAAATTTGTACTGGATTTGGTGTGATTTTTCTTCCTCGACCAGTTTTCTTTGGTTCAAGGGTTACAACTTTAACTTTGTTGTACAGTGTAAAAATTGTATTTAGAAAATTTAAGCTTCGTTCATCTGAACCAAAAAAATATTTATATTTTATCACCAGGAAAACCTTTAATTGAAATCTCTTTCAAAGCTTCTTTTCGTTGTTTTCGTGTCATAGATTTGAGAAGTAATTTTCCTTTCAAATGGTCTAGTTCGTGTTGCAACACTCGACCCATCAGTTCGTCACCTTCATATATTGTTTCATCACCATTTTCATTGAGACATTGAATTTTGGCGTATTCATGTCTTTCAATATCCCAATAATAACCTGGTAAAGATAGACATCCTTCCATAAAGACTATAGAACCTTCAGTTTTAACAAGTTTTGGATTTATAGCAACTTTAGGCCCATCTCCAGCATCAAATACAAATATATTTTTATTTATACCTATTTGAGGGGCAGCTAAACCAACCCCTGGAGCAGCATACATAATATCGATCATCTTTTTTGATAAATTAACAACATAATCATCTATATTGATTATATTTTCTGATTTACTTGTTAAAGATGGATGGCCGAAGACAACTATATCGTTCATTAAATATACCTTACTCTTTTTAATTCAATTTTATTAAGACTTTTAAATAGATTTATAAAATTTATGTAATTTACATCTTTTGACAATTTAATTTGAACTTCATACTTGAAACCGCTTTCAGTATTTATAGGTCCAAGAACCAATTCATTACTATCTTCAAGTTTATGTTGTAATTCAAATTGAAACACTTTTAACAATTTGTTTGGTCCATATTTTAATCTTGTATCTAACTCCTTATTTGCCCATTTAGTTAAAGATAAGCTATTTAATGAACTTTCTATATTCAATTTTTTATTATTGAATATTATGATTTTTAAATTGTTTTTAATACAAAAGTTTAATGTTCTTAGAAGTGATATTAATTTGTATGAATTAAGAAGACCTTTCGAAGATATAGTTGGATTATTTATAATAACTGTATTTACTTCTTTATTATTTATATCATCATGTTGTGAAAAATTTTTATTTTCTGCAAATGTTTCTTTTGAGTAAACTTTGAAAACTTTATTTGGATATTTATGATTAAGTAACTCTAAATTATCTTTTAAATTATTTGAAAAATAATATTCTATTCCATAATCTATCTCCTCAATATTATATTTATAAAAATCATTGAATTCCAAATTGGGAAATTCATTTATATAAATAAACTTACCTCCAAATATATGATTTTTAAGAAAAGATGACTCAATAATATTTAGATTATTTAATTTTGGTAATTTATAAGCGGGAGAATTACTGTCATAAAAAAAATAATTAGTATGATCGTTTAATATTACTTTTTCAAAATTATTAGAGAGAATTATTATATTTCTGTATTTTTTGTTGTTTAATACATTGATAAGTTCATCTTTCCCTCCAAATTTTTGATAAAAGTCAATCTTTAGTTTATTTTTCAAATTATTTGATAAATCATTTGCTTGTTTAATAGAAGATACAAAAAAAACATTATCATTTACAAACTTTAAATTATTAAATTCTTGAAAATTTATATTTGAAACAGAATTTGTTTTTAAAATATTTTGTTTTCTTAAAATATCTAAATCGATGATGTTATGTAATAATATTCCACAATTAAGTCTGTTAGAGAGAGCTATATATTTGCAATACAGATCTTGTTCATTGTTAAGAGTACTATTTGAAACTTTTAAAATATTTTTTGAATTTTTTATTTCAGTTTTTGATTTTAAATTAACAACTAATGCGTCAACAATCTTATTTCTAAATTCAACTTTCACGAAGTTGCCAATACTTAATTTTGACTGAAACTTATGAGGAATAGAATAAGTAAATTGGCTGTAACCGTATGTATTATTTGAAATTACTTCTACATCAGCAAACATTGCTAAAGTAATACATCTAATAACTCATACGCTATATCTGATTTTGACTTCTCATTCGATTCGTATATAAGTTCTTTCTTATTAATAACTTTTATTTTATTAAGATCACTTCCAAAGTTATTTTTTAATATATTGTTTATTACTAGGTAATCGCAATTTTTACTTTTAATTTTGTCAAAATTAAGATCATCATTAACCTGAGCTGAAAATGCAACAGTGACGATATTTTCATATGTTTCTTTAATTGTCTTCACTAAATCTATATTTGGTGTTAGATTAAGCTGAATGTTCCCTGAATCTCTACTTATCTTTCCATTCTCTTTATTTGTTGTGAAATCTGAAACTGCTGCTGTCATAAACAAATATTTACAATTATCTATGTTTTCATTTATTTTGGTAAGCAATTCTGAAGATGAGGTAAAGGCTACATTCTGAATGCCTGGTATTGGTAATATCTGACTTGAATGAATATATATAGTTTCATAACCACGAGACGAAAGTTCAATTGCTATTGCCCTCCCCTGTTTACCTGATGATTTATTTGTTATTACTTTAACATCATCAATAGCTTCTATAGTAGGTCCAGATGTCACTATTACCTTTCCCAATGTTTTTTCAATATTGTTCTTTAAATCAAGAGGTTCAATTAATCTACCGTAACCTCTATCACCAATATCTAAATCTCCATATCTTGCACCTACTATAAAATTCTCATGTGACAGTTTTTTTAGATTGTTTTGTGTTGTGTTGTTTAAATACATTTCTTCATGCATCGCAGGACAAATATAAATTCCAGATCCAAACATGAGTGTTGTCGAAGTTAACAAATCATCTGCAATACCATTAGCCATTTTGGCGATAACGTTAGCAGTAGCTGGGTAAATCAAGAAAATATCAGCCCATCTTGCTAATTCTATATGTGGAGTCCCTTTTAAATCATCCCAATTGCTTAGGACTTGATTATTATTTTTAAATTCATCGCTTAGAAATTGTATGGCATTGTATGTAGATATTACTTTAAAATTATATAGGCTTTCGTACTGCTTTATAAATAATTCAGCTTTAGAACAAGCAATACTACCTGTTACAGCAAGTAGTATATTTTTTTTCATTAATTTTCTTCGGAAACTTCTACTTTCCCTGCTGCAATTTCTTCAAATGCTACTGTTAGAGGTTTCCTACTTAAACTTTGAACTTGTGGAGGTGTATATGCACCAATACCTTCACCGAGTTGATTAAAATAGGAATTTATATCTCTCGCTCTCCTAGATGCAGTAATAACAAGGGCAAATCTTCCTGGTGTTTCTTTTAGTAATTCTTCAATAGGTGGTTTAATCATTGTTCCTCCAGCTTACATATTATATCAATTATATTATTAACTGCAGTATTTAAATCTTGGTTCTCAATATAGTAATCGTATTCACCACTGTGTTCTCTTTGAGAATTTGCAAGAATCATTCTTTTATCTATAAAATCTTTATCATGGCCTCTAGAAACTAATCTGTTTATTAATTCATCATCATTTATATCAATAAATATACCTATATAATCACTATTAGATTTTAGTAATTTTGTGGCTCCATTAACTTCTAGGTCTAATATAACAATCCCATCTCTATTAATTTCAGATTTTGGTGTACCGTAAAAATAACCTCCATATTCTTCATATTCGAGCATATGGTTTTTATCGATTAGATCATTAAATTGTTGATCGGTAATAAAATAGTAATCTTGACCTTCTGTTTCATTGTCTCTTTTCGGTCTTGTTGTATAAGAAGTTGAAAAATGAAAGTCAATATGATTCGAGAGCTCGTTAATTATCGTATTTTTTCCTACTCCAGATGGACCAGTAATAATAAATATCATATATTCTCTATAAAATTTACTATATCTTCAATATTTGAAATATTCAATTCCATGATTCGTGTTTGTTCGTCTAAATTTATAGTTGAAAGAAATCTAGCAAACGAGACTTTTCCAACGTTGCCATTGTGAGTTATAAATTTATGGATTCTTATAGATTGTAAATTAATATCCTTAGATGCATTTATAAGTTTATTTTGAAGTTCTATATCGTTTTTGTCAAAGGAATCTATGAAAGATTTTCTATAATTTTTAATATCTAAGATATTAGAAAGATATTTATCATTCATAATTATCCAATATTGCATTAACAAATTTTGCACCATCCGACGAAGAGTTCTTATCGACTAATTTAACCCATTCGGATATTACTACTTTTCTGGGAGTTAATTTCATTTTTAACTCAGCTATACCGAGCATTAATGCTGTTCTTTCAGGTTTTGCAATTCTTTCAAATGACCAATTTTGAGATAATTGATCTATCTTTAACACAATTTGATCGACATTCTCATTTAAGAAAGTTATTAATTGTTGTGCTCTTAGTAGTTGATTTTCTGATAAATCATTTTCAACAAGAAGTATATTGTCTGTATAGCTATCAGTGGAAAAAAGCGAATTAAATGTATAATATCGAAAATCGTGTTTCATACTCTTGTAACATAACTAATTGTTTTGGTATCAATTTTTATAACATCTTTTTCTTCTATAAACATAGGCACCTGAATTGTAAGACCTGTTTCACAGGTGACTTCCTTGTTGTTGGAATTTACTGAATCACCTTTTACAGCCGGCTCTGATTGCGTTACTAATAAATTAATAGTTGCTGGTAGTTGCATATCTATTGGCTTATCCATATACATTGATAGAGTAACTTCTTGATTTGGCTTTAATAATAATTCTTTTTCATTTAGTTGATTTTTAGTTAATTCTATTTGCTCATAGCTGTCAGCATTCATAAAAAAATATTTATCAGCGTCATTGTATAAATATTGAAATGTTTGTTTATCAATAAATGCTTGTTCAACATCTTCATCTGCTCTAAAGGTTTTATCTAATACGCCTCCATTAGTTAAATTTTTAAGTTTAGTTTTTACAAATGCTTTACCTTTACCAGGTTTCACATGTTGATATTCAATGATCTGGTACAGAATTCCATCAACCAATATTGACTGCCCAGGCCGTATATCGTTTGTAGAGACCATTAAGGTATCACTCCTTCATCTTTAGCTTTATTCTTAAGATTAATAAATTCCTCATAATTATCTGTAAAAGTCATTTTTCCATTTGTATCTGTTAATAAGTAATAAATAAATGAATTCTCAGGTGTATTAAAAATAGCTTCCATAGATTTTTGACCAAACCCTGATATAGGTGTTGGAGGAAGTGATGTATATTTGTATGTGTTATATGGACTATCTATTTGCAAATCAACTAAAAGAACTTGAGATTTTCTTTTTTGTAATGAGTAAAGTACAGTTGCATCAATTTGTAACAGCATATTATCATTCAGTCTATTTCTAATTACAGATGACACTAATGGTCTATCTTCATCTAATTTTGCTTCTGCTTCAATTAAACTTGCTACGGTAAAAAATTTACTTGGAGAGGTTATCCATATTGGGACTGTATTATTCGAAAGTAATTCGTTATACCTTATTTCTAACTCATTAACGAGAATTTGTAAAATATCTTCACCATTTGCATCGATATCTATTTGGTATGTGTTTGGAAATAATAAACCTTCCCAATTCTGTAAAATAGAAAAATCACCATCAGGCAAATAAATACTTTCTACATTTCCGGAAATTAAGGAATTTTCAAGTTGATTTATATCAAACCCTGTTTGAGCTGAGATAGTTTCTAATGTTTCTGATAACCATAAACCTTCTGGAATCGTTATTGTGTAAGTTTTTAATGGTGGACCTTTTAAAAGGACTGAAGTAAGTTCATCGAAACTTAAATTGTTTGGTATTTCATATGATCCTGATCTTAATTTGTCAGTAAGATTTTCGTTACGCAAATACAGTTCAAATGCAAGTTTAGAATTTATCACCCCAGTTGAATCTAATATTGATGATATTTCGGATGCCGAACTTCCTTGAGGTATGTTTACATTGACTATTTTTAAATTTTGTATATTCTGATTGTTCTCTATTGAATTTATTTCAACGTTATCAGCTATAGAATTTGTTAAATTGTAAGTTAATAATAAAAAAAAGGAAACAAGAAATAGTTGTATTAAAGTCCTATTTTTAAATATAACTTTAATCATTATTTTTAATATAAGTTTCTAATATTTCTAGTGCGGACAAATCATCTATCCTATCATTTTTAGTATTTTTGATTAATTCAGAGGTAAATCTTTCATCTATTTTTGAAATAGGTAAATTATATTTCATCAATTCTTCTTTAATAAATTTGTCAACATTTTTAGTCATTCTATTTTCGGATAGATTCATGCCTAATGGATAACCAATAATAAATTTATTTATATCATAAGAATCTACGTATATAGATATCTTGTTTCCAATATTATCTTTTTTAATGTCTACGACTTCTATTGGTATAGGTATTTGCGTTTTAATGGTCCTTACTGCAAACCCCATATATCGCTCACCGTAATCTATTGATAATAAATTATTCACGTTTAAATTAATTTAGTTATAGATTTTATTGCAACATCAATTGCTTTAGATGTTTCATATTTGCCAGGTCCACCACCAATTGATAAATTCGGATCCTTCGATGCACCTCCGCCATACAATGATGATAGGTCATTAGTTATTATTGAAATATCAAGATCAACACTTGGTTTAGTTGAACCAACGATTATTGTTTTACCAGATATATTTGAAAATAATATGCAAATATCGACATCAAAATTATTAACCATATTGGAAGCAACTTCTTTTGACTCATTGGTATTTTCTAAAGAGATTGTTTCAATGATTACATTGTATTTTCCTATCTTTGAAGATTTAGTAGAGTAATCCTGTGTTAACTTTATTAACTCATCCTTTCTAAAATTAGATATTTTTAATTTATATTCTTCAAGTGTTTCAAGATTTTGTTTTAATTTAGTTGATACATCACTTGCTTGTACTTTAAGAATATCAGCAACTTCTTGATAGGATTTATAAGCAGAATTTAAAAAATCATAAGCATCTGATCCAGACAACATTTCTACTCGTCTTAAGTTAGAACCAATTGAAGATTCTTGAGTTAATACAACTAGTCCAACGTCATGTGAATTTTTAACATGGGTACCACCACACAATTCTTTTGAAAATGTTCCAATATTAACTACCCTCACGTCGTCATCATATTTATCGCCAAAAAATGCTAGAGCACCTTCATCTTTAGCTTTATCAATATTCATAATATTTGTATTAACTTCAAGATCATCAAAAATTACTTTGTTGGCTGTTTCGAAAATTGTTGACAACTCTTCATCAGAAACTTTCTGAGTATGGCTAAAATCAAATCTAAATCTACCAGGCGCAACGTTAGAACCAGCTTGTGCAACATGATCTCCTAAGATATTTCTTAATGCAGAATGGACAATATGTGCTGCACTATGACTTTTAGATACTGCATTTCTAAAAGAATCATCTACTGTTAATTGAACTTCATCGCCTATGTTTACATTATTTATATCAACAACTAAGCCTGTTGCTCCATTTTCACTCTGAACAACTTTTTCAACAAAATATTCCTTATCATCGATTTTTATTTTACCCTCATCGGATATTTGACCACCTGCTTCGAAATAGAATGGATTTATTTTGGTAAATATTATAGATTTATTTTCTAGAGGTTCCACATGATATATCTCAGATACGGTATCTATTGTTTCATATCCACAAAAATCATTGGTATCTATATCTAATTTCATATTTTGATTTATTTTAGTAGAGGAACCTTTAGATTTAATCTTATGATTTTCAAAATATTGTTGAAATTCTTCTTCATTTAGAGTTATTTTGTTCTCAAGAGCAATTTCCTGAGTTAATTCAAAAGGAAAACCGTAAGTTTCAAATAGATAGAAAGCTTGTTTTGCAGATAGCTCACCTGTTTCAAGTATTGTATTAATTTCTTGGATTCCCTTATTTAATGTTTTGCCAAATAAATCCTCTTCAGTTTTAAATAATTTTGTTATTTTTTCAATATTATTATCAAGTTCAGGATAAGGTACGCTGTACAATTTTGTCACTTCTTTGATAAGAAAATCGAGTGACGATGGTTCCTCAGTTAATTTATTGTAAGCTCTTAAAGCTCTTCTAATAAGTCTTCTTAAGATATAACCTCTACCTTCGTTAGTAGGAACTACACCATCACTGAGCATAAAAGTGGATGCTTTTATATGGTCTAAAATAATTTTTTCATATTTAGCATTTGAGTTTTTTATTTTTTTTGATAGTTCTTTATGTATTGAACTAAATAAATCTGTTTCAAACAAAGATTCTTTTTCTTGCATAATCATTGCTATTCTCTCTAAACCCATACCAGTATCTATGTTTTTACTTGGTAATGTACCTACTACTTCAAAAGGTTTATCTTGTATAGATTCCATAAATACAAGATTCCATATCTCAACAAATCGATCTTCTCCCCCTCCAATTGGTCCACCATCTGGTCCATATTTTGATCCTCTGTCAATAAAAATTTCTGAACAAGGACCACATGGTCCAGGGATATTCATATGCCAGAAGTTATCTTTATCGCCATACTGTATTCTTTCTTCCGGAACGCCTATTTCATCGCGCCAAATATCGAAAGATTCTTTATCATCTTTATAAACTGTGAACCATAATCTTTCTGGTTCAATTAATAAAACTTCTGTTATAAATTCATACGAGTAACGTATTGCTTCTTTTTTAAAATACTTTCCAACACTAAAATTTCCTAACATTTCAAAAAATGAAAGATGTCTGTCAGTATCTCCAATAATATCAATATCAATTGTTCTTATACATTTTTGTGAAGAAGCCATATTTGGATTATCAGGGACTTTATTTCCAGAGAAATAATCTTTTAAAGGTACCATTCCTGCAGCTGTGAATAACAAAGTATTGTCGTGAGGAATTAAAGATGCAGACTTGATAACGTCATGATTTTTAGATTCAAAAAAATTTAAAAACTCTGTTCTTATTTGGTTACTATTCATCTTTGTTAATGTACTTTAAATTATATTCTTCTAATATATTTTCACTGATATATGAAGGAGCATCTGTTAGTGGATCTAGTCCAGATTGTGTTTTAGGAAATGGTATTACATCTCTTATAGAATTTTGATTATATACTTCAGCAATCAATCTATCTATGCCTATAGCAAATCCTGCATGTTGTGGTGTTCCATATGAAAGTGCCTCTATAAACCAACCGAACCTATCTTGAATTTCTTCATTACTTAAACCCCATTTTTCTAGAACAATACGTTGTAAATCTGGATTACTTATTCTTTGGGAACCTGATCCAAGCTCAACCCCATTAAGAACTAAATCGTAATGTAAGGCTGTCGAAAGCTCTGGATTATTAATAAAATCGTCTTCATTTGTTGGAGCTGTAAATGGATGATGAGATGGTTGTAAATTACCATTTTCGACTTCAAAATATGGGAAATTATCAATCCAGCAAAATGTAAACTGTTGTTCGGTGGTAGGTTTGAAAATATATCTTCTTATATGATCAAGAAATGGTGCTATTTCCATCTCTTGTCCAGCCTGAAAAAGAAATACTCCATTTCCTTGACTTATCAGAAATTCTTTCTCTGATTCTGAAATTAATTTAGATAAAGGACCTGATATATCGTTGTTTTCAACCTTAAACCAGCCCAGACCATTTGAACCTAATTCTTTCAATTCTTGATCTAACTGGTCAATTATTTTTCGAGTAAGCGAATCATCAGTTTTTAAAAATCTGATTACACCTTCTTTATTTAAAATATCACTCAAAAAATTAATTTCAGTTGCTTTAAAAACTTCAGTGCAATCACTTATCGTTTCTTTAATTCTTAAATCAGGTTTGTCAGTTCCATACAAAGATATAGCTTCAGAAAAAGTCATATTTTTAAATGCAGAGTCTATTTTTATATCGTATGCATCTTTAAAGACAAATTTAACGATAGCTTCAATATTTTTTTTAACTATTTCAGGATTAGCATTCGAAAATTCTACATCCAGTTGAGTGAATTCAGGTTGTCTATCTTTTCTTGAGTCTTCATCTCTGTAACACTTTGCAATTTGGTAATAATTTGGAAATCCAGCCATCATGAATAGTTGTTTATACATCTGAGGTGATTGTGGTAAGGCATAAAAAGTACTGCTGTTTTTTCGCGAAGGAACTAAAAAATCTTTAGCACCTTCGGGAGTAGACTTAATAAGAGTAGGTGTATCTATTTCTAATACATCCATTTTGTCCATAATCTTTCTTATAGATTTAAAAGTATTAGATCTGCCGACTATGTTTGATTTCATAGATTGTCTTCTCAAATCAAGATATCTATATTTCAATCTTATACTTTCGTCAGTATCAATATTGTTATCTATTTGAAATGGTAGAGTCTTACTTTTATTTAAAACATTTATTTCAGAAGCATGAATCTCATACATACCCAATTGAGTATTTTTATTTACTAGTTCTTTATCTCGCTCTTTAAAAACCCCTGATACAGAAATGTAATATTCATTCTTTATATCAGAAGGCATATTCTTGGTTTGCTCGTAAACAATTTGTATAGAAGAATAAAAATCACGAAGATCAATAAAAGTGAGTCCACCATGATCTCTTATAGATGAAACCCAACCATTAACATTTTGAACTTCGGCATTGTTTTTTGCATTTACTAATTCGTTAATGTTCAAATTAATTCCTTTAATTTATTAATGTCGAATGGTATAACTTTATTGCTGCTGATAATCTTAATAGTTTTTTCAGAACAATTAATTACTAAAGTTGCATTATTCCTTATAGCTTCTTTGTACTGAGTATTCTCCTTACTGAATCTTATAGGTACTTCATAAGGTATATGATTTTTATCTAATTCATCAGAAATGTCATTCATTTCTTCTTCATCTTGAGATATTAAAAATATTTGTTCTTTATGAGTATCAAGTTGAAGTTGATTTATTATACGGTCTACTCCGAAAGCGACACCCACACCTTGAGATTGACCTATGTTAAGTATTTGTGACAATTTATCATATCTTCCACCACCGCCAATAACTACACCATCGGCTACAAATTCAAAAGTTAAATCATTGTAATAATCTAAACCTCTAACTAACTTATGATCTTCGGAGTAAGGAATATTAATATTATTTAGCATATTCTTTGTATCTTCGTATTTCTGTATTGTTTCATCTTCTAGGTAATTTGTAATAAGTGGGGCCAGATCAATAATCTGTAAGTCCTCTTGTATATTTGAATCTAATATTCTTAATGTATTTGATTCAATCTTTTCTATACTTTCTTTAGACAAATCTTTTTTGTTTTTATCAAAATACTTTTTTAAAACACTTACATACTCTTTTCTTTCATCCACACTACCTATTGTGTTGATTTTTAATTTAAAATTTAATTCAAGTGAATTAAGAAATCTAAATGAAGATTTAATTAATTGAACGTCAGAATAATTATCTAATGTTCCGATTAGTTCAGCCCCTGCTTGATGAAATTCTCTGTATCTATTTTTTTGTGGGTTTTCATATCTATACATTTTTCCAAAATAACTGTATTTATTTGATTGATCTTTATGAAATTCGTTATGATATCTTACGACGCTAGCTGTTCCTTCTGGTCTCAATACAAGACTTCGTCCAGCTTTATCTTCAAATTCATACATTTGCTTAGTAACTATCTCGGAATTTTCACCTATAGATTTTGTAAATAAATCTTTGTGTTCAATGTTTGGCAATTCAACAAATTTATAACCATAACTTGCATAACAATTTAAAAATTTATCTTTTATATGTAAATAGTTATCTACATCTTTACCGTATAGATTTCTTGTTCCCTTAACTTGGTCTATCATTTTAAATACTCTCTAATAAATGGATTGTTATTCTTAATATTTATTACAGTATCATCATCTCCATGACCAGGAAATAATTGAAAATCATCTTGAAAAAGAGTGAAAACATTGTTTATAGAATCAATCATTTCGTTATTATCCCCTGAATACAAATCTGTTCTTCCAATACTATCTTTAAATATAAAGTCTCCTGTAAAAACTACCCCTAAATCCTTAAATTCAAATGATACACTACCTTTAGTATGTCCAGGGTTTATATAGACATTTAAAAAATCATATTCATGATCTAAAACGTTATGTAAATTACCTTCATATTTGTCTGCAGATACCTTATCACCAAGAAAATCACCTATTTGCTCACTTGGATTTCTTGCTAAATGTTCGTCATCAAGATTGATATAAGCCTTTGAATCAAAAGAAGATAGTCCTATTGCATGATCCCAGTGACCATGTGTTATAAATGCACCTCCAATAGTTAAATTATGTGTATTTATGTAATTAATTACTTCATCAATATTTGGTGGTAAATCTATTAAAAATACAATTTCATTATCAAAAGGGCTTATTAGATAACAGTTTGATGTTGCAAAGCTTGTAAATTTTTTTATATCAGTCATTTTCTTCCTGGATAGATTCTTGTTGCTTCAAAAACATTCTCAATATCTTTAGCATCATTTAATATTGCATCTAATTGAGTAACATCGCTAACTTCTATCTGAAATATCAAACTAACAATTCTTTTACTACTTGTAACAGATTTAGCTACCAATATATTTCCTCCATTATCAGAAATTGCTATAGTCGCATCTCTGAGTAAGTAAGGTCTGTCAATAGCTTCTATTTCAAGCCAAACAATAGTTCCAGTATTAGGTTCAAACCCCCAACTTACATCTAAAATTCTTTCCCCTTTATTTGGATCAATTTTTATATTCAAACAATCAGAACGATGAATTGCAATACCATTTGATATGGTTATAAATCCTAAGATATCGTCACCAGGTACGGGTACGCAGCATTTTGCCATTCTGACTTGTATGTCATCATATCCTTCAACAATAATTAAATCTGATTTACTATCACTCTTAATTTCAGGTGAATATAAATCGTCATCAACAGATATTTCATTTGGAAATACTATTTTACGTATCTTGTTACCAACAATATTTATACCTGTATTTCCATTTCCAAGACTTTGATACAAAGTTTCGATATTAGGAAGCTTCATGTCTAATAACAATTCATTTAATATTTGGTCTTTTGAATTTACTTCCAAAACATCATTATTCTCATCTAACCAGGTATTTAATACTGTTTTTCCTTTTTGGATGTCTTCATTTTTAAGTTGCTTTTGATACCATTGTTTTATTTTGGATCTAGCTCTAGTAGTTTTTACTATATTTAACCAATCTCTACTTGGCCCTTTGTTCTTATCCTTGCTTGTAAGTATTTCTACTGTATCCCCAGATTTTAGTTCATTACTTAAATTTACTAATTTTCCATTTACTTTCGCACCAATCAGTTTCTCACCTACCTGTGTATGAATGGCAAAGGCAAAATCAACTGGTGTGGAGCCTTGTGGTAATGATAAGACATCGCCTTCAGGTGTAAGACAAAATACTTCATTTTCATACAAATCTAACTTCATATGCTGTAAAAATTCATTAGGATCAGGATATTCT
The DNA here is from genome assembly GCA_003213165.1 of OCS155 cluster bacterium AG-426-D23. Taxonomy (GTDB): domain Bacteria; phylum Actinomycetota; class Acidimicrobiia; order Actinomarinales; family Actinomarinaceae; genus Actinomarina. Next base: position 53,494 of record QCNO01000005.1, read on the forward strand.
GATGACATCTCTGTAAGCTCATTAGTCCATCTAGTTAGATCGTTAGATGGTTTCTCCTTGTATTTCCAATGTGCAGCCACTCCAAATTCTGCTCTGTAATGCATATCATGAGTTCTGATTTGAATTTCCATTTTATTACCATCAGATGTAATAACTGTTGTATGAAGGCTTTGATACAAATTAAATTTAGGCATTGAAATAAAATCTTTAAATCGACCTAGAACAGGTTGAAAATTTGCATGAATTAATCCAAGTATCGTATAACAATTTTTTACATCATCAGTAATAATTCTTATTCCAACTAAATCATTAATTTCATCAAACGTTAATCCATTATTAACTATTTTTTTGTATATTGAATAATTATGTTTTGGTCTGCCGTAAGCTTCTGCAGAAATTGAGTTATCTGATAACAATGACTTAATTATATTTAAAGATTCTTCAAGTTGATTTTCTCTATCTGGCCTTGCTTGAGTTATCTGTTCTTGAATTTCATTATTTTGTTTATCAAAAAGGATCTTGAAGGAAGTGTCTTCTAATTTATGTTTAATTGATTGCAAACCTAATCTATGTGCCAATGGTGCGTAAACGTAAAGTGTTTCATTAGCGATTTTCTCTTGCTTCCAATCAGTATGATATTGTATTGTTTCTATATTGTGAAGTCTGTCTGCTAATTTGAGAATTAACACTCTAATGTCTTTTGACATAGCAATAACCATTTTTCTTATTGCATCTGCTTTAGCTTCTTCCTTTGAGTTGTAATTTATCTTATCTAGTTTCGTTACACCATCAACGATATCAGCAACTTCTTTGCCAAAGTCTTTTTTGATATCAGAATAAGTTACATCAGTGTCTTCTATCAAATCGTGCAAAAATGCAGCTATGATTGTTTCTTTATCAAGATTCAATTCAGCGAGATATAGAGCAACTTGTAGTGGATGAGTAATGTAGTCTTCACCTGATTTTCTTTTTTGGTCTTTATGCCCATTAGCTGCAAACTTATATGCATCATTTAAAAGCTTATGAGAAGATTTTGGATAGTTTTCTAAAATACTATTAAATAGTTCATCAGCTGTTTTTACAGGACTTTTAGTCGACATATATTAATGGTACTAAATTTCTTAAGTTTTAATTATCTTTGATAAAAATGGTACAGTAACAAATATAGAACTGTATGTACCAGATAATATCCCAATTAATAAAGGAATAGCAAAATCAGATAAGTTTCCTTCAATACCTAAATAATTACCTATAAGAATTATTGAAATAATCGGAATAGCTGAGGTAAAAGAAGTATTAATACTTCTCATTAACACTTCATTAAAAGTTTTGTTTAGTATTTCACTAGTAAGCGTATCTCTCTTAAATGATTTTTGAGAATCCTTTAATTTATCAAATAAAATAACTGTATCGTATAGGGAATATCCCAATATTGTTAATAAAGCAATTATTGTTGATGGCGTTATCTCGAGTCCTAAAATTACATAAACAGAAAAGGTTAATAAAAGATCATGCATTAATGCCGTTAGTGCAATCAATGAAAATCTATATTCATATCTGAATGATATAAGAAGTGCAATTATGGATAAAAATATAACAAGTGCTCTAATCCCCTTATTTGTTATTTCTTCACCGAAAGTAGGACCGACTCTTTGAAACTCTATTTCATTTTTTTCTACGCTGAATTTATCTGATAAATAATTTAACAATTCAGTTTCACGTTCCTGCGTAGACTCAACAGCTCTAAATATGATTGTATTTGAATTGTCGAATGTCTGATATCTAGAAACTGGGAGTATTGTATTGTTTAATACATCATCTATATCATTATCTGTATATTCAGTATCAAGTTGATATGTTGTTCCACCCGTAAAATCTACTGAAAGATTTAAATTTAATAATCCAAATATTGATCCAATCAAAACAGAAGAAAAAATTATAAATTCAATAATAAATATTTTATAAAATCGACTACCAATATTATGAAAATCAATATTTGTATTACCTAAAAATAAACTCTTAAACATTTTCAATATCTTTCTTTCTTAAAGGAAAATAACTACGAGGGTTATCAGTTATATTTCCAAACAGTGGAACAGCGTTCCTAATGAAAATTCTTGTATAAAAGAGATCGAATACTGTTGCAAGACCTAAAGTTAAGGCGAATCCTCTAATAGGTCCGATTGCAAGTATATATAAAATAACTGAAGCAATAATTGATACAAAGTCAGCTACTAATATAGTATTCCATGCTTCAGTAACTGCTTTTTCTGCTGCAAAGTTAAATGACCTACCTACTTTAAGCTCGTCTTTTAATTTTTCAAAAATAACGATATAAGAATCTGCCGTTAATCCTATAGAAACTATTACACCAGCTATACCAGCTAAAGTTAACGTATATCCCTGATACTCACCTAATAATGCAATAACGGAATAAAAAAGAGCACCGAATGAACCTAATCCAAGTATTGCAATAATTCCAGACAATCTGTAATAAAACAATAAAAATAGACTGACAATAATAAGACCTACAAATCCTGCCTGTAATCCAAGTGCTAACGTATTCTCACCTAAAGTTGCAGAAACTTTCTGTATAGAAGATCTCTCAAAAGCTACTGGTAAAGCTCCATATCTTAAAATAACTGCTAAATTGTTAGCAGATTCACCTTGATCGGAATTTCCCATTGATATCGCAGCAGTTCCACCTGTTATTCCTATTTCTGGATTTACATCAATTGCTATACCAGGTGCAGAAATAACTTGACCATCCAAAACAATAGCTAAACGCCTTTGTTCCCCCATTAATTTTGCCAATTTTTTGGTTAAGTCAGTAAATTTTTGTTCCGAAGTGTCTTTTAAAACTAGTTGAACTATCCATTCATTTTGAGGATAAACAGCTAAAGCGTCATCTATATCATTACCTGTCAGTTCAGCAGGACCTAAATGATAGATTATTGGAAATCCGTCAGACAATGAAAGTAAATAAGAGTCCGTGTCGGGATTATCATCTAAAGTTAAACCAGTTATTTGATCAACACCATCTGGTGCAGTAACAATTGGATTATCTGGGTCATCTTCATTTGGAGTTATTGTCAAAGCTGGAGAGTAACCTAAATTCAATGAAGAGTTAAGAACAGGTCTAAAAGTGAGTAGTCCAGTAGTTCCAACAGCTTCAATTGCTTTTTCTTGATCTGTTAGACCTGGTAATTGAACTAAAACTGAATTTTCTCCACTAATTGAAATTTCAGGTTCTTGTACTTCACCAAAAGCAGAAATTCTTGTTCTCATAATTTCTACTGCTTGTTCAATCAATTCAGGATCTGTTCCCTCTTCAGCAGTTAGAATCACTGATACACCACCTTGCAAATCCAAACCAAGTTTTGGTTGAATATTATTTAGATATACAAAAATAAATAATCCAACGGAAAGTATAGGTAAAAATATCAGTTTTAGAAATGATTTCATTTTATTTAAAAGATATATTCGACTTTAAAATCTCAATCTCTCCTTTTTTGACAACTAAAGTAACTTTATCCTCTTTTATATTTACAACACGCCCATAAATACCAGAATCAGTAATTACGTTGTCTCCAATTTTTAAATTTTCTACATATTCTTTATGTTTTTTTTGTCTCCTTCTTTGAGGAATGTACAAAATAACGTAAAAGATTACAAATACAGTAATTAAAGGCAACAGAGTTATGATCTCATTCATTTAAAAGTCTTTCTTTATAATTATCAAAATCTGAGTTTAATATACTTTCTCTTACTTCGTTAATGATATTTTGAGTCTGATATATATTGTGTATTGTTAAATATTGCCATGATGAAGTGGGCTCATTAATTAACAAGTGTCTCATATAAGAAGTAGAAAAATTTAGACACGTATTGCAGTTACAATCTTGCACTAACGGTTCTTTAATATTTTTATATTTACTGTTTTTTAAATTAAAATATTTTGCTCTATTAATAATTTTTCCATGACGTGCAATTCTTGCGGGCCAAACACAATCAAACATGTCAACACCAAACTCAATTAAATTTATCAGGCTTTTAATATCTCCAACACCCATAACGTATCGTAATTTATCAACAGGTATTAAATCTGTAGTAAATGAAACAATCTCATTTCTCTCATTTTCAGTTTCACCTATAGCAAGTCCACCAATTGCATAACCATTAAAGCCATTCTCTATCATATTTTTTGTAGAAATTTCTCTTAAATCTTTATATTTACCACCTTGAATGATTCCAAATAACGATTGATTTTTATTGTTGTGAATGTCACGTGCTTTTTTTGCCCAAATATTTGTATTGATTATTGCTTGTTTTTGCATATCTTTTGAAGCATTAATATCTATTAATTGATCAAGTATCATTGCAATATTACTATTTAAGGTCTCTTGTATTTGAATTGATAATTCGGGAGTCATTAGAAATTTTGTTCCATCATATATATTCTTAAACAAAATACCATCATCTGTTTGAGAGTTTGGAATGGACCAACCTTGAAACCCTCCTGAATCAGTTAATATTAATTGATCCCAATTAATATATTCATGCAATCCTCCAAAGTCCTTGATGATGTCTAAACCAGGTCTTAAATAAAGATGATATGTATTTCCTAGGATAATTTTTGTATCTGAAAGTTGTTCTAAGTTAACTGATTTAATAGAACCTCTTGTAGCAACGGGCATAAAAATGGGAGTATTAAATTCATGATTGTTAATTTTTACTTTATTTACTCTTGCTTTACCATCTACTGCAAGTAACTCTAAATTGATGTTATTCATTTATATTTAAATAATACAGCATCACCGAAGCTTAAAAATTTTAAACCTTGATCAATTGCATATTTATACAATTCTTTCCAGTTATCTCCATAAACATTGTGAACAATTGAAAGAAGTGAACTCATTGGAGCGTGAAAATTCGTAATTAAGTGTGTAGGTAAATTAATTTTTGTATCAGGCAAAATAAAAAGATCTGTATTACCAACTAGATTCTCTGTATTGTATGCAGTTTCAATTGCTCTAAGAGTTGTAGTTCCTACGCAATAAATATTTTTATTTGATTCTTTATAAGTAATTATTTTGTTATATTCAGTCTTATCTATTGAATAAAACTCCTTATGAATATTATGATCATTTAAATTTTTTGATTTAACTGGTTTGAACGTATTAAGATTTACATCTAAATTAATAAATGCGGTTTTAATATATTTTTTCTCAAATTTTTTAATTAATTCATTAGTGAAATGTAAACCAGCTGTTGGTGCAGCAATCGAAAACCCGCTATCTGAGAATTGATTGTTATAGAATTTTCTTTTTTCAGGAGTATCTGTAATGTACGGTGGCAACGGAAGTATACCGTGTTTATTTATAACGTCATCAATTTTCATATCAAAAATACATTTAAATGTTTCATCTAAAACTTCTTGTATTTTAAAATTAAATAAATTTGTTTGGTATTTTTTATTTTTACTTTTTTTATCGGAAGATTTTAATAAACATATTGCTTCAAAATCATTTAATTTTTTAGTTATAAATATCTCTAAAGATCCTCCAGTATTTTTCTCTGTCTGAATTCTTACCTTACGTACAGTAGATTTATTAAATATAAATAGAGAATCAGTTTCAACATAATCAGGGAACTCTTCAAATGATATTATTTCTTTGTTCTCAGCAATTAAAAGCTTTGAATTTAATGGATTTTCATAAGGTTCTTGATTTATAGATGAATTTGGTAACTCGTAGTTTAGTAAACTACTTTTAATCATTACTTACTATTTAGCAATTTAATAAATAAATCATAAGACATAGATACAACTTCTGGAATTCCGTCATTTGTACGTCTGGAGTTCCCTTGTTTCCTTTTTAATTTCTTCCAAAAAAGAACTGTATTTTTATCTCCTGATTTTTCAATAGCTTTTTCTAAAGATTGATGAATATTTAAATTTTGTCTAGATTTTGCTTCAAGAAAATATTCTTCTTCTTTAACGAATAATTGTATATCGCCTAGATCTTTTGATCCACCTTCAGCAAACCTTTGAGCTTTAAAATCAACTTCTTTATTCAATCTATTTACTATGTTTGTTTCGTACGTAGTTCCCTGTTTTTTTGCCTTATTTACCATGTATTTATTTTAATTTTTTTATTCAGAAAGTAACGCTTCTAACTCTTTTTCTTCAATATCAAAATTTGCATAGACATCTTGGACATCATCAAGGTCTTCTAATGCGCTAATCAATTTTGATACTGACTTAAATTTTTCCATATCAATAACTACACCGACATTCGGAATCTGAGCAATTTCAGCATTTGATGGAACAAACGAATTGTCATTAAATTTTTCATTCATATTTTTAAAATCAGATGGTGGGAATTCAAATGTTACTGATTGATTACTTTCTAAAATATCTAAACAATCCGAGTTTAAAGCTAAATCGATTAATTCATCATTATATTTATCAAATTGAAATACAGCTTTTCTTTCAAATAAGTAATTAACACTCCCTGGCGTACCCATCGAGCCACCATGTTTAGTAAGAGTAGCTTTTACATCAGATGAAGTTCTATTCTTATTATCAGTAAGACAACTAATTAAAAGTGCAACTCCATGTGGTGCGTATCCTTCGTATGATAATTCGAATATTTCTCCAGTTTCTAAATTTCCATCAACACGTTTTAAAGCTCGTTCAATATTTTCATTAGGTACTGAATTAGATTTTGCTTTTTGTATTGCTTGGTAGAGCGATGCGTTATTTGCTGGGTCAGTACCTCCATTACGTGCAGCAATTTCTATAGCTTTAACTAATTTTGCGAATAATTGTCCTCTTTTAGCATCGTTAGCTCCTTTTTTTCGCTTTATAGTAGACCATTTAGAATGACCCGACATATTTTCCCTCTTTCATAAAAGCAAGCAACCATTCGAGATAATAGTTATCATTTGTCAATTCTGGATGGTATGTAAGTGAGACTATATTGTCTTGTGAAACACCAACTATATCTTCAATATGTGTAGCAATTACTTTGACATCATTATTTAACGTTCTTAGAATTTTTGGTGCACGTATAAAACAATATATGTCATTATTATTTAAAAATTTTACATCTGCTTCAAATGATTCATTTTGTCTTCCATATGCATTTCTTTGAATTTCTATATCAATATTCGGGATATGAGTATCTCCGTCAATAACTGATTTTGAAAGAATTATCGTTCCTGCGCAAGTACTGAGAGTTGGCAATCCTTGTTTTATTTTTGTATCTAATTTTTTATACAAATTATTATATGATGATATTTTCGACATAGCTGTAGATTCCCCACCTGGAAGTATAATTCCATCTACTTTATCTAAATCTTCAGGTGTTTTTACTAATAATGATTCTAAAGAAATAAGATCTAAACTTTTTTGATGATCAAAGAAACTACCTTGTAAAGAAAGTATCCCTACTTTCAATTACCAACCTCTTTTAGCTAATTTCTCTTCTTCTGTCAGAGTATCGATGTTTATTCCAACCATAGGTTCACCTAGATCTTTTGAGACATCTGCGAGAACTTTTGGATCATTATAGTTAGTAGTCGAGACAACTATAGCTTCAGCTCTTTCAGCTGGGTCACCACTTTTAAATATTCCTGAACCTACAAAAACTCCATCGCATCCTAGCTGCATCATTAATGCGGCATCGGCTGGAGTAGCAATTCCACCAGCTGCAAAATTAACTACAGGAAGTTTTCCTAATTCTTTAATCTCTTCTAATACATTCAATGGGGCTCTGAATTTTTTACTTAAAGCAACTAACTGATTTGTATCGCATGTTAGTACTTCATTGATTTCATTAGTTATTGTTCTCATATGTTTAACAGCTTCAATAACATTTCCTGTACCCGCTTCACCTTTGGTACGTATCATTGCAGCGCCTTCTGCTATTCTTCTTGATGCTTCACCAAGTCCAGTAGCTCCACAAACAAATGGAGATTTAAAATTATTCTTATTTATATGATTTACATCATCAGCAGGGGTTAAAACTTCTGATTCGTCGATAAAGTCGATTCCGATAGACTCTAAAATTTGAGCCTCGACAAAATGACCAATTCTTGCTTTTGCCATTACAGGTATCGATACAGCGTTCATGACTTCTTGAATAACACCGACAGATGACATTCTTGCTACTCCACCGTCAGCTCTTATGTCTGCTGGGATTCTTTCTAAAGCCATTACTGCAACAGCTCCAGATTTTTCGGCGATAACTGCTTGTTCGGCGTTGACTACATCCATAATCACGCCACCCTTTAGCATTTCAGCTAAACCCTTTTTAACTTTAAATGTTGATTCAATCTTCATAAGTTATATAGTACATCAATTGTTTGAATACAATAAAACGTAATACTCCATATTTTTTTCAATATCATACTTTTGTATAGATTCATATTGTTTTTCCCATATAATATGTAAATCACTTTTTAATGTATTTGTTAATAGATTTAACAAGGATTTATAAGAATTTCGTTCATAGTAAATACCTGATTCTTCTAACACATCTTTAAATGCAGCTAGATCACTAGAGATAACAATATTTCCTGAATTAATTGCTTCAATTAGAGTGATTCCAAAACTTTCATTTTTTGTATTCAGTGCGAAATATATAGAAGAGTTTTTAAAAATAATATTTTTCTCTTCATCATTAGGTTTTAAATAGATAACGCCATTAAAATTTTTAATATTTTCATTCGTAATTGCTTCAAATTCATAATCTTGAAATGATTTTTCTTTTGATAAAAAATTAAAGTAGTTAAAATTTTTCCTTTTTTCATTCCGTCCAACGAATAAAAATTTTTTTGTGTTGTTAAATTCTATATTTTTATTAATTTCTATCATATTAGGAATCAAGATTGGTTGGTTATTTAATGTTTTAGCATTTGATAATGCTGATTCACTAACATAAACACTTATACCTTTAATTTTTACAATTTTGTATATAATGCTCATGAAAAAGGTGTAAAGTTTATTTAAATTTGCATGATGAGTAAATATATATTTTTTGTTCTTTGGTAATTTCCAAAAAATTAATGGTATAAATGGTTCGTGTATATGTACTACATCTGACCACTCGATAGCTT
>QCNO01000006.1 GCA_003213165.1 OCS155 cluster bacterium AG-426-D23
GATGGAATAAGTAAAAAGATTGAGTTAACACTAACTGATAGAGGGCCGATGGACTACACCATGTTGATTGGAAAAAAAGCACTCGGAAGAAGATGGCTTGTTAATCCAGCAATAAGTTTTTTAACAAGCGCAAATAAAGAAGATACGAAGTGAAACTTGGAATTTTATCACAAGACGTAAGACTGTACTCAACAAGTAGATTATATGAGACTGCTAAGGAAAGAGGACATACTACCGAGGTGGTTAGTTATCTGAGGTGTTACATGAATATTGCGAAAGCAAAACCCAGAATTTTTTTTCAAGGCAGAGAAGTAAATTTTGATGTAGTTATCCCAAGAATCGCAGCTACATGGACCTTCTATGGTGCAGCCGTGGTAAGACAATTTGAATTGATGGGTTCGCTATCTGCTAATTCATCTGCATCAATAAGTAGATCAAGAGATAAATTAAGAGCATTGCAATTAATTGGTAATAGTGGTGTAGAAATGCCAATAACTGGATACGTACACTTGTCTAGAGATATTGAGTCTGTTTTAAGAACTGTAGGTACTCCGCCATATGTAATTAAATTACTTGAGGGTACGCAAGGGCGTGGAGTTGTTCTGACTGAGACCATGGAGGCAGCAATCAGTGCAGTTGAAACTATGAAAAAAGTAGACGCAAATATTCTCATTCAAGAATTCATAAGCGAATCAAGTGGACAGGATATTAGAGCAATTGTTGTTGGAGATAAAGTGGTTGCTTCAATGAAGAGAATCGCAAAGCCTGGTGAATTTAGATCAAACGTCCATCTTGGCGGAAGGGTTGAAGACTATAAATTAACGGCTCAGGAACAAGAAAGTGCGATAAAAGCAGCTAAAGTATTAGGCTTGTCTGTTGCAGGTGTTGATTTAATTCAATCAAATAGAGGTCCTTTGGTTCTAGAAGTAAACTCTTCTCCAGGATTAGAGGGAATTGAAAAGGCAACAGGAATTGATGTTGCTGATGAAATAATAAGATACTTAGAAGAGCAACACTCTAATCGAGATCGATCAAAACCAATAGATATTTAAATAGCTAATTTTTTTATAATCTTCCAAATATTAAAAATACCTTCATCAATTACTTCTTCATTTTTTAACAAAACTGGAATTCTTAGTAGATATTCATCATATCCATCACTTACATCAACGATTGTCATTGGTAATAAATAAGTTAGGGGTTTAATTTTTTTTAAAGCCTTGCTACAAAGTTCACAATTTTCGGAAGTAACAAAGATAATTTTTGACATGTATTATGTTCTTATGAGACCTTGGACTTTAGTATTTGTAATTTTACTTATATTAATAATTTTCATTTCAGGTTCAATCGCTTTGTCAAATTTTCAGCTTTAATAGTAACTTTTGATCCATCTTTACAGTTTAAAAGTTTGCTTGCGTCACCATTGGAAAGAAATATTGAAATCATACCCCAAGAATCAGTAACTATGCCCACTCCTCCGACACTATTTTCATAATTGTTACACCACTTGCTAGTTAATTCTTGATTTTCTACTTTCAAGCTTAAAGAATCACCAATTTGAAAGTTTTTTTCTTTTAATTCCTCTGGTGAAATATTTGTTTGACAGTTCCCAAAATTATCTACATAGAGTATTTCACCTTTAATTTCTTTGTCACTAATATCAGTCAACGGAATTAAATATTGTTTAAGATCTTCTAAATTTAATTCCTGCCCAAAATCTTCTAATTCAAGTTGCCCAGAGGCATATGCTGCAGCAAATGGAGAAAATATATCTCTTGCATGAAAAGTATTACCTTCATGAGGAATTATCCAGTTTTCATTCTCTAATTCAAATGCTTGTTTAGCACCTCCAACGGTTGCACATGCCAAATTAAGTAGTCCATTGTCAGGTCCAATCATTACTCCCCAATCTGTCTTTATTGCAATTGGTTTCCTCTCAGAACCAACACCTGGATCTACTACTGCTAATAAAACACCTGGGGGAATATATTGAATTGCTCTCATCAGAAGTAAACTTCCATATTTGATATTTTGAGGAGGAATTCCATGAGATATATCGATTACTTTTAAATCTTCATCAATACGATTTATTACACCTTTTACAACTCCAACAGATCCGTCTTCAAGACCAAAATCAGAAGCGAAAGAAATTATTTTTTTCATATTACACATTATAAGGACAATAGAAATCAAGATAATATTGAACGATAATTAGCAAATTTTTATTTATTGATTATATTGTAAATTGAGCATATAGGGGGATATATAAAAAAATTCTTAATTTTCTTTTTAGTCTTAATCATCGGTGGGTATTTTGGTCTTGGTTACTACGTCTATGGTGTTGCAGCTTCAGTCCCATGTGAGATTTGGATTGAAGAAATTGATAACAAGCCAGAAAGTTGGTCTCTAGGTAGTAAAGCAGATTGGAACCCTGCAGAATATTTCATCACTGACTATGAAGAAGTAACTATTTTGGCTGATAATGGTGAAATTGAGTTGAACTCTTGGTGGGTTGAAAACGATTTATCAAACCCCACTATAATTCTCCTACACGGTCTCACAAGTAGTAAGCACTCTCCTGATATTTTGCTACCAATGGGAATGATGAATAAAAGTAATTTTAATTTATTGGCAATTGATATGAGAGATCACGGTGAAAGTACATGTGAAGATGGTTTTTATGCTGCAGGACAAAATGAAACTGACGATGTTGTCGCCGCTATAGACTGGTTAAAGGCTAAGGGTATAGCTCCATCAAATATTGGAATCTATGGAAATTCTTTAGGTGCTTTAATTGGTTTAATGACTCCGGCAAAAACTAACGACTTCAATTCACTAGCTGTCATAGATCCCCCTGTTGATTTTAAAACGCTAGTTAGGGAAGAGATGGAATTTCAAAACTTGCCTACCTTTTTATGGGAACCTCTTTATCACTATGCTTTAGTGTTTGAGAGAATAAACATGTTAAAGGATATTCCTGTAGATGCCTTACCTAAAGGAAATAAACAGCCAATGTTAATTTTTACAGGAATGAGGAGTGATAGAATTCTTCCGCACCATTCAGATGACTTAGTTAATATAGCCGAACAAAATGGAATCGAGTATGAAATACATAAGTATGATGATATGGGACATACACAAATTCTCTATTTCTATACCCAAGAATACTCAGAGTTATTGATTGATTTTTACGAGAGTACGTTAAGTGGTTAAAAAACTTGGCTATTCCTTAATCTTTATATTATTGCTTGTATTGGGCGGCGCAGGTTGGTATTTTTCAGGGGTTATATATAACGGAGGGTTAAATCCTGAATTTACTGATTCTTCAAGCATTGGTACTGCAGAAGACAGAGTTATTGTAACTAATATAACCGCTAACTCAATTCAATTAAATGTTGAAGAAGAGTTGTGGGGGCCACTTCTAGAAAGAGGAATCTATGGAATTATTGGACAAAATGGTGATGCACTTGTTGGTAATATACTCTCTACGAGTGGAACTGTTGTCCAAAGAGAGCTCCTTGAGTTAAATGGAACAATTGTTGAGGGAGACAGGATTAGAGGAACTAGTCTTGTCATTCGTGAAGAAAACAATGGTTATAAAATTCTTGGAACATCAGGCTGGTCAGGACAAGCTGAAGAAGGAGTTTATACGCCAAAATCAGTATCTAATCTAGATTATGAAACAATATTTTATAAATCTGATTTGGGAGAATTTCCTGCATATCTAACAAAAGAAGGTGACACTGGAATAGTAATTTTCGTTCATGGTTACCGAGGTGATTATTCAAGAGAAGTTTTTGCAAAAATGCGTGCTGGAGATTTAGTAAACATGGGTTATCGATCGATGATTATATCCTACAGAAACGACAGAGGGCTTCCGAAAGACCCATCAGGAATCTATCAATATGGCGCTACTGAATGGAGAGATCTTGATGCTGCGATAAATAAGGCTCTAGAGTTTTCAGACAACATAGTTCTTTGGGGAACTAGCGGTGGTGGAGGTCCAGTATCTTCTTGGTTAGTAAATACAGATGATAAAAATAAAATAAAAGGAATAATTTATGAAGCACCTGTAATTAATTTTTGGGAAAGTGTTGAAGTAAATGGTGCTGCTAGATTTCCATGGCTTCCAAGTCAACTTTTTTCATATTTTAAAATTTTTACTGAGGTACGTTACGGTGTTGATTTTTCAGAAATGGATTTTACTGATGCCGTAATTAATTCAACAATACCTACTTTGTTATTTCATGGTGATGATGATGAATGGGTCCCAGTATCAATGTCAGATTTGATAGCGAGCGAAAGAAAAGAAAATTTTACATATATTAGGTATGAGAATGTTGGACATGTAACATCATGGAATGCAGATCCTGATAATTATGTTTATCAATTGGAGTTGTTCCTTAATTCCTTGAATTAAACAATAATTCTGTATATCTCTTCTATTTCTCTTGCTGTAATTTTCCAATCATAATTTATAGATTTTTCAATACAATTAAACATAGTCTCTTCAAACGTTTTATTATCTCGGAGTAAATCTCTAACATAATTATTTACTTTGCCGTCTATTAAATTATCTGCCAAATAACCATTTACACCACTAAAAATAATTTCTGGAAATGAGCCACTGTTCGTGGATAATACAGGAACTCCCATTGAATTTGCTTCAATTGCAACTAATCCAAATGTTTCAAATTGAGACGTGTGGATTAAAAGTTTAGATTTATTAAGTAATTCTTTAATTTTAGTTTGTGGAAGATTTTCTAAAAACTTAACATGAGTTTCAAGATTTAATTCCACAACTTGTTCTTTGAGTTCAACAAGATATTCTTTACCTGAGTTTCCACTTGGACCTCCAATAAAATAACAAACAAAATCATTTTCAACTTTTCGAAAATTGTTAAGAAAATCTATGGTAACGCGTTGTCCCTTTTGTTGTTGTATTCTTCCTATCGATAAAAAAATATTTTTTCTCTTAGTGGATAAATCTGGAGCAAATAATGATCTGTCAATACCTGGGGTTATTTTCTTGATTTTATTTTTATCAATTTGATAACTTTCTGAAATCAAGTTTTGTTCAAAATTTGATGAAGCAGTTATATAATTAGACGAAGTCATTATTAATTTTTCACAATCTACACGTTCTTTGTTATAACCGTCAAGGAATACCCCTAAACTATGAGCTGTAAAAACAAAAGGTATATTAAATTCATTTGAAATATGTTTAGCTACTAAGCCAGAAAGCCAATAGTGTGCATGAATTACATCAAAACTTTTTAAATCATAATTTTCATTTAATTTTTCAATAAATTCTTGTAGATACTTTTCTTTATCCTCTGTTCCAAGTCCAGAGTCAAACAAATTTAATGATAGAAAGTTTATATTATCTAATTTAAAATTTTCTGCCTTTTCAGCCGTAATGATTGTCAGGTTATGGTTTATTGATAAATGATGACATACTTGTTGGACATAAACATTAAGGCCCCCTGAATCAAATTTACCAATACTGCTGAAAGGGGCCGTATGAAAACTTATTTGTAGAATATTCATAATTCCATCGACAAGTCATACAGTTGTACTGAATCCCCACCCAAATCATACTTATATCTTTCAGTTCCTTTTAGAAAGTCAAAGAAATTCATTTCCCTTTCAATAAGTTTTTGAATGATCAAGTCATATAGAATTATTCCGGGGTTCATGTAATCAAATTCTTTATTTCTGCTTGAGTTATAAAGATAACAACCGTTCTTGTTTTCGTAACAAAAAGCGATAGAAAGTGGGCCTTTTTTGGAATTAATGTAATAGATTTTCCAACCTTCTAAATTTAAAAGATTTCTAAAGTATGTCTCGACCAAATCAGTCATAAATCTTCCCTTGTCACCTTTTGAAGTTTTATGTTGTGAGATAAAAATATCAAAAATATCTAACTCTTTAGATTCTTCTAATTTGTACTGAATATTCTCATTGTCAAATTTTCTTTTTTTTCTTCTTAATTCATGTCTGTTCTTTTTTGTGAGGCCATCTAAATATTCGTCATAGGTTCTTGGCAGAATTAAATTAACAGCTATATCAGATTTTTTAATCTGGATAGTTTTAAAGTCTATTTTTTCAACTAAACTTTGTATTTGAAAAAAATGTAAAGAGTCAAGATTGATATTTGTGATGTTATTGTCATTTATAACTTCCGGCTCAATAAAAATATCTGGTCGATAGTCAACAAAATTTCGGTTGCCAACATTTACAATTGATGATTTAGAAATTGCATAATTATTGTATTTTGTTATTTTTTCTTCACTTACAATTTCAGCTAAATCTAAAAATTCAGTTCTGCAAAATGGTGAGTTTAATACCTGTTCTTTCACAGATACTAGAATAAACCATTTACTACATTTAATGCATCAAGTAAGTATAGAGATAATAAAAATGCAAACATATAATCAAAGACGTATATTTGACTTGATAATTTTGAAGTAATTTCATATTCAAAACGCAATTTTGTAAAAACATAAGTTATAAAAGTAGTAAATAGTGCTATTGAGGTACCTGCAATAATTATGTTGACGGTTTTAAAGTCATAGAAACTGCTTATTCCACTAAAAATTATAAATAACAAGAAAAAGTTAAAGAAAAATTGAAAATTACCAAATTGCACATTGAAATATGTAGCCAGCGTTTTTAAAAAAAGTAAAAGTAAAAAAATATATGCTAGATAAAGGATGTTTTCTTGAAAAAATGGATCAACTATATACCCGTTAACTAAAAAAGTAATGACAGTTAGAAATAAAGAATTTCCTATTTTAAAGATATTTACATCTCTTTGAAATAAAAAGAACATCAATAAGAGAATTAAAAAAATAATAAATAACAAATTTGAATCTATTAAAGAAAAAAGATTATTCAAAGCAACTGATGAAAAAGACAATAGCAAAAGAGTTAATATAACATAATATTTATTACTATTTACATCGAATTGTCCAGAGAGCATCTCTGTAAGCCAAACTAATGTTAAACCAACAAAACAGGATGATATTAGAGGAGTACTTGAAATTAATATACCAACAAATATTGATAGAGATAAAATATATTGGAAATATCTAAGTTGAATTTGAAACATCTTCGCGAAAATTTTACTTGGATAAGCTTGAAATTTAAAGAACTTTATTATATAGTTAACAAACACTACATTTAGTGTATTTTTGTATCTACCATACAATATTTAGTGATAAAAAGGAGATGAAGTGGCACAGAAATCAGGGCTTAAAGTTACAAGAAAATATACAACACTAGGCGACCCCTATAACAATATCGAATGGGAAAGCCGTAGTTCAAAAATAACAAATCCAGATGGATCAGTTGTCTTCGAAATGAACGACGTGGAAATTCCTTCAACATGGTCCCAAGTTGCTACGGACATTATGGTTTCAAAATATTTTAGAAAAGCCGGAGTACCACAAACAGACATCGACGGTAATGTACTTAAAGATGAAAATGGTGACACTGTATTGGGTCCTGAAACTTCTTCTAGACAAGTTTTTGATAGATTAGCTGAAACTTGGAGACACTGGGGAGAGAAAACTGGTTATTTTGCATCTTCAGAAGATGCTCAAGCCTTTGAAGATGAACTCAAATACATGCTTGCAACACAAATGGCTGCTCCAAATAGCCCTCAATGGTTCAACACCGGACTAAATTATAAATATGACTTAACTGGCCCACAACAAGGTTTTTGGTATGTGGATCCAAAAACTGGCAAATTAACTCCTGGAGAAGATTCATATTCACGTCCACAACCGCATGCTTGCTTTATACAGTCAATTGATGATGACCTAGTTAATGAAGGTGGAATTATGGACCTATGGGTTAAAGAAGCTCGTCTGTTCAAGTTTGGTTCAGGTACAGGTACAAACTTCTCAAATTTAAGAGGAGAAGGTGAACAACTTTCAGGTGGTGGAGTTTCCTCAGGTGTTATGTCTTTTCTTAAGATAGGTGATAGAGCTGCTGGAGCTATTAAGTCAGGTGGTACAACAAGAAGAGCTGCAAAAATGGTCATTTTAGATTTAGACCATCCAGATATCGAAGACTTTATCGAATGGAAAGCTATAGAAGAAGATAAAGCAAGAGCATTAATTGCAGCTGGATATCCTTCCGACTTCAATGGTGAGGCTTATGCAACTGTTTCTGGACAAAATTCAAATAACTCAGTTAAAGTTCCGTCTGAATTTTTAAAAGCAATTGAAGAAGATGGTGACTGGGATCTCATTGCAAGAACAGATGGATCAGTAATGAAAACTGTCAAAGCCAGAGATCTTTGGAACAAAATTGCAGATGCAGCATGGAGATGTGCAGACCCAGGTGTCCAGTACGATACAACTATTAACGAATGGCACACATCACCGATGGGCGGAAGAATAAGAGCTTCTAACCCATGTTCAGAATATCTATTCTTAGACAATACAGCATGTAATTTAGCCAGTCTTAATCTAGTTAAGTTTTACGATGATGAAACACAAATTTTTGATGTTGCTTCATATAAACACGCACTTAGAATCTGGACTATCGTTCTTGAAATTTCAGTTGAGATGGCTCAGTTCCCGTCAAAGGAAATTGCACAAGGTTCTTATGACTACAGAACATTAGGCCTTGGATACGCAAACTTAGGCTCTCTATTAATGAGAAAAGGAATTGCATATGATTCAAAACTAGGAAGAGCAATAGCAGGTGCTTTAACTGCAATGCTTACAGGAGAAGCATACAAAGCTTCTGCTGAAATGGCAGGAATTGTTGGACCTTTTCCTAAATACAAAGAGAATGCTGAAAATATGTTGCGTGTTATGAATAACCACAGAAAAGCAGCATACGATTCAAACGACTACGAGGGCTTAAGCCATGATCTTATTGCAATTGATCAAGAACTATGTCCAGAATATTTATTAGAAGCTGCCCAAGCTTCTTGGGATGATGCTGTTGAACTCGGGACCAAAAATGGCTATAGAAATGCGCAAGCAACCGTACTTGCTCCAACCGGAACTATCGGTCTACTAATGGATTGTGATACTACCGGTGTTGAGCCTGACTTTGCGTTAATGAAATTTAAAAAACTCGCTGGTGGTGGTTACATGAAGATAGCTAATCAGTCAATTGGACCAGCTTTACATGCACTAGGGTACAAATCTAATGAGGTTGATGAAATAATTAATTACGTAATTGGATCAATGTCATTAGATAATTCTCCATATATTAATAAAGATTCATTAATGGAAAAAGGCTTCAGTGAAGAAGATGTTACAAATATCGAAGCAGCACTTCCAGGTGCTTTTGAAATTCAACACGCCTTTAATGTCTTTGTTTTAGGTGAAGAGACATTAAAAGGCTTAGGCATTGAAGAAGAGACATATACATCTTTTGATTTCAACTTGCTGGAAACTTTAGGATACACACGAAACGAAATTTCACAGGCAAACCTCTTTATATGTGGAACACAAAAAATTGAGGGTGCACCTTATCTAAAAGATGAACATTTAGATGTCTTTGATTGTGCAAACAAGTGTGGAAAAGATGGAGAACGATTTATTCATTATATGGGACATGTTAGGATGATGGCTGCAGCTCAACCGTTCATATCTGGAGCAATCTCAAAAACTGTAAATATGCCTAACGAAGCAAGTATTGAAGATATTGAAGATTGCTATTTTGAAGCAGCAAAAATTGGTGTTAAGGCTATTGCCATTTATAGAGATGGATCAAAAGCTTCTCAACCACTATCAGCTTCATCTGATGAAGGTGACTCCGATGAGAGTGACCCAGAAGTTAATAAGATTCTTGAAGAGGAAGCTATGCTTGTACAAGGCAATTTTGCACCAGGAACTAGTCCTACAAAAGCCTACGCAGGAGTAAACAGGCCAAGGTTTCTTCTACCTGAAAGAAGACAAGGATGGACACAAGAAGCTAGAGTTGCCGGACATAAAGTTTATCTTAGAACAGGCGAGTACCCTGATGGTACATTAGGTGAAGTCTTTATTGATATAGCAAAAGAAGGAGCCACTTTAAAGGGTGTTCTTGGTTGTTTTGCAATAGCCGTATCCAAAGGATTACAATATGGAGTTCCACTAGAAGAGTTTGTTGATACATTTACTTTCCAAACTTTTGAACCTAGAGGAATGGTAGAAGGTCATGAGAATATCAAAATGAGCAACTCTATTGTTGACTACGTATTTAGAGCTCTTGGGCTTGAGTACCTTAACAGAACAGACATTGTACAGGTTCCACCAAAAGATTCATCTGCAGAGAACCTAGAAACAGTAGAACCCGTTCAAGAGGTTAAGCCTGCAGAGAACCTAGAAACAGTAGAACCCGTTCAAGAAATTGAACCAACAAGCAATGTTAAAAATACAGAGCCTACTGCTAGTGCACAGGAAATACAGTTTGTTACTAAAGTAGAGGAAGTAGAAATCAGCGAATCAGCTGAGACGGTCGCTAACTCTGTCACAACTGTACAAGAAGTCTTAGGAGATATGATGGGTGATGCTCCAGCTTGTAATGAATGTGGACATATAACAATAAGAAACGGATCATGTTATAAGTGTTTGAATTGTGGTAACTCATTAGGCTGTAGCTGATAAACACTAAAAACTTTTATAAATATTTCTTTTATACGAGTTTAGTAATAAGCTCATTTCTCAAATTAGATCGACTAAAGCTCTCTGAGTTTAAATACGACCAGATGAAAGCACTTTTTGTTGCAAAACAATGTAATTCTGGTCAGTACTTTCATTATGCAGATTCTTCAACTTCACTACCCCAAGGACCCTTATACTATTTTTTTGAAT
Organism: OCS155 cluster bacterium AG-426-D23; assembly: GCA_003213165.1. Classification (GTDB taxonomy): domain Bacteria; phylum Actinomycetota; class Acidimicrobiia; order Actinomarinales; family Actinomarinaceae; genus Actinomarina. The sequence continues at coordinate 10,827 of QCNO01000006.1, forward strand.
GTTTATTTGGAAGCTTAGGGATAACTGATTATCTAAATATTCTAAGATTAGAAATTATTATTTCACAGTTGTTGATATTTTTCAGTTTCTATATATTTAAAAAATTCGTTAGTGAAAATATCTTGTACTTGTCTATTAGTCTATATTTGTTAAATCCATATTTAATTGTTTCAGCAAGGAATACAACATCTCATTATCATCAAGAAATAATTCTTGTTTTTTTCTTTTTATTTTTATTAAAAAGAAACGATAGTAAAAATACATCAATTTTGCTTGGATTAATGTGTGCGTTGACTTTTAGTGCTTACTATCTGCTTTTTATTTTTACAGTTTGCATGTTAATTACATTTGCAATAGCAAAAAAAATAAAGTACCCAGGTCAAATATTAATAGGTGGAATAATTGGATTTATTATTAATGCAATTTTATACATCCCGTATCTTCAGACCAATGGATTAAATAATATAATTTTTCAAAATTCATCTTGGGGTCTCTCGTCATATTGGAGAATATTAACAAGCTTTTTATCAGGTAAATCAACAGTGAATAAAATAAATAATCCTGTTGATTATGACAATTTTGTGAATCAATTCAGTAACTTTGAAGCACTAATAAATCTTACTACTTTTATTATTTTGGGCTTTATAGCAGCAACATTATATCAACTTTATAAAAAAAGGATTTACGACGATTTAAACTTAATCGGAATAAATATATTTATTACCTATGGAATAATAATGACTATCTTAGACGTTGCATTATATCCTCATTACATGTTCTCAGTATTTATTTTTGGATACATATTTTTGTTACGACAGCTTGAAAAAATAAAGTATTTAATAATCCCTGTACTCTTTTTAAGCTTTTCTAGTTTTTTAATATTTACGAATTTTAATAACTATATCGCAAATAATAATGGGGCAGTAAATAGTGATTTTGGTCAAACTTACGAAACATGCGGATGTTGCGTTGAAGATGCAAGGGTCTGTAGAGGACAATGAAAAATTTGTAGTTGTTATAATATAAGGATATTAGGAGTTGAATGTACGATTTGGTAATCATTGGAGCTGGTCCTGCTGGCTTGACTGCAGCTTATGAACTATCTAATTCAGAAAAAAAAGTTATTGTATTAGAAAAAAAACCACAAGTTGGAGGCCTGGCTGAAACAAAAGTGTTTGGAAGTTATCGATATGATATAGGCCCACATAGATTTTTCACAAAAAACAAGGAAGTGTATCAATTATTTTTAGAAATGCTGGGGAGTGACGCTGTTGCAGTTAACAGAAAAACCAGAATACTATTCAAAAATAGTTACTTTGACTACCCACTTACACCGTTAAATGCTCTTTTTGGCCTTGGATTGGGTGAGTCTATAGTAATTGGCTTTTCGTATATATTTGCGAGAGTAAAAAGCTACCTGAAGATTTCAAAAATTAACAACTTCGAAGACTGGGTTGTAGATAGGTTTGGAAAAAAACTGTTCAATAATTTTTTTAAAAATTACACTGAAAAAGTATGGGGAATAGACTGTAAAGATATTGGTTCTGATTGGGCAGCTCAAAGAATAAAAGGCTTGAGTTTGTCTACAGCAATAAAATTTGCGTTATTTCCTAACAGTAAAAAAAGACCCAAAACTTTAGTAGACAAGTTTTATTACCCAAGGCTTGGTGCTGGAATGTTATGGGAAAAATTCGAAGAATATATTACAAATAGAGGTATTGAGGTCACAAAAAACAAAAAAGTAACTGCTGTTAAAAGAAGTGAAGACAACTTTATGATCACATATGAAGACACCGAAGGTAATAAAACTTCGATAGAGTCGAAGGATGTGTTTTTTAGCAACCCTCTTTTAGAGTTCATTGCTATATACGATTCTGAGGTGCCACAGTCAGTTATCGATTCTGCTAAAGCTCTTAACTATAGAAATCATATAAGTGTTCATATCACTATAGATAAAAAATTATTTGACGATAATTGGATTTATATTCACTCACCAAATCTGGATATGGCTAGAATTGCAGACTTCACTAACTTTTCAGATGATATGAGTGAAGCTGGAACATATCCACTAACTCTTGAGTATTTTTGCTTTGAAGATGATGATATCTGGAATAAACAAAATAAAAATATTATTGATTTTGCTCTAAATGAGTTGAGAAGTATTTTTGATGATAAATTTAATGTAATTCATTCTGAGGTAAGTAGAAATGCTAATGCTTATCCTGTAATCAAAACAGGATATCAGGAACATATTGATGTGATTAAAGATTGGCTTTCAGGCTTACCAAATATTACAGCTATAGGAAGGTCTGGGATGTTTAAATATAATAATCAAGATCACGCCATGGCTACTGGATTATATGCAGCAAGAACACTCATGGGGCAGGGTGATTATGACCCATGGGAAGTTAATGTAGATGGTGAGTATCACGAAGAAGTGAGCAGTAATTAATCAAAATTTACTCTATTTAATTATGTCATTTACAATATAATAGATTTACTTAGGGCGCTTAGCTCAGTCCGGCAGAGCGCTTCCCTTACAAGGAAGAAGTCACAGGTTCAAATCCTGTAGCGCCCACAAGGGTTTTTCAGAAATACAGCAAGAAATAACCCTACCGCACGCACATTACACGCACATTTTTGAGATAATTATCCTGTGAAAGTTTCAAAAGAATACAAAAAGACAATTAATAGGAATCCTTTTAATGAAAAATTAATTCATAGATATTATTTGGAATCCTTGTATTTCTTTGAAAACACTATTGATAAATCTCTATTAATTCCTAAATTAGAAAACCCAAGGATTAAATTTAACAATTTGGCTTTAGTTGTCCCAGAAGATGCAAGAAAAAAAGGATACAGACCCGATTTCACTTTATATTTTAAAAACTATCAAAAAGAAGTGCCTGTTGAAGTTAAATGGAAATCGAGTGAATTCAATAAGAGGAATCAAATTGATTATATAAAAAATAATAATGGTTTTTTGGTTGTCTTTGAAAATGATTCTAATGTAGATGTTCCAACAGTTGTTATAAACCCAAAAGACTTTCAAGAATGGATGGCTAAAAGAATTTATACACTAACTAGAGATTCTCTGAATAGTAAAAATATAGGTGACGCAACCGGTAATAAATGGATAGTCGCATTAAGAGGAGGAACTCCGATGATTAACTTCAAAAGAATGATGAATGCAACTAACCAAAATTTTTGGGCTTTTAAAAATTCTAAATATGTCACAAACCAAATATTTAATTTACAAAAAAATGACAGTATGGTTTTTCTGTTCTTTAAAAGCCCAAACACTGGAATGGGTATGACATTAGGTCAACAAAACAAAAAAATAGAGATTCTTGGTTGGGCTGAAGTCAATATTATTGAGCCTTACTATATTTGTTTAGAAGGAGAACAAGCGGAGTTTTTTGAAAAGATAAGAAAATCAAATAACCAGATAATTTCTGTTGCTGATAGAAAATGGGTTCACTTTATTGATTTTAAAATTAACGAATTTAAAGATGGTGTATCTTTAGTAAGAAAAAGAGGAGACTTAGACAGCTTCTTGGTTAATTCAAGTAATCAAGGTGGAGCTTTAACATCAATACCTCAAAATATCTATGAAGATTTAATTTCATACATTAAAACTCAGTAATTTTCGCACGCACATTACACGCACATTTTTTTAAAAAACAAATGGTACAGCCTCATATCTTCTAGTAATACCTGATATAAGCCTTGTTTTTATTGAAGTTGTAATTTGAGAACCTCTGATACTCTCTAGTATTTAATCGTTCTTCCCTTACAAGGAAGAAGTCACAGGTTCAAATCCTGTAGCGCCCACAAGGGTTTTTCAGAAATCTACTTATAGATTTACAATCTATGGAATAATAATTGAATGAAAATCAAATTAATTTTATTACTTATTTTTCTAATTTCTTGTGGTTCAGAAACATCTACTGAAAATTTTAATCAGGTCAATAATGAAGAAGATGAGTACTTGGAAGAAGAGTACGAAGAGGATGATGGAGAAGAGTACGAAGAGGATGATGGAGAAGAGTACGAAGAGGATGATGGAGAATCATTATATGATGAATACGGGGAATGGGATAAAGGTTCAACGTATTTTGACACCTCTTCATCAACAAGTACTGGATGGTATATGGGTCAAGGAACAGATCGTGAAGAGCACGTCCATGAAGGTATGCAGACCTTAGATGGAGGATTTATAGCCATTGGTCATCACTGGGAAAAAGAGGAAGACCCAACGGGATTTACAGATATGATCATTTTAAAAACCGATTCTAAAGGCAATGAGTTGTGGCAGACAATTATTGGAACTCCAAACAAGTTTGATGTAGGTTATGCAGTGAATGAATTATCCGATGGGTATGTTGCCAGTGGAGGACTTTATAAAGATGGATTTCAAAAAAGTGCAATTGTAAAACTTGATTTTAATGGAAATATAATATGGCAGAAAATATTTACACATGATGGTGTTGGTGGAATTAGAGGGATAGAAGTTCTAAATAATGACGAAATAGTCGTTACTGGATACAAAGAAGGAGATGAAGAAGGGTTTTTGTTCATATCTGATGGATCAAAAGGTTTTATAACGAAAATGTCAACAACTGGTGAAGTAATTTGGGATAAAGACTTATCTGCTATGCAAGGCACAAAAGTTAAGCAAACATCTCAAGGCGGATTTGTTGTCGGATCTGTTGAGTGGGTTGATGTAGGTTTAAATGCATCAATGCATTATTTAGACTCAAATGGAAATACACTCTCAATTAAATTATTCGGGGGCAACAATAACGTGCAATTGTTTGACATGGACATTACGAGCAATGACTATGTTGTGTTTACAGGACATACAACTGGATACCAGACTGCAAATTGGGATTGTATTGTTATGTTAATTGATGACCAAGGAAATGAAGTTTGGAAAAATATCTTTGGTAATCCAAGAGGTTATGATCCCAAATATATTCTTGATGAATGTTATGGGGTCAGAGAAACTTTAGATGGTGGATTTGTAGTAACTGGTGGTACCGGTGATCACTCAGATTATTTTGGTACAGGGCATCCAAACGGTACATCTGACGATTGGAAAGTTTTGTTATCTGAGTTTGATAAAGATGGCAACATGACATCTATTAATGTTTTTGGTGGTGGTTTCGATAAAGGAAATGATGCTGGAGAATTTATTGATGTAACGTCAGATGGTGGATATATTATTTTTTCAGACACCGATTCCAAAGGGTCAAAAGGACCAAATAATTTTGGTTTTTTATATATTAAAAATCCTTAATTAGCCTACTTCCCTTACAAGGAAGAAGTCACAGGTTCAAATCCTGTAGCGCCCACAAATATTTGGCCTGTCTTTCTCGCTCTTGAATCACTCTAAGAACTTGCTAGACAGACCTTTGGATTTAATTAATATACATACTTAATTAAAATACAGATATGAGAGAATTTTTTGATTATTTAATTGTGAATGAATCTATGATCCAGCTTGTTGTTCTTTCATCAATTGGTCTAACTGCATTTATTTTTATTCTTATGTTGGCAACTAAAAAATAAATTTTTTAGTACTTCAATAAATCGAGTTAAATACTTTGACAGTCAATATTTAGACTTTTCAATTTACATTGATAATTAATTAATATTTAACCCACAAAAACTTCACAAATTTTAAAAATTAGTTTAATCCTGCTTTAAAAGTTCTAAACTTTGGTCCCATAGCAGCTAAGTTTTCTTTCATTTCATCTGATACGTCACCCAAAATTGTCATATTTTCAAAAGTTGTAATTTCACGAAATTTTAAATTTACTGGAGTTCCTATTGCTTTAGTTGCTATCTCTTTAAAACTCTCAGCATTATCTAATTCTTCAATCAATGTCGCTGTATTTGTTTCCTTATCAATATACCATTCAAACTTCTTGAGACCTTCTACTCCTAAGCTTTCAATAAATTGGCATTGCTCATTTTCGATAAAATCTATAAATTCATCGGCTGATTCATAGCTCACATCAATAATAACTCTGAGTGATCCGCTGTCTTTATGTAATTCCATTTATACTCCTTTTCTCATATACTAGCTTTTACTAAACCTTGAAACTCATGAACAATTTGTGCACCAATTTCATCTGTTGCGTCTTTTCTATATTCTTCTAACTTTGATTTGTACTGTTCATATTTTTCCTGTGAACTATAAACTGCTACGGAACCGTGTGTAGCAGCATCTATTTCATACCATGTAACTTCCTCTGCAGCACCTTCATCATTTCTTAATTGTTCCAAGCCTTCTTTCATAGCATCCCAATCTATATCATTTGGGTGATTCCAGACTGTGTTTACAACATATTTCATTAATACTCCTTAATTATTGCAACATTTATTTTAGCTTAAAATGATGAGCACTTCCCTATGAGGAACAACTCACATATTAAAATCCTAAAGCACCTACAAGTGTTTTAGATTTGTAACTAAGAAAAAAGAGGTATAAGAATTGTTAGAGGTATTGAAATTAATGCGAAAGAAATGTAAATTAAAAAAATTATAATTATAGATATAAATGCACCTATCAAGATTTTGTTTAAATTCATAAGAATTACTTTACATACAAAATTTCTTTTTCAGTAATTGCAACATATATACTTATTTTTACGACTAGCTATCTGCAATTGTAAACGTGAATTGATCTAAGTAGTACACACTATGAGTTGACTTTGTACCAAGTGTCACATTTTCGAGTTCACTGTTATTTTTGAATATTAGCTCTGATACGCCATCGTTAATTTTTACATAGTTTAAAACATAACGATATCCACTCTCCCAAGCTCCACTTGTAAAGACTGGGGAAGTTGAAATTGAAGTTATTGTAGAATTATATTTATATTCTCCATTATTAGGTGAAAAAATTATTTTTCTTGTTGAACTTGATTTTGTCCCTGTAGGGAACATTTTAAATTCTAACTCGATAAATTTTATTTCATTATTGCCTGAAACGATACCTGCAAAATCAAAACTTATAGTATCTCCAACAGCATACGTTGCTTCTCTTGGTCCAAGGTTTAAAAATTGACCAGTACTTGGATCTGATGCAAACATGTCAGGAAATATATAATTTTCAATACCCTGATAAAGGGTGAAGCTATCATTTGATATAACAGCATCAGCACCTCCAAGGTCAACTGACCTGGTGAATGACTCCCCTTTTTCTCTCCAAGCAAAGACTTTTATATAATCTAACGAGTACAGGTCTTTGGGACATGAATCTGATATTGTAAATCTTGTTGGAACACCCTCGTTACCCAGTGACACGGCAAATTGATATCCTTTTTCCCCCTTAAACACTGCGTACCCTCTTACTGCTTTCATGTCAGTATCTGTGACAAGTTTTTGAACAGAGGTTCCAACTCCATGTATTTGCTTTAGTGAATTTCTATAGCCTCTTTCGACCGTAAATGTTTGAGCGGAAATCTCTTGAATTAACATAAACTCGTTATCAACCAAGATAATATCTCCGGTAGCATAGTTGTCACTGCTTACGAGAGTTATAGTGTTGGATGAAATACTTACTTCATTTGATATTGTTGAAAATGAGTTAAAACCAGTATCCATGATGTATGTAATATACATCTCAGAATTATTGGGTACAAACTCTGCATTGCTAATTAAGTCTTCAGATGTATGCAGCCATACATTATTAAACGAATTTATATTTACATCATTTTGAACTAAGGCTGGCCCGGATAAAAATTCTCTTAACCCGTCGGCTCTTACTATTCCCCCTCTACCACTGTCGGCATAGCCATAAAACCAATAGCCCTGTTTTAATCCATTCTTTGAAAAAGTAGCTTCGGTAAGACCTGAGCTGGTAGAAATATTTATCGGTTCTAAAGACACATAAGAGGATGTAAAAGGTTCAATAAAATAGAATTTAAAATTTTCATCGCCGTTACCGTTTACTTGGATTGTGAAAGTAGTGGAGGTGTTTGAAGTAATTTGAGTTGTCACACCAGAAGTTACTGATGGGGTTGATGGGTATAAATTATAAATTGGAGGAAAGCCTAAATCGCTTTTTTGATTTTGTTCGGAGTATGTAGGTGCTATTCCGGAACAAAATGAATTGTTTTCATTTTGGTTTGATATAATATCTTGAAAATTACCATTTTCTGGTGAAATCATCCCTTGGAACCCGTAGTCATATGTAGCGGCAATGACTGTAGTTGTTGTGGTTACTGGCACAGTAGTAGTGGTTGTAGTGGTGTCAGTATTCTCTTCTTCTACAATTGTTGTGGTGGTTGTAGTCGTCGATTCATAGTCGTTTACTCTTGATTCGCATCCAGTATAATTTCTCATTTTTCCATATGTTGTAGGACCTAAATCGCCATCTACATTGATTCCAACGTATGCTTGAAATCTTTTTATTGCCTCACGTGTTTGACTTCCACTAACGCCATCTTCTGTTCCTGCATCAAACCCATATCTGTTTAGAAAATTTTGAACATTTTTTAAATCTTCAAAATTTATATTTTGGTTATCTTCGGGTATGCATCCATCATAAATTATTTCGGTCGTAGTTGTTGTTTCAGGAACGGAAGTAATTGTTGTAGTTACTAGAACAGTAGTAGTTGTCGTTGTAGTGTCGAGTGGGGCAACAACTTCATCATCATCTAAAATGCCACACGCAACAAAGAAGAATAAAACAGCAGAAAGAGATATAAGCTCTAATTTTTTCATTATTAAAATACTAAAAGAATGAGCTAAATATTCAATAAAGTATTAATTTATCTATTAATAATAAATGATTTATTTCTAAATATTAGAAAAAAGAAACTTGCCAGAATCAAAAATAAAAAGATTCTGTTAATTTGCGGAGTTCTGTCGTCAACTATATTTGATTGAATTTTTGTATATCCTCCTGACAAATAGTGAAGGCATTCTGCATATCCAGAAACAGTGACTGAATTTCCATCTGAGTCTTGTAAGTTTGTACTTTGAAAAAACTCATCAGGTTGAAATATTAAATATCCATCTTGATGTTGAATTGGCTCATTAAAAACTTCATATGTACCACAAGTAGCTAATTCTTTTGTCAAGCATTCAATATCAATGTCAGTTATAGTCTCAAAATAACTTGATGTAACTCTACAACTAAGAGTTGTTGGAATCTTTTCTGAAAGTTCATATTTAAAATTATCATCATAATTTTTTGGAAATCCAACTATAAAGGTAAACATTAAAAACGCTAAAACTGTAGTTATGATTTGCGTGTTAGCTTTTGATCTTCGAAGAAAATTAATAATTATAAATACAAACGAAAACGCTAACAAAAAGAAGTAGTAATGGGTTTTTACTGTATCTCCTTTGTTTGGATTAAAGTGAAGACCGAAAACACCAAGTGATGTAAGAAGCAATATAAAAACACCAATTAAGTAAACCTTTGTGTAGGTTGAGAATGTATAAGACTTTTGCTTCATAAAAGTGAAGATAAAAAATAATATTGAAAGAATAGCTGATAAGTTTCTTCTTGGATAATCAAGAAAAGTTATAACTTGTCTCCTATTTGATACAAATAAGCTTCGTTCATGATCCCAGTAGCGATTAAAGTAATCGCCAAATAGATCAATAACAGTAATCCCAAAAAGTGAACTTGCGTGTACATTACGAAATGGGTTAGTAAATATCTCTGCAAAACTTAGAGTATAAATAAAAGATAATGGTGCACGAAATAAATAGGACTCTAGCTCGGGGTGTGAAAGCATACTTACACCATTAATTGTAAGATTTTCTTGATAAAGAAGATATGACATAACTAAGAAGATTGATACAGAAATAACTAAGTCTGAGATTTTAATTGTTTTAATTTTTTTTATATAAATAAAAGCAATAGCGGAACCTGTGAGGACAAAAACAGTACCCTTGCTTGTTGCAATAACAGCTAACAGCGGGGTTATTATTAAAAGACTCATAATATTTTTGCTTTTAAAATAATTCTCAATACCTATTAAAACCCACGGAAATAAAGCAAACGCTAGCATTTCTGGTTTCATGATTAATCTTCCTCCAAATACTGGAGGAAAGAGATTTAATAAAGTTAACGCAAGAAAAATTTGTGTTGAATTAACTTTTTTAATTTTCATAAAGAGAAATAGACCTAATAAGCCAATTAGATAAAAAATAAAGTTTGCAAATTGTATTGCTGAGCTATAAATGTATTCCCACTTATCAGCTATATAGAACTGTTCAGAAAATTCAATAAATAATGAAATAAACCAAAAATAAAATAAGCCCTGCTCCCTAGAAGGACTTTCAATTGTTCCATTGAAGTAATCAATATACCTGAAGTATCTGTAAAAATCTGTACCGTCAATACTATTGTAAAATATCTCACCAATGCTGAAAGTAAAAAATAGAGAGAGAAAAAATGAAAAAATTGAAAATATTTTTATATTTTTCTTTAACATTTACTTCCCTGAATTAAAAAATTTAATTTTTCGGCATTACTATAAATTTATATCAGTAATGCTTCAACTTAAAGGATAGCTTTATTTATATGAGTTTAAAAAAGAAAAATAGAAAACTAATAATAAAATTGCTTTTTATATTTATTTATATTTTTCCAGTTAAAGGACTCGGATACTTTTCAGGTTTTCCATTTTCATCAAAAACATCTTTAATTTTATTTGTACTCATGGCTACAACCATTTTTAAAGCTCACGAAAGGTCCCTAACAAGAAGTATTGTGTTTTTTGCTGCTCTATTCTTGTTAAAATTCTTTTTTATATTGAATCCCCAAAATTTGTGGTTAGTTTGTGTAAATGATGACTCAACACCAATTCAAAATAGTTTTGAATATGAATACTATGACTCTACGTGTGCAAAAAGCTTTAATAATCTTAATTCTGAATTTACTGATAAGGTAGATTCAGTAAATTATCAAACCTACGACGAGAACTACCAATGGCTAGGCGCTAATTCTGCTAATTTTCCACTTGGTTACATAAACCATTCAAAATTTAATATTTACGAGTTAAGAAGAGATTGGCTTCCTTTTGAGATGAATCTATATAAAAAACTTGATGAAGGTACCAGTCAATTAGAAATTAATTACATAGGTGAAATAACAATTAAGTTTAACGACGGTTCAACAGGTTATGGAATTCCTTCACGGTACTGGAATGAAAATACAGTAGTAATAGATGTTCCTAAAAATGCAGATTTTGTAACTGTAAAATACTCGTATACGCAATGGAAAATTGAACACATTCCAACATTGAAAAGTGGATATCCCTACGAAAAATTTGCGAAATTAATCATTGAAGAAAAAGGCCGTTCGGAAAATGATTATGAGTTGTATTCAATTCTTCTTGTAATTGGTTATTTGTTATTCAATCTAAAAAACTTGCTGGATGGTGTTAATAAAAATTATTTAATTCTATTTTCTTTATCAATTGTTTTGTGTCTAATTTATAATTTTGATTTATCTCAAAATAGGTCTATAAAATTATACGCTTATCTGTGTCTATTAATAATTTTTATGTTTTTTAATAATTCAAGAACAACACATCTCAACTTTTTACATATATTTATACTGTTAAGTTTTATCATTATTGACTATCCATGGAATAATTTTGATTTAATCGTTAAACCAGGGGGATCTGATAGTCTGACGTACGAAAATCAGGCCCGATTAATATTAGAAGGTGATGGTCTTCGAGGCGGAGCAAAAGTCTTTTTATACTCACCAGGCTATAGGTATTTCTTATACCTACTACATATAATCTTTGGTGACTTTTGGAATGTGGTGTGGATTACAATTTTATCTCTATGTGTAAATTGCATCTTTATAAATTCTGATAAATACAACCCACTTTCGTTTTTGTTTGTTCTATTTCTAATATCAGATAATGTAAGAAACGTGTTTTTATACGGTATGTCTGAAGCAAGTGCTTTGGCATTATTTTTAATCTCAATATATTTTATAAAAAGAGAGAAAATTTTTTCAGGAATTATTTTATTGGGCGTAGGTGTTTTGATAAGGCCTGAGACCGGCTTATTTGCATTACTTGTTTTGTTCATGAATAGAAAAAAGTTAAAATTAGAAAATTATCTGAGTTTTGGTAGCTTATTATTATTACCTCTTTTACACAACCTTTATTTTGGAGGTGAATTTGTATTCTTAACATCAGGTTGGAACTATGGAAGAAATTTAGACTTTGATATTTATAAAAACTTAAATTATTTGATCATGAATCCATTTAATGAAAAAATTCTCATGACACTGGGTTCTACAATTATCTTTATTGGCTTTGGTGTTATTGTTTTGTCGATATTTAACTTTATAATTTCAATTTATAAAAAACAAGGTCTAAAAAGTAATCAATTTTTCCTATTTGGTATTTTGAATCTTCTACCTTTTATTATTTATGATCCTGAACTTTTTTACCCAAGACATATAATAATTGGTCTGTGTTTCTTATCATTAAATACTCTTTACAATAGTGGTTGGGTATTCGAGCTAGAGAAGAGTATAAAGAAAAGATTATGAAAGAACTTACCAAGCTTGTTGTTACAATAACTGCAACTTTTGTATTTTTACTCCAATTTGATATTTTAAGAATTACAAAAATATATTTTTTTGATGGTATATATCTCTTAATTGTTGCATCTATTATCAACTATTTAATTTTTAGAAATAGAACTAAAAATATTGCAATTTTGATCGTAACTGTATTTTCAATGAATTTTGGTTTTTTTGTTCTTTTTCCCGTAAGCTACGAAAGATCTGTTTCGGTTGAGTTGCTGACAAATCTTAGCAATAAAACTGATTTAGAATTAAGCGAAGATGAAATAAGAGATGAGATTATAAACATAACGAACACTGAAGCTTTTACTGAAAAAAGAATTGAAGAACAACTTTATACTGGTTATCTCGAACAAACTGAAAATGGATATAAGATTTCCAATACAATAAAAAATTTTATTTCGCTTAAAAATTTAATATCAACAATTTTTAATACCGGTAGTTAATTGAAATCAATAAAACTTGTATTTGGAAAATTTAAGGTACAAATAACATTATCTCTAGCTGCGAGAATTACTTTATTACTTATTGGTAGTGGATTAGATTTTTATTCTTGGGCAAGAGTAGGGCATATTAAACAAGCATACTTCTCTCATTATGGAGTGATGAGGCAATATAACTATGGGCCATTTTTTTCAGAGGTACTATCAATTATTTGGAGAATAAGTGAATTAACACAATCGCGAATCATTGACACGACCTTATTTACTTATCCAGATTCTTACCCAGTTTCAATTGAATCATTCACAATTGATATAGGATTTAATTTTAAATTATTTTTATTGCTTTTTATATTTATGTTTGATTTATTAATTATGTTATTACTTTATAAATTGTTTAACTCCAAAGTGGCTTCCTTCTGGATAGTAAATCCCTATTCAATATTGATATCCTCATTTTGGTTAAGAGAAGATTCTATAATGATTGCTTTCATTCTGCTGTTCATATATTTTTATAAAAAAAATAATTTTAGATTCGCTTTGTTGTTTCTTTCTTTATCTATAATCACAAAACATCTTTTTATATTTTTACCTATATGGCTAATATTCAAAAATTTCAAAAAGAATTTTATCTATCTCTCTAGTTATATTTTTTTTGCGGCTTCATTTATTCCATATGTATTGAGTTTTTCAAATAAAGACATCCCATCTAGTCATTCTTTAAACGACATAGGAATCTATGGCATATTCAATGATGTTATCAACTACAGAGCATCAAACCAATACCCACTTCTCAGCCTGTTGAGTTTCCTTAATATAAATTCATATGAAATTTGGGGATCTCTATTCTTTTACTCAGTGATACTAATAATTGGTTATTATTGTCGAAATAAGTCGGAAGTTAACAGTTTCCTAATTTATCTTCTTTGTATAGTTGGCTTTACTCCAGGTTTCCAAGGAAACTACTTACTTTATGTTTTAATACCTTTATATCTATACAACAGAAACATTGGAATTACAGTAAGTGCTTATTTTTCAATTATCATATTTCGAGTTGGAAATTATTACTTTGAGGAAATTTCTGATTTTGTTGTATTTCTTAATAAACTAGATATCTATCCTGAATTTGTCGATACTTTAATTTGTATATTTTGTATATTTGTTGCTTATAAATTCTTTAAAAATACTAGTTTGGACAACCATTCTTCCAGACATCTTTGATAGATTGATATCCGTTTGTATAATGAAAATCTTTATCTAAACCTTTTACTGCTCTTTCATTGAAATCCTGAATTAGCAAACCTTCTTTAAGGGAAATATTCAAATAAGCTTCTGATGCAGAATCTGGACTATCAACATCGTATAGATTTAGATATAGAAAATTACTTACAAAAGATGAGATAAGTACTATTGCTACTAAATTATTTTTAATCTCTATTTCCTTCATTAAGAAAATCAATGCAACAAATGCTGGTAATAAATGTCCTTCTTCGGTTGGTAGTCTTAAAAAACTCAATTGAAAAAAAATAAATAAAAGAATAAAGTGAATATTTTTTTGTAAATTAATATTCCTCAACATATTAATGATTAGATAAAACATAATAACAAAACCTATAATTCCAAAGAAATCTATTTGTTTTAGGAAAAACCTACCAAATCTGTAAATTACCGAATGATCAGTATTTGTCAGGTTAAAAATGCAAACCATTTCTGTGGGTGATTTTATACTTGTTGAAAGTGTTGTGCTCCATAAGCTTAAGTAAGCAACCCCATAAATAACAGAAGTAAAAAAAGATGTTAAAACTACAAGAATTGATATTTCTTTTTTTAATTTTTTTTGATAAATAAATAATGCAAAAACTGTAATTAAAAAAATAAGATTTGATAAACGTATACCAATTGAAACAGCAAGGAAAAAAGGTACAAATAGAATGTAATTAGAGGAGTGATATGATAAATAAATTGCTAACAGACCAAAAAATAGACCTGCTTGGTAGTCAATTATTGAAAAACCACTAATTAGATATACAGGTGAAAGTGCAATTAAATAGTAATAAATAAATTTTGAATTATTTTCTCTCTCAAAAAATTTAAAAATCAAGTAATTATTTGATAAAAGAATTAAGAATTGAACTATTAAAAAAACTTTTTCAAATTGAAAACTAAAAATACTGGATACTTTAAATAAAAAACTTAAAAAAAGTTCATAAATTGGAAACCCAGGTGGCCTTGATGGCAAATACACAGAGTCTTGTATGTAATTATTGACTGTTCCTATTAAAGCATATGAGTCCCAATCAGAACCTATGTATCCCTGAATAAGAAAAGGTACAAAAAAAATGGCTTGAATTAGAGAACAAATATAGAAATGTTTCTTACCTAACTCAAGATTCATTTAGTGCATTCCAAGTTTAGACTTATGTGTATACCGTTTTCCTTATCCATATGGGGAAAATATGCTTGTGAGTGATCGTCATAATCTTGATTTTTGAATACTGTTTTCCAGTCCCAATTTCTAATGTTTCTAAAGCCTGCTTGTTCTAAGACAATTGTCAGGCTTTTTTCGTCGTAAACTGTTTTATGATAAATACTTTCTTTATCAATTTTCCATTTTCCATAAAGTGGGCCAAGTATCTTGCTCAAGTCGTTAGAAGTTTCATATACTTTAATCAGTTCTGGAAAGTTAGGTACAGCTAGCCGCAAAACTCCATTTTTTTTAAGCACTCTATTCCATTCCTTTAGTACCGATTTAATTTCTTCCCTATCAAAATATTCTATTACATGGGACGCATATATTTCTTCAGCTGAATTGTCCGAAAATATTTCTAAATTGTCTACTGGCATTTCGTAATCAATATGATCATATTGAGCTAAATCAACATGAATGAACCCCTCTAAGTATCTTTCGCCACAACCCAAATGTAATTTCATGTTATCTTTTTATTGAAAAAATACCTCTAAGAATTTTTAAACCATCTATCAACGCATTGACTTTGGTTTTACCGGCATATCTTTCTCTTTCCTCACTTAGAATTTCAGTATATCTTAATTTTTTCTGATGAACTTTCACAGGAAGCTCTAAACAAAGAGTAAAGTCATTTGATTGGAGTTCTATGAAATTTAATATATCTTTTTTAAACATAGGATAAAAAAATAAAGAGTCTGAAATATTGCATTTAAATCTTAATCTAACTAAAGCAGTAAAAAACTTATTTCCTAAAGCTCTTATGAAAGTGTCATCAGGGCTTTTTGCACCATCTTTATATCTTGAACAAAAAACTGCATCAAAGTCTTTTATAAGACTTTTCATTTCATGGAGAGCTTTTGGATTATACGAGCCATCTCCGTCCATATATGTAATGTATTCTTTGGATGACTGGCTTATAGCTTCTTTGACAGCACCTCCCCAACCATCTTTTGTTTGGGTGATAAATTTTACATCATAGCTTTCTACAATATTTTTTGTATTGTCTGTTGAGCTTTTATCAATAATAATAATTTCACCAATATTCAAATCTTTTATCTCATTAAGAACATACCCAATCGATTCTTCCTCATTATATGTAGCAATAATTAGTGAAACATCATTTAATTCAGCTTCTTTTATGTTCATTTTTTTAAAACCCTTTAGCTAAATCACTAATTTCAATTTTGTCAGAAACTTGTTCTATTTGATTTTTTGTTAAATTAGTGGAAGAAGGTAACCATAGAATATTTTCAGAAATGTTTTCAGAAAATTTCAAACTTGTTTTCTCGACACTCTGTAAAAAACTTTGCTTGCTTAAAGCTGGATAGGATTCTCTTGTTAAAATATCTTGTCGTTCAAGAAGATCTTTTAAATTATCTCTATCACTTTCAGATTCACAAATTAAATCAATAAACCAAGGAGTTTCATAATCAAAAAAATTAATAAATTTGTATCCCGATATTTTGTTTTTATAAAGTTGAAACATTTCTTTTTTTATTTTTATAAAATCATTAATCTTTTCGAATTGTGAAAGACCCAGTGCAGATTGTAGATCTGTTATTTTAAAATTAAGTCCAAATCCATCATGCCAGTCACTTCTGTCTTTTGATCTATTAAATGTTTTTAATTCTATGAGATATTCATAAAGATTGTCTTCATCAGTTAAGACTAACCCTCCTTGACCCATCGTAATTATTTTATGAGGGGTAAAAGAAAATACACTCATTCTTCCAAGTGAACCACACATTTTATCCTGATATTGTGATCCAAGAGCGTGTGCAGAATCCTCGATTAAAATAATATCTTTTTCATTGCAATACTCTTCTATTGCTATTCCGTCTTCTGTTCTGCCATTTAGTGGGACATATATTACTCCGTCGAGCTTTTCTACTGTTTGTAATGACTTTATAGACATGCATAAGCGCTCATTAAGGTCTATTATTACTGGCTCAGCTCCTGCCCAAAGTATGGCATTAATTGTCGCAATCATAGTGATATTGGGAACTGCAACTCGCTTACCTTTAGTCAATCCTGCAGCAAGCAATGATAAGTAAATAGCAATAGTACCGTTAGGTACTGCAATTGCATATTTTCGATCGACAAAATCTGCAATCTTCTTTTCTAATTCTTTTGTAAGTGCATGCTCAGTTATCCATGCACCACTAGACATATAATCATTTACTTTCTGAATATCTTCTTCAGAAATATTTGGTTCTACTTGATTAATTTTTCTTGACATTTACTCGTGTTCTGTCTTTATCTGGTCCAAAATAAGGACCATTTTTAACTTCTAAAACCTTTGAGTCTTCTATCATTTCATATTCATGAACTCCTTGATACTGTACAATCATCATTCCTGATTCAACAATGGCAGAGTCAATATAAGTTGTGTCCTCCTCGTATAAATTACATTTAATTTTTCCTTGTATGACATAAACAACTTCTTGTGTTCTGTATGAACTCCTATCAAAGTAATTATGGAAATGTGCATCCAATATCTTATCTTTTTTATAATTCCAAGTGCCTACTTGAATGAAAGATTCATCATTAGTTAAAAAATCTAAACCTTCGGGTATATTTTTTATGTCAAAAATTGAAGCATAGATTTCTCCATCTAAAGTTATATTTTTTGTTTTTTTATCTTCCATGCGTTTCTTTATACCAATTTATAGTTTTTTCTATTCCATATTCTAATTCAAACTCTGGTTCCCATCCTAAAATAAGAGATCCCTTTGTACCATCAACTTTTTTTTCTAATACTCCATCCGGTTTTTCTATGTTGAATGAAAATTCGCCCTTCCATCCAACTTGTGTCTTAATGATATTTGCTAAATCAATAATAGATATTCCTTTTTTTACTCCAACGTTAAAAAAATGGTGGCCGCTACCTAGATTTATGGATTTAAGCAAAGCATTTGCACCATCCTGAACATATAACCATTCTCTTATTGGATTTCCTGTGCCCCAAATTTCAACACTGTTTTCATTATTTGTTTTTGCGTCAGATATTTTTTTAACCAATGCTCCAAGGGCATGTGACCTTTCAACATCAAAGTGATCTCTAGGGCCATACATATTGGACAATATTATATTTGCAGAAGAAAAATTATACTCTTTGAAAAAACTAGTACCTAAGTCCACACACATTCTTTTTGACATTCCGTAGTTATAAACTGAATCATGTGGAGGACCATCAAAAAAATTATCTTCTCTATATGTATTTAGATGTCCAGGATAAGCGCAATTGGAAATTGGGTTCACCAACATAGAAACTTTATTTTCATTTGAAACTTTATAAAGGTTTAGTGTCATTTTTGAATTTTCATAAAGCATTTTTGCCGGAAATTTATAACCATAAGAAATTCCTCCAACGAAAGCTGCACAATTTATTACTACTTGTGGATTGTGTTTTAGAAAAAATTTATTAAGAATCTCTATATCTGTGATATCTAAATCTCTTTTCCCTTTGATTTCAATTACTTCATGTTTGTTTTCTTCAAGTAATAATTTTTTTACCCAGCCTCCGAGAAAACCCCCAGAACCAACTATTAATACTTTCATGAGCTAAAGTTCTTTTGGATGTTCCCAGGTTGGAAATATTAAATTATCTTTCAACAAAGCTAAATCTTTTTTTGCTTCTGTAATGTCATATTCAACCATAATTTTCACGAGTTCATCAAAATCAACTGTTGGCTTCCATCCAAGTGTTTTCCTTGCTTTAGTTGCGTCTCCAACTAAATAATCAACCTCATTTGGTCTAAAGTATTTTTCAGAAATATCTACATAGTCCTCCCAAGATAAACCGACAACATTAAAAGCAGCTTCAGCAAATTCTTTTACTGTTTTTGTAACTCCAGTAGCTAAAACCCAATCCTCTGCAGTATTATGTTGCATCATTTTCCACATGCCCTCGACATAATCTTTTGCATATCCCCAATCTCTACTTGCGTCTAGATTTCCTAAAGTTAATCGATCTTGAATACCTACTGTTATTCTTCCAACCGCTTTACTTATCTTTCTTGTGACAAATGTTTCACCTCTTAATGGTGATTCGTGATTAAATAATATTCCATTTACACCAAACAACTCATATGATTCTCTGTATATTTTTGTAATCTCGTGGGCAAAAACTTTTGATGCTCCATAAGGACTTTTTGCATCAAATAAAGATTGCTCATTTAAAGGTTCTTTGCTGGAACCACCAAACATTTCGGAAGAAGAAGCTTGGTAAAATTTCACATCTTTATTGAGATGTCTAATGCCTTCAAGTATTGAAATAGAACCCAGAGTTCCAATTTGTGTTGTAAATATTGGGTTTATAAAAGATACCGAAACATGCGATTGAGCGGCTAAATTGTAAACCTCGTCTGGAAGAATATTATTAAGTAAGTTTGTAATTGATGACGTATCAAGGAGATCAGAGTAATGAAGAGTCAGCTGATTATCACCAGAATATTTGGAGATTAAACCATCTATTCTCTCTG
Organism: OCS155 cluster bacterium AG-426-D23; assembly: GCA_003213165.1. GTDB lineage: Bacteria > Actinomycetota > Acidimicrobiia > Actinomarinales > Actinomarinaceae > Actinomarina. The sequence goes on from QCNO01000006.1 coordinate 30,804, forward strand.
TATTTATGGATGATGAGCGTCTTACAGTACCATGAACTTCATAACCCTTTTCAAGTAAAAGTTGAGCTAAATAAGCACCATCTTGACCTGTAATACCAGTAATTAATGCTTTCACTATATAAACATTTTAATTAGGTAATAAATAAGTTATGAAAATAATTCAATTAATTAATATAAACCTTGAAATGAAAAATATAAGCATAATTGTTTATGGGAGGTTTCCAACTGAAAAAGCTTATGGTTCACATATTATAGATACTGCTAACGGATTTATAAACAACAATTGTAATGTAAGTGTTTTTTTCTCAAAAACATCTAATAGTAAAACAATAAGCACAAGTCCTGAAGAATATTATGACAACACAAGAATTAAGTTTATTGAAATGGAAAATTATGACTTTACTAAATTATTTCTTTACAATTTTTTACCTAGTTTCGTCCAAAAAATTTTTTGGACTTTAGGTGCTTATTTTTGGTCAAATACTTTAAAAAATCATCTGGATGAGTTTGATACATTGTGGTCTACAAATCCTAATCTCTTAATTAACCATGTATCAAGTGATAAAACTATAATTTATGAAAAACATGGAGCAGGAAAATTTGCTCAAAAATATACAATTAAAAAACTTTCAAAACATAAAAATGTTTATTTTGTGGGAACCTCTAAAACCTCTTATAAAGAATTGGCTAAATTGTCACCTGATAACTCAATTTACCTCACAAATGGTGTAAATTTAAATTCTTATAAAAAGAACGAACCTCAGATAAATAATCAAGAAATAAACATCGGCTATATTGGAATGCTTGAAACTTATGGTGAAGACAAAGGTGTTAAAGATGCTTTTTTAGAACTAAAAAAAATCGCAATGGACTATAAGTTTAAATTAACGTTAATTGGTGGTCCACAAGAAAAGGTTGATGAAATTGTTAAAGAGTTTGATGATACAAAGATTGAATTTTTTTATAAATATAAAATACCTAAAAATAAAGTTCCTGAATATATGAATACCCTTGACATTGGAATTGTTCCATATCCTAACGAATTTCATATGGCAAATTATGCTTCACCTTTAAAAATATTTGAATATGCAGCTGGTAATGCAGCTATACTAGCATCCGATATTAAAAGTAATTTAGAACTCTCTGAAACTCAGCTTGGGATAATGTATTTTAAAGCAGATGATTATGATGATTTTCGTGAAAAAATAATTAATCTAATTTCTGATGATAACTTGAGAAATTCTCTAATTGAAAATTCTAAAATCAGTATTGATAATTATACTCTCTCAAAAAGAATTGAAAGTTTAATTAATTTTTGCGTCCGTAGCTCAACTGGATAGAGCACCTGACTTCGGATCAGGGGGTTGAGGGTTCGAGTCCTTCCGGACGCGCTTCTATAAAATCAATTACCCTACTCATCCTGTATTCAAGTGTTAATACAGAGATGTCTATTTTTTCAGTATTGTCATAAGCTTTAGATGCAGCCTCAAGAGCTTCCAGAAAACTTTGCTTATCCTTCAAATCGAAATAATTTATTTCATTTTGAAAAGGAAGTTCTTTATGAGCAAGTGAATTTGTAGCAATGACTTTCATTCCTGAACCAAGATATTCATAATACTTTACTGGTGAAGTGTGTCTTTGTGCATGAATGCTATCAACATTTGTCAAAATTCCAATATGTGACACACTAAGTATTTTAGATAACTCAGACCTTTTAGTGTGTCCATGAATGTAGACGGAATCTTCTTTAAACTGTTTTTTTAAATTGTTTGCAATTTCATCTGGACCACCAAAAATATGTAATTCAAAAATATCACTAAATCTAGACTCTAGAAAATATTCAATAATTTCATAAACACCTCGATTTTTTCCAAATCGCTGCAAATTTCCTGAATAAATTATTTTCATTTTTTCATTTTTTTCTGGATTATGATAAAAAATGTCTTCATCATATCCATTTTGTAATACAATTACATTGCTACTTTCTTTTAGATCTAAGTCTTCTTTGATGTACTTATTAATACAAATAATTTTCGAATTGTTAGAAGTCATGGATTTTGATACTAGTTTTTTTCGAATGTTTGTTAGATCGTGGCATTCATAGATAACTCTTATATTTTTTCGCGACAAAAAATAAAAGACCCAATCAGAAAGAGTAAAAATGATACTTGTTTCATTTTTTTTTATTTTTCTAGTTACATAATATGCCCATAAAATATGACTGATAATATACATATATTTTTCAAAAATTTTTACTCTTCCAAATGGTAGGTAATGTTTTGTTGGATTTATGTCAAAATCTAAGTGCATCTCATAAAAATCTTGAAGTTCAGATATGCTTGTTGTGGCATTTTTTTCCCTAAGAGGAAAAATTAAGTTGACTTTAAAATTATTTTTTACGAATTGCTTAATAGTTGAAAAAGTGCATATACCAAAGGCAAAGGTATTGTAGCTAGGTATTCCCTGATATGTTATATATGTAATATTCATTTATTTCTAATTCAATATTACCTTTAAATAAGCCTAAAATTTATAAAAGATGAAAGCAGACCCAGGATACTTTGGCCCAAACTCCATGATGTGGAAAGTGAATAAAGAAATCACTGTTTTGTTTGGTGGCGCACGAGCTCTTTTAATGCATGCTGCTCATCCGCTAATTGCAGCAGGTGCTCGGCAAACTTCGTTCTACCAAAGAGATCCATGGAAAAGGTTGATAAGAACATTGTCATTACAAAACTCTGTAACTTTTGGAACAAAAGAAGAAGCAGATGATAGCGCACATAGAATCAACAAATTACATGAAGTCATCAAGGGGACTGATGAAATCACCGGTGATGTATATGATGCCTTAGACCACGAACAGTTACTTTGGGTTCACGCTTGTTTACAAATTTCTTCAATTTACTTTTATGAAAAAACTGTAAAAAAACTAACACAAGAAGAAAAAAATCAGTATCACAGAGAAAATATGCTCGCAGCAGACTTGGTTTTAATAAACATAAAAGATATGCCTCAAACACACGAAGAGTTAAAACAGTGGGTTATTAAAAAATCTCAAACAAAAGATTATTTAATTGTTACAGATGTTGCTAAAGACGTACAAGATATCATTGCTGGTGGACCTGTCCCAACACATATAAAACCAATATGGCCATTTATTGCTTTTACAGCATTCAATACATTACCAAAAGAATTTAAAGAACTTTATGGAGTGAGTGAATCAAAAGTCAAAGATTTAATTTTAAGCTTTAATCTTAATTTTTTGAAATATACAAGACCTTTTCTTCCACCTTTTTTTAGATTAATCCCACCAGCACGATGGGCTCGTCAACGTATTAAATCAAACCCTGATTTATTATTTAAAGATAAAACAAAGTTTTAAGCCTAATATATTATTAACTTGTGGAAAACTCAAAAAACTCTTGGGATGACATATCTGATGATATATCTGACGTAACAAAAAAAATTAAGGATAAAGTATCACAGGAGAATTTAGTTGATGATTTAAAAGATTCATTTAAATCAACAATAGATACAAGTGCCGAAATTTTAAAAAACCTCATAAAAGCAATTGATGAAACAGTTAAAGATGACGAAATAAAGTCAGAATCAAAAGAGGTTGTGAGCAAAATAACAAATGAATTAAATGAAGTTATTGATAATACTAAATCTAAAATCTCCAACATCATTAACAACCAAATAACTGAAGAAGAGTAGCTTTATAAAATATTATTTAGAATCTAGTGTATTATTTATTAGACGAAAGACAGGGTCGGTAGCTCAATCGGCAGAGCAGGAGCCTTTTAAGCTCAAGGTCGTGGGTTCGATTCCCACCCGACCCACAAAAAAATATGTTTATCAAATCACTTAAAATAACATTTGTTTCAGGTTTCAATTTTTTATCGAAAAACTTATTAGTTTTTGTTATTTTTGATTTGTTTGATAATAGTAATGAATATTTATATATTCCAATTTTGATTTACATATATTTACAAAGCTATATTTTGCATTTGAAATTTACATTAAAAAGAAAAATTGGTGTTGAGTCATTTGCTTTATTTTTAAAATTAAATCTTATTTTATTTTTGCTTGATTATTTTATTTTTGCTTTAATAAATCAATTCTTTCCATATGTAGTTCTGTCCACAATTTTTATAAGTATCATTATTCATTTATTTAGAATTATTTTGTTTTCAAAGGAAATGGAGTGAAAAAACTAATACTACTTGTTTTTGTTTCTATATTTCTTCTGTTTCCAAATTACCAAACTGATTTAGATAACATGCCTTATGCAGGCGATGAAATTCAATACTGGGAAATTGGATATGGAATTTTCAGCTCCGGAGAATACAAAAGAGAAATTATAAATAGTAGTATTGATGAAAATTCCAAATTGGAACTTGGTTACAGAAGAGGCGAGCTAATTTATCCATTATTGATTGCGACCGTACTTAAAATTAACAACTTTTCAAATGATATCTCTATAGAAAATTGTGATTCAATTAATTGTTATGTTTTTGATCAAGAAGTAAGGATGCTGGTATTTGTTTCTTATTTGTTGAAAATATCAATTGTTGTGGTGACGTTTAAAAATTTAATACAACGGTTTTCATCACCATTCAGTTTTATATTATCTCTCACATTACTACTTATGCTTCCTAACGAATACAAAGACTTGATTACTGTATTCTTATTAACTATTGGAATTCATAATTATCACAAACAAAAAAATTGGAGTTTAATTATTTTTTGTATTTTACCTTTAAGCAACGCCGTTTTTCTTTACATTCTACCGTTTGTCTTTGTGACATATTTATATTTGAAAAAACAAAGTATTAAAAACTTGTCGATTACCATACTAGTTTTGTTGCTTCCATCATTATTGTGGATGACCAGAAATTATTTAAATTTTAACGAATTTTCTTTAACTGGAAGAGCAGCGGAGGTTCTTTCAATTAGAGCTGAATACAGTACAAACAATTTTGAACAAATACGTGCCGGCTATATATTCTACACACCCTCTAAGCCTTTCATTTTTGGTGCAATACAAGGAAATTTCTGGAATTATGTTGCGACTTCTGGATCAGATATAGTTTATGATAGGTCAAACCCAATTTCCTCATACAAAAAGGCAAAAAATTTAACGGGTGTTGTAGGTAGTAAATTAGAGAAACAAAGTTTTGAATCTAAGACATATATTGAACAACAAAAAATCTTAAACACTGTTTCTATTGATTTAATCAGAGAAAACATTACTCAACACTTCTTACTAAGTACGGTGTTTGGATATAGGGGAATGTTTCCAGCAATAAATTTTGATTTCACTGAGTTTTACTCTGTTCCTGAATGGATAACTCAATTCGTCAAAGAAATATTTTCATTATTAAGATTATTTTTTATACCTTACGGATTAATTAAATCTTTAATAAATTTTTACAATAAGAAAGTCTCTTTTTCTTCTATATTATTGATTATTCTTTGGGGATTTTTTGCTTTTTTCACTCACTTCATTCCCAGATACGCAACGTATTTATTAATTCCAGCAGTACTTTTTATAGCTAATATTGATAAAGAGGAAGCATGAAAAAGACTGCAATAATAATACCTGTATATAATGAAGAAGAAAACTTACCAATTCTATTTGAAAATATTGAAAAGATTAATCGTCCTGAGTTCACATTTATATTTGTAAATGATGGATCAAATGATAATTCTCTAAAAACCCTTAAGACAGCTGAATTTGATAATTACTTAATAAATCATAAAAAAAACTTGGGCTTAGCTAGTGCTGTAAAAAGTGGTATTGATACAGCAAAAAAACTAGATATTGATTATGTCGTAAAAGTTGATGCGGATATCCAACACAACCTTGAAGAAATTGATCTGCTTTTAAGTGAGATTAATGAGGAAGTTGATTTTGTGTATGGTGATAGGTTTAATGGAAAAATAAATTACAAAATGGAGTTTATAAGAAAAATAGGTAACAAATTTTTTAGTTTGCTTACAAAAAAGTTGACAAAATACGAAATAACAGATTCACAACCTGGATTTATTGCAATGAAAGTTGAACTAGCAAAAAAACTTAGAATGTTGGGTAATTATAATTACACTCAACAAGTATTAATTGAGGCTTCTATCTTGGGTTTCAAATTTAAACAAGTGCCCATTACTTTTAACAAAAGAATTCATGGAAGCAGTTTTGTTAGTTTAAAGTATCCATTTAAGGTATTTTGGCAGATTTTCATAATTTACTCCTCATTAAAACCACTCTCTACATTTGGTAAATTGGGCAGTTTACTCATGTTTATCTCAATTCTTATAAGTTCATATCAAATTTATCTTTTTAACGCGGGTATAAATGAAAAATTCATTCAAAACGATGATTTGGTTAGTCTTTTATTTCTGTTTGGTATTCAAACAATCTTTGTTGGAATATTAGGAAATCTAATAAACAATTTATCGAATAAAGATTAAAGTTAAGTAGTATAAGTTTTTCGGGGGCGTGGTGAAGTCTGGAGTTCACGCCTGCCTGTCACGCAGGAGGTCGCGGGTTCGAATCCCGTCGTCCCCGCAATTAGGCCAGATAGCTCAGTCGGTAGAGCACTTGTCTGAAAAACAAGGGGTCGGCAGTTCGATTCTGCCTCTGGCCACAAGGTTTTTAAACAAATTAAAGACTTTTGTCACAAAAACTGTCACAAAACTTCTCGACAGACACTTGTAATAGCCAATAAAGTAATATATTCAATATATGAAGAAACACTTTCTGTACTACACAATATTTGGAATCTCATTTTTTTTATTTGGCTTGGTTCAAAGCTACATTAGACCCAGTTATGTTGGTGGAAACGACCTTGTAATTTATTTTCTTGGAGTAGCTCCTAACTTCTTTCCAGGCATCGGCATACCAAGTTTTTTTTATGTAAGCATTCCAGAGGTATTTAAATCTAATTCATCAGTTTACAAAAATAGATTGAAGTGGTCAGTAGTGATTTCTATGGTTGGCCTAATAGGTAACGAATTCATTGCAAAATACACACCTGGAAGAGGTGTTTTTGATTGGAATGATATACTATGGACTCTTATAGGTGGATCATTGTTTATTCTGGTTAACAAGTTAGTTGAAAAAGAATAAAAACTGTCACAAAACTGTCACATACTCACAAAAGAAGTCTCTATTATTTACTGCTCATTGCGTTTTAGAGCCTCTCACAAATGAGCGATAATTCACAACGAATAAGTTAAAATGATGAAAGGACAAATGGTTTGCCTCTGTCTGAAAAACAAGGGGTCGGCAGTTCGATTCTGCCTCTGGCCACATTTATAAATACTTGGTACAATTCATTAAATTAAAAAACAAATGAATCATAAATTAAAAATTGGTCTAATTTTAGAAAATGAATACGTTAATAGCCATCTAAAAGAGTTAATAGAATGGGTATCTAACCAAAATGAAATGGAAATATCTCACTATCTTGTTGCAGATAATGTGCCAAATACTCAAAGTTCGAAAATTAAAAAACTATTTTCTTTAAGTTTTATAAAAAAATATTTGAATAGTTATCTTAAAAAGTTGATTATGAGATATGAAGAAAAAAGAAATTTATCAAACAGTAGGCTTCATTCGAACATATTAAACAAATTTAAAATTACTGAATTTGAAATCAACAAATTCGTATACAGTGCTCAATATTCAAAAAATGGTATCTCCATAGTATTAGAAGAAGATTCTTTGAAAGAGCTCAAAAAATTGAACTTAGATGTTCTCTTAAGGTTTAATAAAAGAATACTAAGAGGGGGAATTTTAAATTTAAACAAATTTGGAATACTGTCACTACACCTTGGAGATGATATGAAATACAGAGGTGGTCCAAGTGGATTTTGGGAAGTGTATAATAAAGAACCAAATTCAGGGTTTATAATTCAACAGCTCACAGAAAATTTAGATAATGGAAACTTATTGTTTAGGGGACAAATTTCAACAGAAAAAACTTGGTTGCTGAATAGAGCAGAATTAAATCTCAGATCATATTTTTATTTAAAACAAACATTGAAAAAAATAGCCACAAATCAAAAGCTACCTAATTTCATTAAAAATGTTCCTTACACCGATAAAGTTTACAGAAATCCAACAAACTATCAGTTAATAAAATATATTCTTATGAGAATTCAAAATAAACTTAATGATTTAAATTTCAACAATAAAAATAATAGATATCAAGTTGGTTTTCAAAAAAATACTTGGGGGAATCTTGAATATAGAAAATCAATTTTTATTGAAAACGAAGAAGGTACATTTAATGCCGATCCTTTCGTAATTGAAAAAGATAATAAAAACTTCTGTTTTGTAGAGTGCTTTAACTACTCAGAAAAAAAAGCAAAAATAAATGTATACGAACTATCTGAAAAAGGATATGTATTTCTTGGAACAGCACTAGAAGAAAGTTTTCACTTATCTTTCCCTTATATTTTTGAATTTAACAACGAGATTTATATGGTTCCAGAGAGCTCCAAAAATAGAGATATTAGATTGTATAAATGCCAGAACTTTCCTTTGGACTGGAGACTACAAGAGGTCTTAATTGATAATATAGACGCCGCCGACAGCATGATTTTTCAAAAAGATAATAAATGGTGGCTAATGACGAATGAAGATCCTCTGAGGCTTAATAATCACAATTACCAAATGAATTTATATTATTCTGAAAATTTACTAGACGGTGAGTGGATTTCTCATAAAAATAATCCAATAATTATGGACTCCAATAAGGCAAGAAATGCGGGCTTAGTATTTGATGGAAGTGATGTATTTAGGGTTTCTCAAGCGTTTGGTTTTTACAAAAAATATGGTGAAAATTTTTCATTAAACAAAATTGAAATGTTGGATACCAATAATTATTTAGAAACAATGTTTTCTGTTCATAGAAAATTTTTTGACAAACGTATTCTTGGCTCTCACCATTTACACTCAAATAATATTTTTAGTGTGTTTGATATCTGGAAAAAAACTTAAATTATTTAAGAAATTTATCTTTAAAATATTTTGTAAATCGTTTTGCTGCTTCTAAATTTGTATGGTTAGTCAATACAGACTCCTTTGCTGAAAAAACAAAGTTATGACTATCAACGACTTTTATATTTGAAAAACTATTTACTAAGTCATTATATAAATACTCTACGCACTCTGAATAAGTTTTGGTTGAAGATAGTTCTGAACTAACTGGAGATATTCCAATTATAAGATCAAAATTGTATTTCTTTGATAATTGAATCAAATAGTTAACAATTTTTTTTTCATAATCACTTACATTACAAACAGAAGCATCTTCAAAACCTTTACTTATATAACTTATAGGAAAGTAGGTATTTAAATGATTTTCTATCTCTGCTAGAGTCACTTCTTCGTTAGCAATGTATTCAAGATGACCGTTACTAATTGAAGAGTTGTAAGATAAATTTTTTCCATCAAAATTATTTATCGAGTCTATTGTATTATTTTGCAACTTTTCTTTTAGAGTCGATTTTTCAGAGTATATTGGGATATTTATTTTTAATACTTCTTTAATATCGAATACTGTCATTTGAGACTTAAGGGACGACACACCTATCGGTGTATTTGCTATTAAGCTTTCGCTAAGTTGATTATATTTTGTAGGTGAGTCAAATCTTAAATCATTTTTTTCTGACATCCAGCCAGTAAAAGTTTGTAAAAATATAACTTTTTCAGCCTCAAATTTTTCTTTCTCAAAATAATTACTTATTCTCAGAATATCATCCTGTGGTGTAGATGAGCCATCGGTGCACAAATTTAATTCATTAACGTCAGGTATATACATTGAAAAACAAGAGCTATCACCTAAAAAGATAATATCTTTCTTGTCACTTATCAATTCCCATTTGTATGATGAGACTATTTTTGACGTCATGACTCTTTGGGTGCCAAATTCTGGAATACGATTATCCTTTGTTAAATAATAAACCAAAAAATTGAATATCAACATTGAAGTTAATAAGCTAACAATAAATTTTCTAGAATTGGAAATAAACGAATTCATTAACCTCCCCTTGAAAAATAAAAATTATTGAAAACAAAACTGCAAAAATAATTCCACAAATTATTGGAAATCTAGGCATTATTGTAGAGATCTTATAACCATATTTAACAATTTGTTTTTCTAAACAAATAAAAATAAAGGACAATATCAAAACATACAAAAACTGATTATTTAATATGTTCAAACCTTCAGAACTAAATTTAAATATATTTATAAACATCAAATAAGCATGGTTAGGTCCCTCTGCTCTAAAAATACCCCATAAAATAATTATTAAAAACATTGAAATATAACGCCACAACCTGTGGTTTGTAAACCTTTTTAAGAATTTTAAATTTTCAACTATATAAAAACAGCCATGCAGAAATCCCCAAATTAAGAAATTATAATTTGCACCGTGCCATAATCCTGAGACAACAAACACAAATAACACATTCCGCTGTGTTATTAATTCACTAATTCTGTTTCCTCCTAATGGAATATATAAATAATCTTTAAACCAACTTGTAAGAGACATGTGCCAACTACTCCAAAAACTGTGAAAGTCTTTTGACAAATATGGATAATTAAAGTTTTTTACAAGTTTGATATTCAACACTTTCCCTATGCCTCTGGCTATATTTGTATAAGAGGAAAAATCGAGATATATTTGAAAAGTAAAAGCCAATACTACTAGGAAGGTTGATAGAGAATTAAAATTTAAAAATTCGATTCCTGAATTTCCTGGATTAAACCCTTTATTTACATATATTGCCAAATAATCAGAGATCAATATTTTTTTTGCTAACCCAAGTAAAACTAAACTGCACCCCATCATGATATTGTCAAGATTTACTATTCTATTCAATTTCAATTGAGGGATGATATTATTTGCTCTCTCTATTGGTCCTGCAATAATTTGAGGAAAAAAAGTAACAAAACAGCCAAAAGTTATAAAATCTTTTTCAGGACTTATTTTTTTATAGGCAATATCAAATACGTATGAAAAAGATTGAAATGTGTAAAAAGAAATTCCTATTGGCAAGATAATCTTGAGAGTTGATATTTGATATGGAATATTAATTAGATCAAGTAAGTCAGAAACACTAGTAACAAAAAAATTGAAATATTTAAAAAAACCTAACGTAGCAAAGTTAATGA
>QCNO01000007.1 GCA_003213165.1 OCS155 cluster bacterium AG-426-D23
ATCAGTTTTATAATTTTGCAACAAGTGTTGCACTTTTCAGTTCAATAGGCAGTGTCATTTATTCTGAAGTTGTGGGTTTTATACCGTGTAGATTTTGCTGGTATCAACGTTATCTTATGTATCCAGTAGCCCTATTTTTAGTAATAGGTTTATTTAACAAATCAGTAATCAAGGCAGGTTATATTAGTCTTGTTGGTGCTGTAATAGGTATATATCACATATATTTACAAAATGGTGGTGGAGGAGGAGGCTCTTGTGCTATTGATGTTCCTTGTAATTTAAAATACGTAGATATATTTGGATTTATCAGTATACCTGTCATGGCTACAACAGGATTTTTAACAATATTCTTGTCGTTGTTGTATTATGATATTTCGAGAAAGGAAACAGTTGAATAGAAACTTTATCATCATAGGTGCAGTAGTCCTTGTAATAGGTTTAGCGGTTGCAATCGGTGTTACCTTAGTTGATGAGCCTTTAGATGGTAATTTACCTGAAGGAGAAACAACGATCACAGGTCAGGGCTTACCAGAATTTGCTGGAGAAAATGATGACAATGTTGCAAGGGGTCTTGAAGCACCAATATTTTCTGGTCCAAATGAAAACTCTGAAATTGTCACTCTTAAAAAAGATGGGAATGCAAAGGTACTTCTGTTTCTAGCCCATTGGTGTGGATTTTGTCAAAAAGAGGTTCCTGTAATGCAAGAGTACATCGATGTAGTGGGCGTGCCTCAGGGTGTAGAAATAATTGCTGTTGCAACATCAATTGATAGATCAAGAGATAATTATCCACCTCATGACTGGCTTGAGAGAGAAGGTTGGTCTGAAACACAGATTTATGATACAGATAGAGACATTGGAACGGCATATGGTGTTAACTCTTTCCCGTACTGGGTATTTTTAGATAAAGATTTAAAGGTCGTTGCTAGAAGGACTGGTAACTTGCCACAAGATCAAGTTGGACAATTACTTATAGCTTTAGCAAATCAATAAATAATAGTTTTATAAAAAATTATTTAGTAAACACTGCAAGGTAGACAAAATTAAAAAGCCCCATTCTTTCAATTTTGAGGTCTATAAAATTATCTTTATTTAAATGCTCTTCTGGCTGCGGATAAAAGTCTAGAGAATTATAAAGAAATCTGTACTCTTTTAAATTCAACGTAACAAGACCAATTATATGCAGTACTGTGAAAGTCCCAATTTTATGTAGCATCCTTAAGAAAGGGTTTTTAGGTCTTGTCATATCAAGAAGTACAAATTTTCCTCCAGGCCTTAATACTCTATATACTTCATGAAGAGCTTTATTTGTATCTGATACATTTCTCCACACAAAACTACAAAAAACATTATCAAAACTATTGTCCTCAAAAGGCAAGTCTTCAGCAAAGCCTTGAACTTTATTTTCAAATGTATTTAACTCCAACATTTTTTTATCTGGATCTACAGCAGTAGTTTCAAAATTAAGGAGCTGGTCAAAAGCAGCACCAGTTCCACTTCCTAAATCAAGGACTGAAGTTCCGATAAGATTATTTACTGCTTTTTTTCTCCAAGATTTATCAAAACCAAGAGTTAAAACAGTGTTTATCAAATCGTAGAACTTATATATGTTTGAAAAGTTAGCTTTTTCAGTCAATTACAGTATGTAAGCTACAGCCAAGAGAATTCCTGTTAAGAAATGAATTCCAATCGTGGATACGTTGACTAACAAAAGTTCGTAAGGAACTTTTTGTCTATCTGCATTTGGATTATTCCATTTAATCATCCACTCATCAGCCATTTTGAACGCTTTCCATACCAACGCTGTGGGGATAAGAGCCATGAAAGCATATACAGTTCCAAAATCTGTAAAGAAACTTAGCGCTCCAACCAGAGCTACTGCAACAAAAGCCTCGATCATAAATTGTTTATATAGCCTGAGTGGTTTTTCAAGTTTCATCCACTCACCTTTTTCTGCAGTCCTGACTACCCAGGTATTTTTTCCTACAGCTGCATCTGATGGCGCATCTTGGAATTGATTAATCCATACAATCAACATAACAAGAATTGCAATTGGCACAGATGCAATCAATGCTTCTATCCAGTTCCAATTTGAGACTACATTTTCATGAATAGATGCTGTCAGAACATAATGTGCTCCCATTACCATTACGGGACCAAAACCTAATGCAATTGCTATCTCTCCAAATCCTTTATATCCTAATCGGACAGGATCTCCTGTGTAACCAAGAGCTAAAAATGTTCCTATAATACCAGTCCATAAAATAGGAGTATTACCAAATAATGAACCACTAACTTGTTGGTTAAGATATAAACCAATAGCTACGGTACCTGCAATACTCACAAGTGCTGTGATTAAGACTTGTCCAGGTGTCATTAAGCCAACTTGTATTACTCTACTCCCACCATTAAAAGGACTTGGTACTTTGTTTATTTCGTCTGCATTAGAAGTATGATCAAAATAATCATTTGATGCATTCGTAGCAACTTGAGCTAGAGAAGCACCTCCTAATACTAACCAAAACATTCTCCATGACCATGAAGATTCTAACCCAGCGTCTCTCAAATCATTCCATGCAACAGCAGCTCCAATAAAGATTGGTGCAAATGTTGCTGTTAAGAAAGGCGCTCTAATTGTTCTAAGCCAAAGCCCTATTCGTTTGAGACCAAGCTTGAAAGCCATTTTAATAGCGGAAGTTTTATTTCCTGGAATCGTCTTCCATTGAAATTGTTCTTCTTCATAAAAATTTACGTATTTGATTGTTGTTGGTTTTACTCTGTAATAACCAACAACATCATTTTTGATTAAAAATTCGTCTTCCATATATTCTTTAAAAGCTTCAGTAGTTTTAAGAACTAACTCATAAGCTCTTTTTTTCTCATCTTCATCTTTTATTTTGTAACATTCTCCGTCAATTTGAAGACCTTCAATTCCTTCTTGGCCTTTAGGCCATATAACAACATGAACGCGAGGGTTCAATCTTATTTGCTCTGCCTTACGAGTGGGGTGGAATGTAAAGAATAATAAATCTTCTCCATCTCTGCTGAAAAATACAGAAGCTCCTGAAGAGTTTCCACCAACACTAGTCGCAATAAACATACGATCAGCGGAATCCAATACATTTTCTATTTTGCTATCTAGTACGTTAGACATATGTAAAACGATAATATGCTTGTGAAATAATGCACAAAGTATTATTAGGATATTTTTAAATTTTTAACCCATTTATCATTATTAAATATGTTTAAAGTCTTTAAAACCCCAGAATTTAAAAAAGCATTAAATTTTTACAAAGCAGAAATTATAGATAATAAAAGAAATTTTATAATCGCAATGTCATCAGCTGTCTTATGGTGTTTTCTTGTAGTTATTCAACCATATTTAATAAAAGTAATTATTGATGAAGGAATTGTTACTGGCAACCAAAGGAATCTGATAATTTTAATTTCGTTTATGATCCTTGCAGGATACTCAAGAGCGATATCAATTGGTACAAGAAGATACTTCGGAATGCATGTTTCATATAACGTAGAAGCTGGTATCAGGAATAAAATTTTTACTCACATGCAAAAGTTAGCATTTAATTATCATGATAAAGTTCCCACAGGTGAACTAATGGCTCGAGCATCAAGTGATGCATCACAGGTAAGGCTTGCTTTTGCAATTGCACCTCTTGCAACAGCGAATATATTTTTGCTGCTCATTCTCAGCATAACTCTTTTAACCCTCAGTATTCCATTAGGAGCGATTGTTATACTATCTATCCCGTTGGTACTCTGGCTAGCATCGAATTTTTCTTCAAAAGCACTAGATGTATCTTTGAAGGTTAAAGAAGCAGAAGCAAACATGACTACTGAAGTAGAAGAGCAGTTAGGTGGAATTAGAGTAGTAAAAGCATTTGGCAATGAAGAGTACGCCTCTACTAAAGTTGAGTCTGCTGTATCTAGCATTTATGACACATCCCTCGATTACTTAAAACTTAGAACTCGCTTTATCCCAATGTTTGAATTGATTCCAATGGTTATCACCCTAGCTGTTTTACTGCTTGGTGGATATTTATCAATAAATGAACTAATTTCTTTAGGAGAATTTATTGCTTTTACACAATACGTTTTTTTGCTTTTATGGCCGTTAAGAATTACAGCTTGGTTTTTATCTGAAATTCCATCGAGTGTTTCAGCAGGTACAAGAATTTTAGAGTTATTAGATGAGGTGCCATTAATTACAGATAATGAATCAACAAAAACTCTTCCAACTGATGGCGATGGAAGTATCACATTCGATCATGTAAATTTCAAATATGGTAAGGAAAAAATATTTGATAATCTAAGCTTCACTATAGATGGAAAGAAAACAGTAGCAATTGTTGGAGCTACTGGTTCTGGTAAGTCAACTTTGGCCTATTTACTTCCACGTCTATACGAAATAGAATCAGGGTCTATAGAAATTGATGGCATCAATATTAATGATTTAAAACTCAATGAACTAAGAAGCAATGTTAGCTTGGCCTTTGAAGAGAGTTTTTTATTTTCGAATTCAGCGCGAGAAAACATATCTCTTGGCCTAGATAATGCCACTCAAGAAGAAGTTGAAAAAGCAGCTTTAACTGCAAGAGCACATGACTTTATTTCATTATTACCTGAGTCTTATGAAACAAAAGTTGGTGAAAGAGGTTATGGATTATCTGGAGGTCAAAGACAAAGAATAGCTTTAGCAAGAGCAATTCTAAGAAAACCAAGGGTACTCATTTTAGACGATGCTCTTTCCGCTGTTGATGCATCAACAGAAGAGGAAATTAGGAATGAATTGCAAGCTGTTATGAAAAATATGACTACGTTAATTATCACTAATAGAGCCCCAACAATAGAGCTTTGCGATGAGGTAGTCTTTATTGAGAATGGGTCTGTCAAAGCGCAAGGTACACATACAGAATTAATAGATAATGTCGAAAGTTATAAATCTTTGTTTTTAGAAAATGAATCGCTGGATATACAAAAATGATAGATAATACTTTCTTTCGGTCTTACAAATTAGTTCCAGAGGTAAATAGACCATTTTTATACAGCTCTTTAATTGCTATGGCTGCAACTCTAATTAGAATGATTGGTCCCCAATTAATTTCAAGAGGAATAGATAATGGGGTTCTTAAGTCAGACTATAACTACCTACTCGAGCAAAGCTTTTATTATTTTTTAACACTCATTGCTTTATATTTTGTAGCTAGCAAAGCACTCTTATCTATTGGATTGGTTGGAGAACTATACGTAAGAAGAGTAAGAGAGAAACTCTTTAGACATCTCTCATCATTAGATATTAATTATTTTGAAAAAAACAAAACAGGTGTGTTGGTTGCAAGAATGACATCAGATATGCAAAGCTTAAATGAATTTGCAAGAGAAGGTGCAAGTAGCATTATTACTGCCTTGCTTACAATTTTTGGAGCTACAATTGCCGTTTTTCTTGTTGATGTTCGACTTGCATTTTTGTCATTTTTAATTCTTCCGCTACTTGGAATTGCAACTAAAATTTTCAGAAATTATGCGGATAAAGCTTATTGGTCTGTTCGAGAGTGGATTGGACAGGTTTTATCCTCACTGCAAGAAGGTATTTCTGGCGTAAGAATTATACAAGCCTACGCAGACGAAACATCTCAGTTAGATAATTTTAAGGAAGTAAACAATGAGCATTTTAAAGCTAATATGCAATCTGCTAAAAATATTGCCTTCTATTTTCCATTTTTAGAAATAACTAGAGTAACTTCTATTGCAATTGTTATTTGGTTTGCTGCGCAAAGAATTGACCAAGGAACATTGAGTGTTGGAGAACTAGTTGCATTACTTTTTTACTTAAACTATTTTTTTGATCCATTAATAATGTTGTCATTTAATTATGACTTATTGAGATCTGCGGGATCATCTATGAAAAAAGTTTTTTCTATTTTAGATGAAGAGCCTGTGCTTAGTAATACCGGAACAACTACTCCAGATATGCAAAATAACAATGTAATTGAGTTTGATAAAGTTAACTTTTCTTACGGTAGAGAGAGGGTTTTACATGATGTTTCATTCTCTATTAATAAAGGTGAAAAAATTGCGATTGTCGGGGAGACTGGTGCTGGAAAAAGCACTATAGCAAAACTTATTTTAAGGTTCTATCTACCTAACGAAGGGGATGTTAATTTTTATGGTGAATCATCAAGACAAGTTTCACAAAAATGGGCCAGAAAAAATATTGCTTATGTACCCCAGGAAAGCTTTTTATTTAGGGGTTCAATTAAAAACAATTTAATATATTCAAATCCGGAAGGTATTAATTTAGAACAAGAACTTCAAGAAATCGGAGTACTTGATTGGTTTGAAAGATATGAAAATGGATTAGACCAAGAAGTTGGTGAAAGAGGGGCTAATGTCTCAGCTGGAGAAAGGCAATTTATAGCATTACTAAGAGCTGTTTTGGCCAAGAGAGAGATAATTGTTTTTGATGAGGCTACTGCGAATCTTGATATTGAGTCAGAAAATTCTATTCTTGACGCGACAGATACATTACTTGCATATCAAACTTCAATTGTCATCGCACATAGATTAGAAACAATAATTAACGCAGAAAAAATAATGGTCATGCACAATGGAAAATTAGTAGGTTTCGATAATCATAAAAATTTATTAAAAGATAATGAAATCTATCAAGAATTATTTTCAGCTTGGAACTTAGTTAACTAGTTTCTGCTCGCAACCTTTTATCAGCTATTTCAATATAATCTTTGTTTATTTCATAACCTACATAATTTCTCTGCAGTTGTTTAGATGCTATTGCTGTAGTGCCACTTCCAATAAAAGGATCAAGAACTAAGTCTTTTTTAAAGCTGTAAAGATTGATGAACCTCTTTGGAAGCTCAACAGGGAATGGTGCTGGATGGCCAATTTTTTTTGCCTTTTCGGGATTAATATTCCATATTGATAATGTAGATTCCATAAACTCATCTTTTTCAATTGTTGAAATTCCTCCGCTAGAATTTTTCATTGAATCTTTTGAAAAAACAAGACAGTACTCGTGTATATCTCTGATGACTGGATTTGAGGCTGACAGCCAGCTTCCCCAGGCAAAATTTGCATTTGCTCCTTTGGACTTTTGCCAAATAATTTCACCTCTCATAATGAAACCAATTTCAATTAGAACATCTGTAAAATATTTTGAAAACGGAATATATGGCTTTCTACCTAAATTCGCGACGTTTACTACAAGCCTTCCTCCAGAATTTGTAACTCTATAAGTTTCTGAAAAAACTTTATTTATCATTTTCCAATATTCTTCGTCATTTAAATCTAAGTCACTATCTTTTCCAATATTGTATGGAGGTGAAGTGACTGTAAGTGAAACACAGTTATCAACAAGTTCTTCCATACTTTCAGAACTTTTGTTGAATATTTTATTTTTAACAGAGGAGGTATTATTATCTTGATGTATTTCTTTTAGTTCTTTTTCATTTTGAAAGCTTGATACAAAAGCTTTTCTCGAGCCAGATCCACTTTTGAAAAAGGAACTTTTTTTCATATCTAAATTTTATATAGGTAAGTCATTTGATGTTTATCAATATATAAAAGATTCATGGTTTAAATTTATTTTAAGTCAATAAATTTTTCATTAACTTCTTCAACTTCTTCAAGACTTAATACCGTATTAAAATAATCATCTTCGCTTGAATGTTTAATATAAGTAAGATTATCAATCTCTAAAATATTATTTCTAGGTTCTTTTTTTGAAATCCATAAAATTCTTTGCATATTTGAATTTTGAATTGCATTTACAAAAATTTCACTCAATTTCTTGTTTTGTTCTTCGAAAAATATTCCACAATATGCTCCCTCAGATGCTGTAGAAATATGTGAATCATCTGTTATATCACCGATGGCCTTTTTACCGGGAATTTTATCGATAAAATCTTGTGAATTTTTATCTGATACAAATACCCTTAAATCTTGATTTTGCGCATCAAGTCTATTTAACAACTCAATATGTTCTTCATTTATTGGATTAATAAAAAAAGCAGGCATAATAAGAGAGTAATCAAAAACAAAAAATAATTTAAATCAATACTTTTTCTTATTGGCTCAGCACTTTATTAATATAAGGTAATGGCAAATGTTGATATTGATTTAGGAAAATACTCTTTAGGGTGGTCTGACCCTGAAAAAAACGTGTTTAAACCTGAAAAAGGTTTAAGTGAAGAAATAATTCGTAAAATGTCTGAAATTAAGGATGAACCCGAATGGATGCTTGATTTCAGACTTAAAGCATATAAAAGATTTCTCGATAAGCCTATGCCAGAATGGGTTGCAAAAGAAAAATTAAGTCAATTAGATTTTGATGATATTTATTACTACATAAAACCTACTGAAGATCAAGCAGACTCATGGGATGAAGTACCAGAAGAAATCAAACAAACTTATGAAAAACTTGGTATACCTGAGGCCGAGAGGACCTATCTTGCTGGAGTTACAGCACAATATGAGAGCGAAGTTGTTTATCACAAAAATAGAGAAGATTTAGAAAAATTAGGCGTATTATTTTGTGACATGGATACAGCAGTCAGAGAGTATCCGGAATTAGTCAAAGAATATTTTGGAACAGTTATTCCTCCAGGTGACAACAAGTTTGCTGCACTAAATTCAGCTGTTTGGTCAGGTGGATCTTTCATTTATGTCCCAAAAGGTGTACATGTAGAAGATCCTCTGCAGGCATATTTTAGAATTAATGCAGAAAATATGGGTCAATTCGAGAGAACCTTAATTCTTGTCGACGAAGGAGCTTCTGTACATTACATTGAAGGTTGTTCAGCACCTGTTTATACAACCGATGCTTTACATTCCGCAGTTGTAGAGATTGTTGTCAAAGCATCTGGGACTTGTAGGTACACAACAATCCAAAACTGGTCAAATGATGTTTATAACCTAGTCACAAAAAGAGCACAAGCTTATGGAAATGCAACAATGGAATGGATTGATGCAAATCTTGGTTCAGGCCTAACAGTTAAATATCCTTCTGTTTATTTAATGGAACCAGGTGCTCATGGAGAAGTGTTATCCGTAGCTTTTGCTAACTCAGGCCAACACCAAGATACTGGAGCAAAGATGGTACATTTGGCTCCAGAAACGACTTCACTAATCACATCAAAATCAATTTCAAAAGGTGGGGGAAGAGGTGCTTACAGAGGTTTGGTAAGAGTAGAGGATGGGTCTGAAACTGCTAAAAGTTTTGTAAGATGTGATGCGTTAATATTAGATGATAAATCTAGATCCGATACATATCCTTATATGGAGATTGAAGAATCTACTGCTGAGATTGGTCATGAGGCTACTGTTTCAAAAGTTGGTGAAGATCAGTTATTTTATTTGATGAGTAGAGGCCTCTCTGAAGCTGAAGCAACATCTATGGTTGTTGCTGGCTTTGTTGAAGAATTTACGAAAACCTTGCCTATGGAATATGCAATGGAATTCAACCAACTTATAGAACTTAATATGATAGAAGCTGGCGCAATAGGTTAAGGTTTCATAAAAATTGAATAATAAAGTGTTTTCAAAAAAACTAATTTCAGAGCCTTATAACTCATTGAATGAAATATCAACAAAAGATGAAGATTGGAAATACACAAACATATCTGAATCAATAAATAACTTTAAAGTTGATGAAGAAAATAATGAATTAGTTGAAAACAAAGATTTTGACATTGTATTTAATTCAAATGAGTTTATTTGTAAAGACAATGAGACTTTTAGTGTTACCGATCTGAATGATGTATCTGAGCCATTGATTACTGATTATGCTTTAAGACCTGTTGATAGATTTTTGGCGCAACAATATCAAAAGTGTAATGGTGGAATAATTATTGACTTTAAAGAAAATAATCAAGAATTTGTAACACTCAATCTACAAAATACAGGTTTATCCACTCCCTATATTGGAATAAATGTTGAAAAGAATGTCACAGCAAAATTATCTATAAAGTTTGGAGATTCTTTAAATGCGGATGTTTATTCAATTATTGAAGTTTTAATAAATAGTAACTCCAATTTGGAATTGATTATTGATGCTGATACTCCAAAAGAGATAGATATTATAAATTCAATTTTTGCACGAGTTGAAAAAGATGGGTTTTTCAATATACATACTGTAAGTACTGGTGGTTCATTTTCTAGAAATAGGATAGATGTCGACTTAATAGGTGACGGAGCAGGGTTCAATATAGACGGTGTTTATTTTGGAGAAAAAGCTCAAGTTCACGACAATAGAGTTTTTGTAAATCATATAGCAAAAAGAACTACATCAAATATGTTAACCAAAGGAGTTTTAGGTGATGAAAGTAGATCAGTTTTTACAGGAACAATACACATTGCAGAGGGTGCTGAAAAAACTGAATCTCACCAGGAAAATAGAAATATATTACTATCAGAAACTGCAAGTGCTCAGTCGGTTCCTAATCTGGAAATTTTATGTGATGATGTTATATGTGGCCATGGATCATCTGTTGGGCCTATTGAGGAGAATTTATATCATTACGTTATGTCAAGAGGTATTGATAAAACTTCAGCAGAAAAACTACTAATCAAAGGTTTCTTTAATGAAGTAATCAGTGAAGATGGTTGGGAAACTATCTCTGATAAAGTTTCTGAGGAAATTATGCAAAAATATTTAAATGTACTGGAAAGATCAAAGTGAGCATGAATACCATTAAGCTTTCAGAATTTGAAAATACATCTGTTGCAAAAATAGATATAAATGGCACTACTGTAGCAGTGTTTAAAGTAGATGAAGATTATTACGCTATTCAAAATATGTGCTCTCATTCCGAAGCTGATCTTGCAGATGGAGAGGTTTATGATTGTAAAGTAGAGTGTCCTCTTCATGGTGCAGAGTTTGATTTGAAAACAGGTGAAGCTTTAACTTTACCAGCTACAAAACCGGTTACCGTTTTTACAACTGAGATAGATGGAGATTCTCTAGTAATTAAGGAAAATTTAGATGCTTAAGATTAGTAATTTACATGCAAACATTGGTGATGTAAAAATTTTGAATGGGGTGGATTTAGAAATTGGCAAAGGTGACCTCCACGCGGTTATGGGACCTAATGGCTCTGGTAAGTCCACATTGTGCCATGTTTTAATGGGTAACCCAGACTTTAACGCCGATGGTGAAGTAACACTTAATGGTAGTGAAATACTAGGAAAGCCACAGTTTGAAAGAGCAGAGGATGGAATATTTCAATCTTATCAATATCCCGTTGGCCTGCCCGGAGTATCTTTAATGGAGTTTGTTATGGCTTCAACAGGGGGATTGAACGAAGATGAAATAATTTCTGTTGCTAAGAAATTTAATGTTGAAGAGTTTTTAGATAGGGAAGTCAATGTTGATTTGTCAGGTGGTGAAAAAAAACGTTCTGAACTCTTCCAGCTTGCATTAAAAAAACCAAAACTAGCATTGTTAGATGAAATTGATTCTGGCTTAGATATCGACGCTATCAAGACAGTAGCTAATTTAATTAATGAAAATAGAGATGATGAAACCTCTTATCTATTAGTCACACATTACTCAAGAATTTTAAGATACTTAGATGTTGATAGAGTTCATATTGTAATAAAAGGAAATGTCGTGAAATCAGGATCTAAAGAACTTATTGAAGAAGTCGATTCTGGTGGATACACTCAATATCAGGAACAGTAAATGACAGAACAATTTAGAACTGAAAAAGACTCAATGGGAGAGTTTCAAGTTCCAATAAATGCTAAATATGGAGCCTCTACAGCAAGAGCAGTAGAAAATTTCCCAATATCAAACCTTAGATTTTCCAGATCCTTTATTAAAGCATTAGGTGAGATTAAAAAAGCTTGTGCAAAAGTAAATCAAAATAATAAATTATTAGATAAGAATTTTGCAGATTCTATTATTGATGCAGCACAACAGGTAATAGATGGTGATCATGACAAAGATTTTGTAGTGGATATATTTCAAACTGGATCAGGCACCTCAACAAATATGAATGCTAATGAAATAATTTCAAAAATTGCTTCAGAAAGTTTAAGTGAAAATATTCATCCAAATGACCACGTAAACATGAGTCAGTCATCAAATGATGTAATTCCAACAGCTACTAATGTCGCAGCTGTAACAGAAATTGTTCAAAATTTGATTCCAGCAGTTGAGAGTTTAATTCAATCGCTCGAAGATAAAGCCAAAAAATGGGAAAAAGTATACAAAAATGGACGCACTCATTTAATGGATGCAACGCCTGTTTCCCTTGGACAAGAATTTAGCGGATATTCAGCACTTTTATCAGAGAGACTAGAAGATATTAAATTATCACTAATAAATGCCAGTAAATTGGCTATTGGTGGTACAGCAGTTGGTACAGGAATCAATGCACCAGATAATTTTGGTAAAGATGTTGCAAAAGAGATTTCAAAATCATTAGGTATTAATTTTGTTGAAGTAGAAAACCATTTTACTCGCCAGGGATCTAGAGAAGAAATTGTTCATTTGTCAGGTTGCTTAAAAGCAATTGCTGTATCTATGTTTAAAATTGCAAATGATATTAGGTGGATGGGTAGTGGACCTGTCTCTGGACTGAATGAGCTAATTATTCCTGCATTACAGCCTGGCTCTTCAATCATGCCTGGAAAAGTTAATCCTATAATACCTGAAGTGGTTATGCAAGTTTCTGCACAAGTAATAGGAAATGACAACACAATTACCTTTTCTTCATCAAATGGGAACTTTGAATTGAATACAATGTTACCTGTTATGGCACACAATCTACTTGAAAGTATTGAGCTTTTGACTACCAGTACTGATGTATTTGAAAAAAAATTAATTAATGATTTAGAAGCAAATACAGAAAAGCTTGATGAAAATATTCAAAAAAATTCAATTTTAGTCACTGCTCTTGTTCCTGTAATTGGCTATGACAAATCTGCTGAAGTTGTTAAAGAAGCAATGTCACAAAACAAAACTATTAAAGAAGTTTTACTTGAGAAAAACTTGATTTCAATTGAAGAAATTGATGAGCTATTAAATATAGAAAAATTAATTTAATGATTCAAAATTTAGCAATTGCATCTGACCATGCTGGATACAAATTAAAAAATTATATTGTTAACAACCTTAAAAGAGGAATTAACATAAAAGATTTTGGAACTAATAATGAAGAGAGTTGCGACTTTCCAGACTTTGCAAAAGATGCTTGTGATTTTGTACTCAATAATGAATCCTCTAGAGGATTATTGATTTGTGGAAGCGGTGTAGGTATGTCAATTGCTGCTAATAAAATCAAAGGAATAAGAGCTTCAAATGTAGTTGATAAAGATACTGCAATACAAAGTGTTGAACACAATGATGTAAATGTTCTATGTTTAGGTACAAATAATATAAATGAGGAAAATGTTATAAATATTGTTGAAAGTTTTTTAGACGCTACGTTAATTAAAGAAGAAAGATATCTAAGGAGAATTAGTAAATTAGAAGGCTAGATTGACATTTGCCAAATTGCCTTAATCCAATCATCTGTAATCTCATTCCTTGCAAAAACCACAATACCAATTGCACCCTCTTGATAAACCTCTCTCATTGATGTACCAGTTGTATATACATCGTCACAAATTAACAAAGGATCATTTTCGTTATTAGATGCGTATTGTTTAAGGGCATTTTCAAAAGGTATACCTCCACGAGGTATACCAACAACATCTTTAAATTTAAATTTTTCACTAACTATTTTTGCAAGCGCTTCATAATCACCCTCACTTAACGCATCACATTCTACCTTCCAAGTCAGCGGCAAACCTGCGTGAGAAATAAAATCTTCTCTAATAAATAAATTCATAATAACCTTCCTAACTTTACTGGATTGAAACATACAGTTCCAAGACTTATGTGATCTGCACCTAACTCAATATAATGCTCAATATCTCTCTTTTCAGATATTCCTCCACCAGCAATAATCTCAACATGAGGATAGTAATGCTTTATATGCTCAATAAATTTAGCAGTATATGGGATAAGTTCTTTTCCGCTTAAACCACCTTTTTCAATGGGCAAAGTATTACAAGCATGGATTTGTTTAAAATTAAATTCATTTATATATTTTTCTAGTTCATCAAAAGTTGTTAATGGAGAAATCTTTCCAATATACCATTGGCGAGAATCATAACTGAAGCTTTCAATTCCTGAAGTAAAGTGGCTTTCAATATTTGGGCATGACATATTGACTTCTAGATTTGTATCATTTGGAATCATTTCAGCAAAAAATTTCCAATCATCCTTATCAATTCCAGCTATTGAAAATACCTCGTTTTCTTTATGTTTTTTTATACCATATTCAAATCCCGGATTTCTTAAGCCTATTTTGTTAACCCACCCTCTTTTGGTATATCTCAATGTTTTTACAATTTGCTTTATACGACCTTTACGTTTTTCTATGGTCCAGCTTCCAGTAACGGAGATTGAATTTGATGTTTTAATATAATTTCCAAAAGGTGCTGCAATAAATGTTTTCATAACTCTAAATCATTGATAATGTAGTCAAGATTATTTCTTATAGATCTTCCCATAACTATATATTTTGCACCTTCATTGATTGCAAAATTAGGTGTTGCAACATTTTTTTGGTCATTTTTGTCATCATTTTTAAGACGTATTCCAGGGGTTACAATTAAATTAAATATCTCTTTTGTTTTAGATATTTCTGAAGCTGGACAAATTACTCCGTCAACACCGCATTCTTTAGCCTGTTTAAACTCTTTGTTTATTTCTTCACTTACTGAGTTAGTCATAGCCCTACTGGTTAATGCACTACTAACACCAAGAATTTGTAAAGTGTTACCTTTATTATTTGACGCTTCAATCAAGGCTTCGATATCAGAAGCAATATGAATTGTTAAAAAATCTGCTCCAAGGTTTGCTACACTTTTCGTAGATTCTCTAACAGTATTTGGTATATCATGCAGTTTTAGATCTAGAAATACTTTCCATCCTTGTTTTTTTAATTTCTCTACAACAGATGGTCCTTCAGAAATAAATAACTCAAGCCCTACTTTTATTCCATAAATGTGACCTTCTAACCTCTTAAGTTCAAACTCAAATTCATCAATTGATTTACCATCTATTGCAAAGAAAATTGGTTTAACTGACATCTTGAATAACCTCCAGATCATCTAGTACTAAATTTTGATTCAAAAATGCTTCAATAAATGCATCAGCTTCTCTTACAGATGACACAACGGCAACACCAGTTTCATGCGAT
Organism: OCS155 cluster bacterium AG-426-D23; assembly: GCA_003213165.1. Lineage (GTDB taxonomy): Bacteria > Actinomycetota > Acidimicrobiia > Actinomarinales > Actinomarinaceae > Actinomarina. Next base: position 15,291 of record QCNO01000007.1, read on the forward strand.
AAACGTCTAATTTTCCAACCATCTGACAATTCATTTGCATATGTTGGTGTATTTATTACCAAAGAAACTAATTTATCTTCAATTATTGTAAGTGAAGTTTTCCCAATGTCATCAGCTTTACCGACTATTACTGAATCAATACCATTAGCTTTAAGAAATTCTCCTGTTCCCCTAGTTGTGTAAAGCGTGAATCCAAGTTCTAGATATTTATTTATTGTCTTAATAAAATTTTGCTTTTCATCATCACTTAAAGTTACAAAAATCCCTTTTTCTTTATTATTTATTTCGACACCTGCTGCGGCATATGCTTTATTTAACGCAGTTCCAAACTCTTTTCCAATCCCTAATACTTCACCAGTTGCTTTCATTTCTGGACCTAACATAGTATCTTCTGCTGGAAATCTTGACCATGGAAATATAGCTTTTTTAATTGCTACTTTATTTAATGAACTGCTCAAGTATTCAGTATTATTTTTTACTTCATCAATTGAATAGCCAAGCATCAATAATGTTCCCGCTTTAATAATTTGATTCCCTGTTACTTTAGCAACAAATGGCATCGTTCTTGAAGCCCTAGGGTTTGCTTCTAATATGTATAATTCTTCATCTTTAATCGCAAATTGGATATTTAGAAGGCCCTTTACATTTAAACCTAATGCAAGCTTTTTACTTTTTTCCTTTATCTCTTTTAAATTCTCCTCATTAATACTAAAAGGAGGAATGACTGCTGTAGAATCACCACTATGTATTCCAGCAGGCTCAAGATGTTCCAAAATTCCTGCAATATAAACTTCTTTTCCATCAGAAATTAAGTCAACATCAATTTCAATAGTATCTGTTAAAAATTGATCAACCAAAAGTGGGCCAGATTTAAATGGATTACCATCTTCATCTGCGCTTGCTAATATTTCTAAATAATTATCAAGTTCTTCATTATTTTGCACAACCCTCATGGCTCTTCCACCTAATACATAACTAGGCCTCAACAAAACCGGAAAACCCATTTCTTTGACAGCGTCAACTAACTCATTTTCATTTTTTGCGATTCTAGATTCTGGTTGTCGTATATTTTGCTCTAAACATAGTTTTTGAAATAAATTTCTATCTTCTGTTTTATCAATTACATCTAATGACGAGCCAGCAATATTGAAGCCTTCCTTAGATATATTATTTGCAAGTTTCAATGGAGTTTGTCCACCAAGTTGAATTATTACTGAATCAGGCCTTTCCCTATTTAATACAGATTTTATCTCTCTCCATGTAAGTGGTTCAAAATAAAGTTTGTCTGCAGTATCGTAATCTGTAGAGACCGTTTCTGGATTTGAATTGATCATTATTGCTTCAAATCCATTTTCTTTTAATGAACTAACCCCATGAACACAGCAATAGTCAAACTCAATTCCTTGGCCAATTCTATTTGGACCTGACCCAATAACTACGACCTTTTTTTTGTCAGTTGTTGTATCGTCGTTGCTAACACCATTTGTAGAATATAAATAAGGTGTTTTGGACTCGAATTCTGCAGAACATGTGTCAACTAATTTATAAACTCTATTTTTTTCCAATTCGTTTTTAGCCTCTTTATTATCAAGATCTTCCTCCGTCCATCCAAGCATTTTAAGAACTGTGGGGGGTGTGTTTTCAGGATTAACATTAAAGCTCTTTTCAATTTCTTGTAAAAACCATATGTCCACAGAAGATATTTTTGCTATGTCTTGAAGTGGCCAGTTTCTTCTTATTGCTTCAAGAATTGCAAATATCCTTCTAGGCCTTGGTGTTCTGATCTCATCTTGTAGAATCTCTTTTGGCATTCCAATAAACCTATTGTCTATATTTCTTATTCCTGATTTGCCAATCTCAAGTGATCTAATGGCTTTAGTTAAGCTTTCTGTAAAAGTGGAAGCTATAGACATTACTTCACCCACGCTTTGCATTGATGTTCCCAAGATATCATCTGTTGATGGAAATTTTGGAAAATCAAATCGTGGAATCTTGACTACGACATAATCTTGGACGGGTTCGAAACTTGCAGGTGTTGTTCCGGTTATGTCATTTTTAAGTTCAGTTAGGTTATAACCCACTGCTAATAAGGCAGCGAACTTGGCTATAGGAAATCCAGTTGCTTTTGAAGCTAGAGCAGATGATCTTGATACTCTTGGATTCATTTCAATTATTCTCCGTTCGCCATTTTCTGGGTTTACAGCAAATTGAACATTACTTCCCCCAGTCGCTATTCCAATAGTATCCAAACAAAGAAGCGCCTCGTCCCTCATAGTTTGATATTCTTTATCAGATAATGTTTGAATAGGGGCTACTGTTATTGAGTCTCCAGTATGGATACCCATTGGATCAAAATTTTCTATTCCACAAACGATTACCCCATTACCTTCACTGTCTCTCATAACTTCAAGTTCGAATTCTTTCCATCCATAAATTGATTCTTCAATTAAGACTTCCTGTGTAGGAGATGCATTAAATGCATCAGATAATTTTGATTTAAAGTCTTCTTCATTATTCACTACACTTGTTCCACCACCTCCGAGAATGAATGATGGCCTTAGCATTAATGGAAAACCAATTTCTTTACTTGCATTTATTCCCTCATCAAAAGATTTAGCGTAAGTTGCTTTAAGTGTTTTAATACCAACGCCATCCATAGCTTCTTTAAATTTCCATCGATTTTCTGCAATTTCAATTGCATTGGCTGAGGCTCCAAGAAGTGTCACATTATTTTCTTTTAAAACACCACTTTTTTCCAATTCAATCGATAAGTTGAGTGCAGTTTGTCCCCCTAAAGTTGGTAAGACTGCATCGGGTTTTTCTATTTCAATTATTTTTTTTAGATAGCTGTGAGTCAAAGGCTCGATGTATGTAGCATCTGCCATTTCCGGATCCGTCATAATAGTTGCTGGATTTGAATTAACAAGAATTACTCGGTACCCCTCTTTTTTAAGTGCTTTTGCTGCTTGAGAGCCTGAGTAATCAAACTCGCAAGCTTGACCGATAACAATTGGTCCCGAACCAATTATCAAAATACTCTTAATTTTTTTATTTTTTGGCATAGTTTTTCTCAATCATTTCAAAAAAAAGGGTTAAAAATTTGCAATCCATCAGTTGTACCAGGTCCAGATTCAGGATGAAATTGAACAGAGTACGCCATTGAGTCCCAAATACTGATTCCTGCATTAGTCCCATCATTTAAATTTGTTGCATAAACATTTATATCCCCGAAATTTTCATGTTTGATGGAATCACCAAAATCTTCAATCGAAAAACCATGATTTTGAGCAGTAATTAATGCTCTTTTTGAACCCTCAATTTCTACTGGATGATTAGAACCATGATGACCAAATTGCATTTTTTTAACCTCAAGACCGCATGCTAAACCAAGTATTTGGTGACCAAGACAAATTCCAAATATTGGTAGTTTTCCTATAAGATCCTGAACTGTATCAATGACTGTAAGTAATGATCTAGGGTCACCTGGTCCGTTTGAAATCAAAAGACCTTTAAGATTCATTTCTAATATCTCATTTGATGCTGTAGAGGGTGAGATCATTACAACTTTGTAATCATGATCTTCAAGCACTTTTATAATGCTTTTTTTAGCTCCAAGATCTATGATTCCAATCTTTCCTTCAGTTGGAATGTTTTTATTATTTTGGCTACCTGCAGTCATTGCTGAACTGTCACCAAGAATATTTTTTGCTTTTGATAAAATTTCTTTTAAATCTTTTGTATCAATATCAATACCAAGTGCAAACATGCTTGAACCATTGTCTCTTAGATATTTTGTAATATTTCTAACATCAAATCCACCACTATATGGAATCTCATATTCTTTTAACCAAGACGTTATTGATTTCTCAGACCTCCATGAAGATGGAGAGCTTGTAAAAGAATTTCCAATTGCTGCTTCAATTTTTGGTTTATTGGATTCAAAATCATTTTTTGACATACCATAATTGCCTATGTGCGATGAAGTAAAAGTTATAATCTGATTTATATATGACGGATCACTTAATATTTCGACAAACCCAGTCATTGCTGTATTGAAAATGAGTTCTCCGGTTGTTGGCTTAAATGTTTCAGTTGTCCAACCAAGAAATTCATCACCGTTTTGATTCAGAAGTATAGCTTTTTTATACACTTGATAGAACTCTTTCAATTTCTATATTTTCATTTTCAAATAATGAATTTTTGAATTTTGATTTTGTAATAAAAACTGACTTTGATTTTTTCCATGTATTTACTGTTTTGGGTATTTCATAACCAAGTTCATTGAGTATTCTTGTTGGATTTACTACTAAAAATTTTAATATTTGATCCATATCAAAAATATTTGCACTATAAATCAAGGGGAAAGCAGATTCAAGACCAACAACACCACGATTAGCGTCCTTAAAAGGTACATTTTTAGTTTCTGCCTTATGAGGTGCGTGATCTGTAGCAATAACATCTATAATTTCGGACTGTAAGCCCTCAACTAATCCTTCTCTATCTTTTTCTGTTCTTATGGGTGGATACATCTTAAAAAGCCCATTATTTGTGTCTAAATTTTCATTATTTAGAAGTATGTGATGTGGTGTTACTTCCGCAGTAACAGGAAGCCCCTCTTGTTTGGCTTTTTTTATCAGTTCAACACTTTCAAAAGTTGAAAGGTGTTGAGCATGGTATCTTGTTCCGTATTTTTCAGATAATCTTAAGTCTCTTTCAAGAACTTCCAGCTCCTCATCATTGTTTATTGGAATCAAGTTAGTATCACAATTTGGGGGAGCAATGTCACCAGGCTTAGAATGACAACTTTTTTCACAATGTTGAAAGACTGCACCACCAAGTTTGCTAATTTGTTTAAATGCCTCATCAGCTAAATTATTATCAATAAGAGATTTTCCATCATCTGAAAAAATTGTGATACCATTTTCAATGAATTCTTTGTAATTTACAAGCTCTTTCCCTTCTAAATTTTTTGTTAATGAGGCAACACGGTGTACCTTTGTTTTTAATTTTTTATCTATTTCCTCTGCAATTCTTAAGTTCTTGATTGAGTCAATGGGTATTTCAGAATTTGGCATAGCAAGTATTGTTGAGAATCCACCGTTAATTGCTGAATCATCGATATCGATGAAAGGAAATTTCTCATTGTCAGGATATCTTGTGTGGGTGTGGAGATCAATAAATCCAGCAATTTCAATCATATTTCATCCCTTACATATTTGAATGCAACAATCCGTGAAGGTATTGCGTGTGAGAGCTGGTCCTTGTATTTTATTTTGCTATCCTCAATAGCATCTTCAGAAATCTCAATTCCAATATTGATTGGCATTGGATGAAGAATAGCCATATCACTTTGAGATTTATTCAAAACATCTTTTGTAAGCTGATAATTATTTATATACTCAGCAAAGTTTATTTCTTCATTATCTTGTAATCTTTCTTTCTGTACTCTTAGAAGTTCAATTGCGTTAGAATTTTCAAATACTTCATCCCAAGATTCATAAATTTCAAGGTTATTTTTATTGTCAGGTAATAGATTTTTATCTGTAAATACACCAACTTTGAAGCCTAATAAATTTAGAAGCTGTCTTCCGGATTCAAACACCCTTGAATGTTTTACATCTCCAACATAAGTTACTGGGGTTCGTTTTTCATTAATTTTATTCAAACTATACAATGTAGATATATCAACCAGTGCTTGAGTTGGATGAGATTTATTCCCAAAACCAGCACTTATAACAGCAATATCTTCAAATTCTCGATAATCATCAATATTATTTTCTTTTGTCCTCAGTACTAGAATTTCAATACCCATAGAAACGTATGTCTCTACTTCATGCTTAAGAATCTCCCCTTTTTGCTTTGCTGATATAACATCTGAAGATTCGAAAGTTTTAATTCCAAGCTTTTCTGCTGCTACTGCAAAAGAGAGTCTTGTTCTTGTTGAAGGTTCGTCAAACTTTAAGAGGGCCATACAGTCTAGATTTTCTGGTTTAACTTCCAGACTTCTGGTTCTTTCAATTAGATTTTCTAGACGATTTTTATTTATATCTTGAAAATCTAAGAGATGTCTCATTTCTATGTAACCTCGACCTTGTCTTCATTATCTATTTCTTTCAAAAAAACAGAAACATACTCATCTTGATTTGTCGGTATATTTTTACCCACAAATTTAGGGGTAATAGGTAATTCTCTGTGTCCTCGGTCAATAAGACATAGAAGTGAAATAGACTTCGGTCGACCAGAGTGGATTACAGCTTCAATAGATGCCCTAAGTGTTCTACCTGTATAGATAACATCGTCTATTAATATGACTTCTCTACCCTCAGGCGATATATCAAGAATATTTTTTTCCAGGTTCTTATCTAAATCATCTCTAAAAGGCAAGTAATCAACTTTTCCAATGTTATGTTGAAATTTTTCGCTGGATAAATTATTGGATATCCTTTGAGCTAAAAGATCACCTCTTTTAGGTATACCTAGTAGGTATGGATTATCTGTATTAGATTCAATGATTTCTTTACTGAGGCGAAATAGAATTTTGTCTATAGTCATCTTATCCTTTCAATGCTCACTGACATTGTTTAAAGCTATATCTATATTACCAAATAAGATTTGTAATTTATATTATTTATCTATTTTCTCTAAAGAATGCAATTCCAATATTTTTGGGGGCACCAGTTTTTCCACCTTTATAAATTGTGAGTAAGACTAAAACAAGAATTGTTATTATATAAGGAGTAATTTTTACAATGTAAGGATTTAATTCAAAACCGTATGTTTGTAATCTTGGGACTAGAGCTTCAAGAAATCCAAACAAAAGTGCACCTATGGCTGTTCTATAAGGTTTCCATCCTCCAAAAATTACCAACGCCAATGCTATCCAACCTCTACCGGCAGTCATATTATCAGTCCAATATGGTACGTAACTTAGTGTTAAGTAAACTCCTGAAAGTCCGGCAAAAGCTCCACCAATACAAGTAGCAATAAACTGTGTTTTTGTAACATTAATCCCCATTGAGTCAGCTGCTTTTGAATCTTCTCCAACAGCTTGAAATCTTGTACCAAACATTGTGTTCTTTAGAATATAAGAAACAGTGATTGTAAATGTAATTGCAAGATAAAAAATTATGTTTTGACTTAAAAAAACTTCAAGAACATTGGACGGGTTCTCGATAGAAAAAAGACTTTCAAGCTTTGTTTCAAGTTTTTTACCAACATAATTTTTTCCTAGTAATGATGAAACAGCTAAACCAAGTATTGTTAATATTAAACCCGAAACAGTTTGATCTTGTTTTAGAGTAACTGTCACTATTGCATGAATAGAAGCGAAGATTGCCGACGAGAGGACTCCTACAATTATTGCAAGAAAAATATTATTGGTATTAACTGCAGTCATAAATCCTGCTACCGCCCCCACTGATATCATTCCTTCTACTCCAAGATTTAGAATTCCAGATTTCTCTGTGATCAACTCTCCAAGTGAAGCAATAAATAAAAGTGTTGCAGCTTGCAATGTTGCATTTAGCAATCCAAGAAATTGTATATCAACCATCATCAACTCTTTTTAATTGATAATTGAAAAAAAACTGAATTATTAATGCACCAAAAAGCGTAGATGCTTGGATGATATCGGCAATATATGTGCTTACCCCAATTGTTTGAATCACTGAACCTCCAATAGATAGAGCTCCAAATAGAGATCCAACCAAAAAAATACCAATAGGACGCATTCCGGTTATTGCAGCCACGATTATTGCTGTATAGCCAAATCCTTGTGAAATTCCTGTTGAAACTCGATGGGTTTGACTTAATAATTCTACGCCGCCAGCTAATCCCGCAAATCCACCACCAATTAACATTGCAAAAAAAGCTTTTTGTTTAGCATTAATTCCTGCATAAATTGCAGTCATTTCTGATCCGCCTGCAATTCTCATTTCATAGCCAAAAACAGAATTGTTTTTCAGATAATGAGCGAAAGCAGTGAATAATATACAAATTAAAAAACCATAGCTTAATTTTCCAAAAATATTTGGCAGATATACTTCTTTTCCTACATAAGCTGCAGCAGGAAAATTTAATGAATCAGGATCTTTCCAAGGCCCATTTACGAGATATATAGTTAAACCTAAAACTATATAATTTGTCAACAATGTTGTAATTATTTCATTAACACCAAAAAGAACCTTTGTAACAGCGGGAATTAGTATACAAAATGCGCCTCCTAGAAATGATGAAAATAAAAGTATTAAAATAAATGAAGTAGAGTTGGAGAGTTGAAGATTAATGTAAATTAAATTTACAGCAATAGCACCCATAAATATTTGTCCTTCTGCACCAATATTCCAAAGCTTTACAGTATTTATTATCGCAATTCCTAAACCTGCAAGAATTAGAGGTGTAGCTTTATTTAAAGAGGAGCTTAAACTATTTACACTTCCAATTGATAATTTAAACATAAGTGAAAAAGTGTCACCGGGGCTCTTATCCTGAATTATTAAAATAACAGAACCAATTATAAGGGCAATAAGAAAACCCAGCAGGAAAGAATAAAAGGTAGATAGTTCATTTACGACCTGACGCTTCGATAATGTATATTTATTCACTAACACCTGCCATGGCCAATCCAATATCATTGATGTTTGCATCAGCAGTGTTAAAAGATTTTACAATTTTACCTTCAAAAATCACTAGTAATCTGTGAGATAATTTAAATAATTCATCTAGATCTTCAGAAATTAAAAAAATTGCTGATCCTTTGTTTCTTTGGTCTATGAGTAGGTTATGAATTGCATTTACTGCATTTACATCTAGACCTCTTGTTGGTTGGGAGGCAATTATTACATCTGGATTTCCAACTAATTCTCTACCCATCAACAATTTCTGCATATTTCCTCCAGATAATGTAGATATTTCAGCTTTTGGATTGGGAGCTTTAATTGAAAATTGTTTAATCAAGCTTTGCAAATAATTCGATGTTCTACTTTTTGATAAATGTGGACCAAGTTTTGTAAAAAAATAATCTCTTACTATCGAGTTATCTATCACTGAAACACCAGGAGCTAAGCCAACCCCAAGTCTATTTTCAGGAATATAAGATAAATTAAGTTTCTTTCTAGAACGTACTCCTTTTTTTGAAACATCATTATTGTTAATGATTATTTTTCCTTCAAAAATTTTTTCAATGCCTGAAATGATATTTGCAAGCTCCACTTGACCATTCCCAGAGACTCCAGCTAAACCTAAAATTTCCCCTGCTTTAATTTGAAAATTAATCTCTTCGAGTTTTTTTATATTGCTAACTGATTCGAAAAAATTTATATTCTCAACTTTTAATTTAGTTTGGCCAATTTCATTATTTTTATTGATTGTAGATTTTTTTACTGTACCCATCATGAGTTCAATAAGTTGATTATCTGTCACATCATTTGTTGGCAAATCTTTAGCTACCATCTTTCCATTTTTCATTACTGAAACTATTTCGGTAAATTCTTTAATTTCTTTTAATTTGTGAGTAATCAATACAATTGTTTTCATATCTTCTTCTGCCAAAGTTATGAGGGAAATTTTAAGTTGGGAAGTTTCTTGAGGAGTCAGAACTGCTGTTGGTTCATCGAGGAGCATAATGTTACTGTCGTTAAAAATTAGTTTCATTATTTCAATTTTTTGTTTTTCTCCTACTGATAAATTTGAAATTATTTCATTTTCATTTGCATTTAGTGCAAAAATTTCCGAATATTTTTTAAAAGATTTCAAAAAATCACCTTTAAAAATATTTGATTTAGAAAGGGTTAGATTATCTTTAATACTGAAGCTTTCAACTAATCGAAACTCTTGGTGGACCATTCCGATACCAAGTTGAGATGCAATATCGGGACTTGAAATTTTTCGTCTTTGGCCATCAAGATAGATTGCCCCCTTTTCTGGTTGGTATATTCCAGATAAAACATTCATTAACGAGGATTTTCCAGCTCCATTTTCACCAAGTAAACCATGAATCTTGCCTCTGTATAAATTAAAATTTACATCATCTAGAGCTTTTAATTTTCCAAAAGTTTTGGTTATATTTTTGGTTTCTAAAAATTTATTCATAAAGAAAATTACAGCACCTCAATTAAGAGGTGCTGTAATATAAACATTTAATCTAATGTACCTACAACGTTGTCAACAAAATAAAACATGCCTAACAAGTCTCCATCGCTTGAACCTTCAAAAATTTCAAAAGTTCCATCAATAATTTCTTGTTTTCTGTCTTCAATGAGTGCCTTAATGTCACTCGATACGTCGTCTGATACTTCAAATAAATCAACAACATTACCAGACATTCCTGTCCAATAAGGAGTTGTTGTGAATTCGTCGTTAATTACTGCGTTTACCATTTCTGTATAAAGTGGTCCCCAGTTCCATACTGGCGCAGTAACAAATGCATTTGGAGCAGCATCTTGGCCATAACCAGTGTGGTAACCAATCCATTTAGCTCCAGCTGCCTCTGCGGCAATTCCAGTAGATGCAGAATCTTGATGTTGCGTAAGAACATCAGCACCAGCTTCTAAAAGAGCGTTTGCAGCTTGTGTTTCTTCTTCGGGACCAAACCATGTATTTGTCCACACAACTTCAACAGTTGCATTTGGATTTACTTCTTTTACACCAACTGCAAAAGCATTAATTCCTCTAATAACTTCTGGTATTGGAAATGCAGCTACATAGCCAATCTTGTTTGATTCAGTAAGTGAACCAGCTGCTAATCCTGACAAATATCTTGCTTCATAAATTTTTCCAAAATAATTTGTATAATTGGAGTCATTTGATTTGTATCCAGAGCAATGTAAGAAAACTACATCTGGATATTCAGCTGCCATTTCTTCCATTATGTCTAAGTACCCGAAAGTAGTTCCAAAGATTATATTGTAACCTTGTTCAATATAAGCCTCAGCTACAGTTCTAAATTCAGTTGCATCAGGTGGAATATCCTCAGTGAAAGCTGTTTCAATTCCTGTTTGTTCAACTAAGTATTGACGACCTTCGTCGTGCGCCTGTGTCCATCCTCCATCATTTGCGGATCCAAGATACACAAAGGCTGCTTTGTAATCATCTACGTCTGCGGCTCCCCCGCAGGCCATAGCAAGAATACTGATAATAAGTAGGCCTACCGCCCAACTTCTACGCATCCTTACCTCCTTTTCATACGATTAGTATAGAACATCCTCTTATTACACATTTCATTTTGCGACTAAATTAATTAAATTTTTTAAGGTCCATTTTTTTATTGTTTGATAAAATGAACACTTAAATAAATGGAAAAATTAATTTATACATGGGAAGAACAACTATCTGATACAGAAGACATCTGTGCCCAAATTAACAAAGATAATTTTTTACCAGACGTAATTGTTGGTATAAGTCGTGGAGGATTGATTCCAGGCGTAATGATTTCGCACAAACTCAATATACCTTTTAAGCCTGTTCATGCATCCACAAGAGATTTTCCACATTGGGAGAATTATTTGCCAAAAGCAAATGATTCTAAGGTTCTAATAGTCGATGATATTTGTGATAGTGGAGAAACATTTGAAAGGTTATCCAATTACATCAAGGATAATATAAACCATGAATGTGATGTTAGATTTTCTGCTTTGTGGTGGAACAATGAATGCGATTTTGAGCCTCATTATTACACAAGAGATTTAGCAAAAGATACAAAAAATGTGTGGATATTTTTCCCACATGAAAATTGGTGGGAAGAAGACTCACTAAATTAATTTTGAGGCAAACTCTTTTATAGTTTTTAACATACTAAATGCACCATTTCTTCTGGCTGGACTTAGTAAAACTCCTAATTCAAACTCATCCATTAAGTCAATTTTAGAGTTAGTAATATCTTTGGCAGTTTCATTAGAGTAAATAGAAGTAATCAAAGTAACAAGCCCCTTTGCTATCAGGGCATCTGAATCACTTTTAAAAAATAACTTATCATCCTTTTCCTCAGGTACAAGCCAAACTTGACTTTGGCATCCATTCACTTTGAACTCATCAACTCTTAATTCAACAGGAAATTCTTCACTTTTTTTAGCTTGCTCTATTAAATATTGATACTTTTCCTGAGGATTTGGAAATAAATCTAAAGTTTTTTTGTATTTCGAAATTTTTTCTTCGATACTCATTATTTAAGCATTTTGATAGAGTTTTCAATTGCATAAGCTAGGGTATCAAAATCTTCCTCATTGTTATATATATACCCAGTTGCTCTAAATGTAGCATCTAATTTTAATTTCCTATGAAATGGCTGCACACAGTGATGGCCAGCTCTAACAGCAACTCCATATGTATCTAACATTAAAGAAATATCAGCTGCGTGAGCGCCCTCAACACTCATTGCAAAAGTACATCCAGCATTTTTAGAATTAGAATGAACTACATTTAATCCGTCAATATTTTCAAGTTTACTTTTTGCGTATTCTCTTAAACTATCAGAGTGTTGTTGAACCTCACTCATTGTGATATTCATTAAATACTCCGCCGCAACACCCAGTCCAATAGCTTCAACAAATGGTGGTGTACCCGCTTCAAACTTGTGTGGAACAGGGGCCCATGTAGCTTTGTCATAGTAAACTTCTTCGATCATATCGCCGCCTCCATATACAGGATCCATTGAGTCCCAAAGTTCTTTCCTACCCCATACAACCCCAATTCCAGTTGGGCCAAGCATTTTATGACCTGATACACACAGAAAGTCTATGCCAAGATCTTGAACATCTACAAATCTGTGAGGCACGAGTTGTGCTCCATCAAGAATAAAGATTGCATCTGATTTTGATTTTACATTAGAAACTATTTCTTTAATGTTGGGGAGCATTCCAGACATATTTGATTCGCCAACTATTGATACAATTTTAGTTTTAGAAGTTAACAGACTATTTAGGTGATCTAAATCTAAATTGTAAGAATCGTCTATTTTTATGTATTTTATATTTAACCCATATTTTTTAGCTGCCATTTGCCAAGGAATTATATTTGCATGGTGTTCAATTTCTGACAATATTATTTCATCATCTTTATTTAAATTTTTGCAGAGTGAATTGGCAAGTAAATTAAATCCCTCGGTACACCCTTTTGTAAAAATTATCTCATCCGAATTATATGCATTAATAAATTTTTTAAATTTGACTCTTACTTCTTCGTATTTACTTGTTGTTTCAGATGACAATACATAAGTTCCTCTATGGACATTTGCATTATTATTTTTATAAACATCAGACATTACATCAATAACTTGATTTGGTTTTTGAGATGTTGCTCCAGAATCAAGATAAGTAAGTTTGTTACCATTTATTTTACGTTCGAAAATAGGAAAATCTTTTTTGATATCATCGACTTTTATCATAAGTAAGACTCATAACCTTCTTTTTCTAATTTGTTAGACAATTCAACATTACCTGATTCAACAATTTTTCCATCAACAAAAACATGAACAAAATCTGGCTTAATGTACTCAAGCAACCTTTGATAATGAGTAACTACTAAATAACCTTTGTCATCAGTTTTCAATTTACTAACACCTTCACCAACTACTCTAAGTCCATCAACATCTAAACCAGAGTCAGTTTCATCTAAAATTGCTAATTTTGGATCCAAAACAGCTAATTGCAAAATCTCATTTCTCTTTCTTTCACCACCAGAAAATCCTTCATTTAAATAACGATCAGCAAAATCTGCAGATAGTCCAAGTTGTTCCATTGATTCTGCTACTTTTAATCGAAGTTCTACTGTGGTGTACTCTATATCCTCTATATTCGTAAGAGCAGTTTTTAACATATTAACAATTGTTACTCCTGGTATAGATTCTGGATATTGAAAAGCTAAAAACATGCCTAATTTTGCCCTGTTATCAACTGGCTCCTCTGTTATGTCTTCACCCTCAAAAATAATATTTCCTTTTGAAATCTCATATACAGGATTACCCATAACGACGTTTGCAAGAGTTGACTTACCAGAACCATTTGGACCCATAATTGCATGAACTTCACCAGGATTAATTTTTAAATCGACACCTTTTAAAATTTCTACACCATCAACTTCAGCGTGCAAATTTTTAATTTCTAACATATGTACATAATAATTATCATTTGAAACAACTTGAATATGATTAGCTAAATAAAAAATAAAAATTACAATTAGATAATGCAATTTACTTTAAGTGAAATTCAAAAAGAAATAAAAGAAAATTCAACGAAACTCCTAAAAGAGAATATTGATTTATTAGAGACAATACAAAAAGTTGATGATAATTGTAGGTTAGATGAAGATATATGGAAATTAGTAATTGAACAAGGGTGGTTAGCACTTGATGTACCGGAATCAGATGGAGGTTTGGGATTTTCAAACACTGACACTGCAATTCTCTCAGAGGTTTTAGGTTATTACATTCCAATCATTCCTCTTTTTAGTTCTGGAGTGGTATTCAAGAATTTAGTCTTACTTTCAAATGAAAATATAAAAGATACTATTTTGCCTGAAATAATAAGTGGTGAAAAAATTGGTACCTATTGTGTTTATGAAAATGATAAATACCTAACTAGTAGTGATGAACTTTCTACAACTTTGACAAAAGATAAGAATGGTTACATTCTTAATGGACAAAAAAAATATGTAATTTTTGGCGATGTCTCTGATTATTTTGCAATTTTGGCGAATAGTAAAGAGGGGTCAATGTTTGTTTTAGTAAATAAAAATTCTGAGGGTTTAGAAATAAAGCAAACTTCTTCACTTGATCAAACACGAACTATGTGTGAAATAAATATGAAAGACATTTTTATTTCAGATGATGAAATTATGATAGGTTCTGATTCATGCATTAATACATGGGAAAAAGTAAAAAATATTTCACTTGGTTATTTAGCAATGGAGCAAGTTGGTGGTGCTCAAGCATGTTTAGATATGTCAACACAATACGCAAAAGAAAGAATACAATTTGGAAGGCCGATAGGTTCATTTCAAGCAATTCAACATATTTGTGCAAATATGCTTGTTCAGCTGGAAAGTGCAAAGTCCGTTGCTTATAGTGCGGTAAGAACAGATACTTCAGATGATTTAGAAGTTGAGATGAGTGCAATGTTAGCAAAATCATACTGTTCTGAGGTTTTTAACAAAATCGCTGGAGACAATATTCAAGTACATGGGGGAATTGGTTTTACTTGGGAGCATCCAGCACATCTATTTTTTAAAAAAGCAAAGTCTGACTCTCTACTTTTAGGGACTCCCAAATTAGCAAGAGATAAGATTGCAGAATTACTGAGCCTATAAATTTGAATAGATTAAATCGTTTTGAACATCATAGGTATGTTGGCATAAGAAAAAACATGAAGGTATATGACTGTGATGATGAAAACCAGTTTGCATCATTGAATGAGTATCTAAAAGATTACGATTTTGTTAGTTTAAATTTAGTCCAGTCGTTTTCACCTGATACGATTGATGAGGCTAAAAATAGAGGTTTTAAACCTATCAAATAATTTTCCAATATATGGAGTTATTTTTAGTTTCTTGTTTGATTTTTCCCTTATTTTCTAAGTAAATTAAATGAGCCATAGTTTCTTGAAAAGCAAGTCTTAGATTTAATGCATCTAGTTTTCTAGGAAATAAATTTTCAACCATTTCCCAACCAGTAAAGTCGCTCTCTTTAAGAAAGCTCAAAATTTTTTCAGCCCTCCTTTTATGGTGAAGTTTCATTTGTTTAATCCTGCTGTGTGGTTTGCTGATTATATCTCCATGACCTGGTGCAATTATTTCATGATCAATTTCATAAATTTTATCCAAAGATTGTGTGTAATTTGCAAGCATGTCTTCATTTTCATTATCAGTTGGAATAAAGGGTGTAATTTTTGGCAATATATGATCGCCTGA
>QCNO01000008.1 GCA_003213165.1 OCS155 cluster bacterium AG-426-D23
ACTTATTACGCACTATTGATCAACTAGAAAACTATTTAGCTTCTTCTTTGGATCAAGACCCACTACTTTTAGTCAATTTCTCTCCGAAGATTTCAGACACGGAAATATCTGAATGGAAAGATAAAGCAATAAATATTATTGAATCAAATATTAGACCAACTGTATCAGCTTATTTGGACCAATTAAAAACTGAGCACCTTCCTAAGGGGCGAGGAGACGACAAGTGTGGGATTATGTGGATTGATGGTGGAGAAGAGTCTTATTTAAGATCATTAAGAAAATACACAGGACATAAAGACACGACAGTAAAAGAAGTTCACGAAATAGGTCTATCAGAAATAGAGAGATTAAAAAAAGAATTTTTTGAAATTGGAAAAAATGTATTTGATGGAGTTGACACGCCCGAAGATGTAATTAATAAAATGCAAACACAACCTTCAATGAGGTATGAAAGCAAAGAACAGATGTTACAACTAGCAATTGATACTATAGAGAGAGCCTATAAGCCTTTGGATCAATGGTTTACAGTATTTCCAAAATCTCCATGTAAAGTTTTACCAGTACCTGTTGAATCCGAGCAACATGCTCCACCTGCTTATTACTTCCCACCTTTACCAGATGGATCAAGAGATGGTACTTATTTTCTCAACACCTATAAAGCAGAAACAAAAAGCATCTTTGAGGCTGAATCAGTCGCTTTTCATGAGGCTATACCTGGACACCATCTTGATAGAACCATTGCTGTAGAGTTACAAGATGTTCCAGATTTTCAGAGATATGTAGCATCAACAGCATTTGTAGAGGGTTGGGGACTTTATTCAGAGCAATTAGCTAACGAAATGGGTCTTTACTCTAATGATGTTCAGCAACTAGGAAGGCTAGGAAATGATGCATGGAGAGGCTGTCGTTTGGTACTTGATACTGGAATGCACGGTATGGGATGGTCTAGAAATCAAGCTATAGAATTTTTTAAAGCAAATTCTCCGATAGAAGAACTTAATGCAAATATTGAGACTGATAGATATATTGCTTGGCCTGGTCAAGCTTGTTCCTACAAAATGGGCCAACTAAAGATTGAAGAGCTTCGTAGAAAAGCCGAAAATGAACTTGGTGATAAATTCGATATAAGATACTTTCATGATGAAGTCTTATGTGATGGAGGTATAACGCTTCCGATTTTAGAAAACAAGATTAACGCCTTTATTTCAAAATATAAAAGCTAAATAAAAAGATAAGTTAATTTTCTCCAAAACCACTCTAAAGGTCCATAATTAAATCTATCTAAAAGTATTTTTGACCAAGTTATTTGAATTATCCATACTAAAAATACAAATATCATTAATTGTGATCTAGAAAACGTATCTAAACCAAATGCGCCTAAGATAAAAACTCCAAAAATTGTCTGAGTAATATAATTTGTAAAGGCCAACCTACCACTTGCCCGCAATCTATTACTTATAGAATCTTTTAGTTTCAAATTAAGAATTGTCAAAAGTCCTGTGTATCCCATAACCATTGGTATAACCGATAGGGTATTGAAAATATTGCTGATGAAAAGAACAGATGGATTATAGTTTGAACTAACGAGTAAATAGATACTGTAGCTAGCCAAAGGTAAACCTACTAAAAATCCATAAAGAGATATTTTTTTATAATATGAAATTTCTTTTTTACCTTGAATAATGTTTAATTTGTATAACAAAAATCCAAAAAGCATTAAAGATATTGCTCTGAAAAATGCTCCAATATACCACCACATGGCAATAAGGTAGCCCCAAGATTCTGAATCTGGAAACCAAAACTTACCGTACGACAGTGCACCGCCTTCACTAGCTAAAAGAACCCATTCTTCTTGTGAAATCAAGTTTCCACTTGAATCGTACAGCGAAGAGAAATAATTTGTTATTAAAATAAATGCTGCCATCAAAAAAACTATTGCAGCAAATATGAATTTCGGATTTTCTACTTTCGGAAATAGGATTAGCAAAAAAGCACAGATTGCATATGGTGCAAGTATGTCACCTTCCCAAATTGATAGGTGAATTATCCCAAAACAAAATAATAAAAAATTTCTCCAAATAGCTAATGTTTTTGGTTTTGAAGTCTTTTTTTCTGCATTATCTAAAAAAATCATAATGCCAACACCAAAAAGCATAGAAAACAAACCCATCATTTTATATTCAAAAAATACAGATGAAATTACCAAGACTATCCAATCAAGTGTATTCACAATCCCATATGTTGATGAATTTGTAGTTGCAGTAAGCGGAAGGCCAAATGCTATTACATTAATTATAAGAATTCCGAACAGAGCAAAACCTCTGATAAAATCAAGATTTGTAATTCTATGACTAGAGCTCACTAAAAATTATACTACTCTTCTTCCTCAGAGTAGCTTTTATTAAACATCCAGAGGATTGTGTATGCCAAAGCAAGACCAAAAATATAGAAATTGAAGTTTTCAACTTCATTAATTTGTAACCCAAAAATACCATCAATGATTGCAATGAATACTCTCAGAACTATTCCAGTTCCAACCAATCTTATAAAACTAAACTTTTTTAAAAAAAGAATTATGTTACCTGTGTCCATTTAAATTATTTTAATTTGTTTTTTTGATTGATTTATCAGTTTTTTTAACAATTTCATTTTTGTAACTTTGGTGAATTTCTCGTTCTTTATTTTTTGAATCAATCTTTTGAGAAGACATTTCGTGCTCTAATGAGATTATTTTACTTTGTAGTTCTTCAATCTTGTCTTTCATTTCATATATAATTTTTATTCCATCTAAATTAATACCCCTTTGAGATAGATTTTGAATCTGTATTAATTTATCTATATCTTCTTGTGAATAACGTCTTGTTCCTCCACCAGTTCTGAATGGCTTAATTAAACCTTTTTGCTCATATGTTCTTATTGTTTGTTGATGTATACCAGAAAGGGTAGAGGCTACAGAAATAAAATAGATAGCCTTGGAGTCATCGTTACTCATATAAATAATTCCTCGGACTATCTCCAGATTCAAATTGATCACGATAATTTTCAAGATGTTTTTTTGCAGATCTTGATAAATTGGTTGGTGGAGATATGAATACTTTCACATATAAATCTCCTGGTCTCCTACCTTGAGGTGCTATACCTTCACCTTTAATCTTGAAGGTTTTTCCACTAGGAGTACCTGGAGGAATTTTAAGAGTAACAGATTTTTTAAGGGTGGGAATTTTGATACTTGAACCTAAAGCTGCTTCGGTATAAAGTAAAGGAACTTCAAGGATAAGGTCACTGTTGTTTCTTTTGAAGAATTTGTGTGATTCTACACTAACTTGAACTAAGAGGTCTCCATCAGGTGCTCCTGCGTCCCCTGGACCACCTCTGCCACGCAATCTAATTACTGTTCCATCATCTACTCCGGCTGGAATTTTTACTTTTATAGATTCATTTTCAACTACAGCGCCGGAACTTCTGCAGGTTTTACACACCTTATCAATAATATTCCCTTGACCTTTGCAAGCAGAACAAGTTTGAGCAAAAGAAAAGAACCCTTGATTAGATGCTGTTTGGCCACTTCCATTACAGATTTTACATCTGTGATATGCTTCACCTTTGTCAGCTCCAGTACCTTTGCACTCAGAACACACAACCTCTTTGCGAAGTGGTATTACAGTTTCAACGCCTTTGGCGGCATCATCAAAAGATATATTGATATTTGTTTGATAAGTTTGACCTTTTCGTCTTCCTCCAGAACCACCAAAGCCAAAAATATCACCCAAATTTCCAAATAAGTCTCCAAAGTCGTCAACGTTAAATCCTTGACCACCGAAACCTCCAAAACCTGAAGCTCCCATTGAACGTATCTGGTCGTATTCTTGCCTTTTTTTCTCATCGCCTAAAACTGAGCTGGCTTCTGAAATTTCTTTAAACCTTTTTTCTGCTTCTGTATCACCAGGATTTAAATCTGGGTGGTTTTCTCTAGCTAATTTCTTGTATGCTTTTTTTATATCTTGAGTACTAGCATCCTTTGAGACACCAAGTGTGGCGTAAAAATCTTTGTCTAGCCAGTCTCTACTCACTTTTAACTTTTACCATTGCAGGGCGAATTAAAGAACCTTGGAACAGATAGCCTTTTCTCAAGATTGTATCTACTTTTTGAGTCTCTCCCTCTCCGGTATGTTCAACAGCCTCATGTATTGAAGGATCAAAATTTTCGCCCACATTTCCAACTTCCTCGACTTGTAAGCTTTCTAAAACTGAGTCAAGAAGATTTTTAAAAGTTTCAAGCTCTTTTGATACCTCATCCTGGTTCATTGCCATTTCAAAATTATCAATGAGAGGAAAAAGTGAGTTTACAAAATAAGCAATAGATGCTGTACCTATGCTTTCTTTTTCTTTTTCTGTTCTCTTTTTAAAATTATCAAATTCAGCGGCAAGTCTTAAATGATCATCTTTTATTTTTTCATACTGTGACAAAGGTATGGACGTTTCTTCAATCTTATCTTCCAACTGAGAAGATTCATCAGGAGTATTATTTACTTCTTCAATTAAAGATTCTTCTTCTTTATTCATCCTCTATAACTTCACCTTCAACTACGTCATCTGACTCATCTGAAGATGGGTTAGTTGTATCATTTTGAGCTTCCGTATACAGTTTTTCTGCAAATGATTGACTTGCTTTTGCGAGTTCATCAATACCGCTTTTCAAATCATCTATGTTCAAATCTTCATTTTGTAATAGTTTTTTTAACTTATCATTTGCATCATTGATTGATGCAACTTCTTCTTCAGTTGCCTTATCTTTATTTTCTTCTAGCATTTTCTCAGTTGAAGTAACCATTCCTTCAGCCATATTTCTAGTTTCAACAAGCTCTTTCTTTTTGGCATCTTCGTTGGCATGTTGTTCAGCATCTTTTATCATTCTCTCGATTTCATCATCTTCTAGTGCTGTACCGCCTGTAATTGTTATAGCCTGCTCTTTTCCTGTGCCTAAATCCTTAGCATTAACATTTACAATTCCATTGGCATCAATGTCGAAAGTTACTTCTATTTGGGGAGTACCAGCCATAGCGGCAGGGATGTCAGTAAGAGTAAATCGTCCTAACGACTTATTTCCAGATGCCATTTCTCTTTCACCTTGTAAAATATGAATTTCAACCTGAGTTTGATTATTTTCGGCTGTACTAAAAACTTCGGATCTCTTAGTAGGGATTGTTGTATTTCTTTCAATCATTTTAGTCATGATTCCGCCCTTGGTTTCTACACCCAAAGTAAGAGGTGTTACATCTAACAAAAGAACATCCTTGACATCACCTTTTAGCACACCAGCTTGAATAGCTGCTCCAGATGCAACAACTTCATCAGGATTGACTCCTTTGTGAGGGTCTTTTCCAGTTAGAGACTTCACAAGTTGTTGAACTGATGGCATTCGAGTTGATCCTCCAACTAGTATTACATGATCTATATCTGTGAATTGCATACCCGCATCAGATAGCGCTTTCTCAACAGGTTCTTTAGTTCTTTCGACTAAATCTGCGGTAATTTTTTCAAACTCAGATCTACTTAATTTTTCAAGCAAGTGTTGAGGCCCCGCATCATTAGCAGTGATGAACGGTAAATTAATTTCGGTTTCACTAGTAGATGAAAGTTCAATTTTAGCTTTTTCCGCTCCTTCTTGTACCCTTTGAATCGCCATTTTATCATTTGATAAATCAATACCAGTAGATGATTTAAATTTATCAATTAACCAATCCATTACTCTTTGATCCCAATCATCTCCACCTAGTTTGGAATCTCCCGATGTTGATTTAACTTCAAATACACCTTCAGAGATTTCGAGTATAGAAACATCAAACGTTCCACCTCCTAAATCAAATACAAGAATTTTTTGGTCTTCATCGTTTTCTAGTCCGTAGGAGAGTGATGCTGCTGTCGGCTCATTTATAATTCTTAATACATTTAAACCAGCAATTTGACCAGCTTCTTTTGTTGCTTGTCTTTCAGCATCATTAAAATATGCTGGCACAGTTATTACAGCATCTGTAACATCATCTCCTAAATATGATTCAGCATCTCTTTTGAGTTTTTGTAGTATTCTTGCTGAAATTTCTTGAGGTGTATAGTCTTTGCCTTCAAAGCTTTGTTTCCAATTACTACCTATATGTCTTTTGATCGACCTCACTGTGTTATCTGGATTTGTAATTGCTTGTCTTTTTGCAAGCTCTCCAACTAAAACTTCTTCTGATTTAAAAGCAACAATGGAAGGTGTTGTTCTATTCCCTTCTGCATTAGCAATCACGGTTGGTTCCCCACCTTCGAGTACTGCAACAACGCTATTTGTTGTTCCTAAGTCAATTCCTACTGCTTTTCCCATTTTAAATTATCCCCTCTAAAAATCTTTTATTTATAAACTACGCTCTTGCTCTCTTGGCAAATGCCCTCTTACCCTCGGATAGGAGACAGGTGCGTGAAGAAAACAAAATTTCTTTTTGTTATATACGCTTATCACTGTTTCACAAGTATCGAATGCGCATACTCTTCCTGTTGTGTATTTTTTTGATCTTCTTACACCAGGCTTAACTTGTGATGCAGTTAATGTTCCGCTCATTGTTTACCATCCTCTTTATCTATGTTTTATTATATATATAATCTAAGTATAATTACTTAGATTTATATATTAATATATCATACTCATAAATTTATGCAAATAAATTTTATAAAAAGATAAAAATATACTGTTTTAGAAATTATTGAACCACCTGATACTATTGAATGATGAAAAAAATAGATATTAGCATTCTTGGCCTTGGAAACTTAGGAACTGCTTTTTTTGAAGGTTTGCGTAAAAATAATAATGTAAATTTGCACTTATACGAAGAAAATGAGGGGACTAGAAAGAGTTTACTTAAATTATATGACACCAAAATACTGCCGAATATTGAATTTATTGATTCTGGAATTTTAATACTGTGCATTAAACCACAAAATATTAGAGACTTTTTTGAATCATCCTCTAATAAGATTGGTGAGAATGTACTCATTTGTTCACCTGTTGCTGGGTTAGAAATTGAAACAATAAATCAATATGTCGAAAATAAAATAATCAGAATTATGCCTAATTTATTAATTAGAGAAAATAATGGACTTATTCCATTTGTAAAAAATTATGATGGCGACTACTTAAATTTTATTAATGTGGCACTATCGTTTTTAGGTAATACAGAAGAATTTGATGAAGAACTATTTGCACTTATAACAGCAATATCTGGAAGTGGTCCAGCTTGGTTTTATGAGCTTTCAAATCAACTTGTAAATTCAGCCACCAAACTAGGAATGAATGAAAATGATGCAACAAATTTAATAAAAGGATTGATTAAAGCGTTACCAAATCTAATTAATGAAGATGATACTTTTGATGAACTTGTAAATAAAGTTAAATCTCCAAAAGGAACTACAGAAGCTGGTCTCAATTCGCTTATTGTTGATAATTTTGATAATATTATCTTCAATGCAATCCATCAAGCAACAAATAGATCAATCGAAATATCAACTGAATTAAAAAATGAATAAATTAAAAAGCCTCAAAGGTAATGATTACGTACTGCTTTTATCTGCTGGAGCTTCTTTAGGTACTTTATTTCTTTGGGGGGCAAGTTACATATTTCCTGAAGGAGAGATAGTTGAAGGTAGACGTGTTTTTGAAAATATTCCCAAAGTTCTTCAATATGTATTTTACGTATTAAGTGCTGCCACAATTTATCTCTCTGGTTATTTATTTTCTCTTCGGGTTAAAAACTGGACACGAGGAAAAGAAGAAAAACGAAATGTGCCATTTTCAAGTCGTCTTATAAGTTTTTTCGATGGAATTACAATGAGAACTGTACTTAGATTTAAAGCAGCTGGTTTGATGCATTCATTAATCTATGTCGGCTTTTTAGGTCTGTTTGCTGGAACTTTGACTCTTGAAATCCATCACTTATTACCTCCAAATCTTAAATTTCTTCAAGGGACAACATATATTGTTTATTCTTTTCTTTTAGAGCTTGCGACAATTGCTTATTTAGTTGGTCTCTTTTGGGCTTTAGCCAGAAGACTAAGGGGTGCAGAGTATCGGATACAAACCAAAACTACAATGGATGATTATCTAACTTTGTCATTACTGATTTTCATTGGTGTATCGGGTATTACTACTGAAGCTGGGAGAATTGCTTTTGAAAACTTTCCTGATTATGAGAGATGGTCATTTATTGGATATTTTGTCGCGGATATTTTAAATTTATCAAATCCTCAACAATTTCATAGAATTTCTTGGGTTCTGCATGTTATTTCATTTTTTGTGTTCCTAGTTGCTTTACCTCTTTCAAAACTGCGTCACATCATTACGTCTCCAATCAATATGTTCATGTCTCCCAAAGAAAGACACAAAGGAGCTATGAGAGATATTGGAAACTTATTAGAGGCAGATGACATTGATAACGTTGGGACTGAAATAATTGACCATTTTACCTGGAAGCAACTGATGGATTTAGATGCTTGTACAGTTTGCGGTAGGTGTACTTCAGTATGTCCCGCAAACCAGACAGGAAAATCACTTGATCCAAGAGAAATAATTTTAAAAGTCGGACAGGTAATGTCAGAATCTGGAGAGCCTCCTGTTCCAGCCACAATTACAACTCCAGGACCCTTAAAAGTTAATTCATCAAATGTTTTTGAAAGAATAACTTCAGAGGAAGTATGGGCCTGTACCTCATGTAGAGCTTGTGATGAAATATGTCCTGTAAATATAGAAATTCTTGACAAGATACTTGACATGAGAAGACACTTAGCGCTCATGGAATCAGACTTTCCATCAGAACTTGGCAAAGCTTATGTAGCAATGGAAAACTCATCAAACCCCTGGGGAGCATCACAAAACGATCGTTTAAAGTGGACAGAAGATCTTGATTTCGAGGTACCAGTGATTGATGAATCAAACTTTGAAGAATACGATTACTTATATTGGATTGGATGTGCAGGAGCATTTGATGATAGAAATGTACCAGTAACAAAAGCTGTTGCAACACTTCTAAAGCGAGCTGGAGTTTCTTATGCTGTATTAGGGCCTAAGGAAGTTTGTACAGGGGATTCCGCAAGAAGAACAGGAAATGAATTTGTTTTTCAGCAACTTGCAATACAAAACATTGAAAATATGAACAACCTAAAAGTAGATAAAATTATTACACAATGTCCACATTGTTTTAACACTATAGCTAATGAGTATCCACAATTGGGTGGTGATTTTAAAGTTATTCACCACAGTCAATTATTAACAGAGCTTGTTCAGTCTGGGAGAATAGAAGTTGGAACAAGTGACAAGCCCTATAAAATTACATATCATGACTCATGTTATCTAGGTAGGCATAATGATATTTATACAGCACCAAGAGAAATTGTTGGCTCAATTGGTGGAATAGAGATTAGAGAAATGAAACGTCAAGGAACTCAAAGTTTTTGCTGTGGTGCTGGTGGTGGAAGAATGTGGATGGAAGAGTCTGTCGGCAAAAAAGTAAATATTGAAAGATCTCAGGAAGCAATTGAGACAGGTGCTGATGAAGTAGCAGTTGCTTGTCCATTCTGCTACATAATGATGGATGACGGGGTTAAAGAACTAGGTTACGGCGATAATGTAAGAGTCAGGGACGTTTCTCTAATACTCTTAGATAATTTAAAAAAAGACTAGGAATTTTTCCCCATAAAAAAATGCACAATATTTCCTCGTGATTTATTTATGCTGTAAATTACATAAATTGCGGTAGCGAGGTTGCCTAAAATAAAAACAAAAAATGACCATATAATTGCTGTAGGCAATGACTCTTTATAAATTATCCATACGCAAATTAGGATAAATCCACTATAAAGATCTACAAGAGAAACTATACCCCATGGTAAATCTGGAATAGGTGAGTCAAATAAAGAAACTTGATTTTGTGCCCAAATTATTACTCCTATCATTGCGACACTTATAACGTATGAAATTAATTTTGTTATAGTCATTAAGTAGATTTTAAATAAATCAAAAAAAAATGAATGATAAAAATATAATATTGCGCATATTACGCCTTGATAAAGAAATTTATAACGAGCTATTAGTTCAAAAAGGGTCTTTTCAAAAGTCCATTGCAATCTTTGTAAGTACGACAATTCTAATCACTATGAGTGGCTTTAGATTTATTTCAGGGTTATTAGATTATTTACAAGAAAACTTAATTTTGTTTCAACAGGAATTTTCTCCAGAAGAATTTAATATGTTTAAGTCATTAATTGAAGAGTTACAAACTTTCATTAATTCATCAAGCACTATTTCTTCATTATTTTCTTCCTCCTTTTCATCTTTTGTTTCTACGGTCATAGGACTAGTAATAATTTACTTATTATTAAAGTTTCTTTTTAGAAAAGATCCTATGCCTAAAGATTTGTTAACTATAAACTTTTTTGCCTCAACCCCATGTTTGTTTGTCGCCCCCGCTCTTTTTGTCTCATCATTTTTTTTACAGGGTCTCTTAGTTTTAATTGTTTCAATATATTCAATTATCTCTTTTGGCTCAGGATTGAAACAAGTTTATCTATTAAGAAACATTGAAGTTGTACTATTAATTGTTTCATTAACTTTTGGCACAAGTATTTTAGGCGGTGTATAACAATGGATGCAGGAGTGATTCTCGCAGCTGGAGATTCAACAAGAATGGGGTTTCCTAAGCAACTTGCTGAAATTAAAGACAAACCACTGTTAGAACTTGTAATTGAAAAAGTAAACTCCAATTTTGAGTTATCAACTGTAGTTCTGGGATACGAAAATGAGTTGATTGAAGAAAAAATAAATTTTTATAATTCAAATATTTTGATAAACGAAAATTGGGAAGAAGGAATTGTTTCATCTATAAGAACGGCTTTATTTTTTTACCAAGAACAAAAACAAATAGAAAATCTCATATTTTTTTTAGGAGATCAACCCGAAGTAAAAGATGAAGTTATTTTTAAACTACTAAACAATGAATCGCATAATTCAAAAATTTTAATTCCCCAGTATAGATACAAATTAGGTTTTCCAATTTTGATTCCTCGTCAATTCTGGTCAAAATTAGAATTGTTGACACAAAATGACACTGATGAGTTTCAAATATCTGCATACAAAGATTTCAATTTAATCGATTATTTAATTTCATCTGAAGTAAAAATTGAAAGAATTAATTTTAATTTTCTTGGTCCAACAGATTACGACGAAGAAAAAGACTTTTAAGAGTGGGAAAATCTCTTAAAAAAAAACGACTGTTAATAAAATAATTTTGTAAAATCAAAAACATGAATTCAATTGATTCGATAAATGGCATGACCCATACTGAGGCCACGAAATTAAGAAGAGCCAGAGTTAGAACAACAACAACATTCCTTCAAATAGCGTCATCAAGATCGGGGAGAGCTTTATTGACAAAAGAGACTGGTATTAGTTCTCCGAAGCTTCTTCGTTGGGCAAAGAGAGCTGAATTGATGAAGATAAAAGATCTTGGCAAAGACTATGCTGATTTACTTGAAGCAGTTGGTGTTGAAAGTGTTTCAGAACTTAGAAGACGAAACCCTGAATCATTACATGAATTAATGCAAAAAATAAACATAAAAGCCAAAATTGTTGAAAGAATGCCTTCAATTAAAAGAGTCAATAAATGGATTGAAGAATCCCAGCTTGTAGAAATTAAGGTTTCTTCTTAATAACAATAAGAACCTATCATTAAAGTGTGGATAAAAAAACTATTAGAATAACTGGCGCCCAGTGCTCTTTTTCAGTGGGTTCGATTCAAGAAAATAAAGAAACTATACTAAATTGCTTTGAAGAGGCTGAATCAGTTGAATCAGACATAGTTATTTTTCCTGAGCTCGCAATCACAGGCTATCCACCAGAGGATTTATTGCTTCGTGAAAGTTTTATCGGTAAAAATTTCGCAGTTTTAGAGGAAATTGCTGCTTTTTCATCACTTACAAGTGGAGTTATTGGATTTGTTGATAGAAAGAGTGATCATAACAACCAAGACAATAATAAACGTACTATAGCCAATGCTGCTGCAATTGTTCAGAATGGTGATGTTAGAGGAATTTACCATAAATCATTTCTCCCAAACTATTCTGTTTTTGATGAAGCTAGATATTTTTCTAAAGGCACTCAGGCAGACACATTATTTTGGTACGACGATATTGCAATTGGGATAAATATTTGTGAAGATATTTGGATTGAAAATGGTCCAGCAGAAGAGCAAGTTAAACAAGGAGCATCACTCATCATTAATATCAATGCGTCACCTTACGATATTCAAAAAAACGAGACACGAAAAGAAATAGTTATGAAAAAAGCTTTAAAACTTAACGTACCAATAATTTATTTAAATATGGTAGGCGGTCAAGACGAACTTGTATTCGATGGAGGTTCATTTGTTGTAGATGACCTCGGTGAAATTATCTATCAGGCTTCGAGTTTTCAAGAAGAAGTGTTTCATTTAGATATTGATCTTAAAATTAAAAAGCAGAATGATAAATCTTCATTATTAATAAGACCCAAGACAACTAAGTTGAAGGATATTAAAAGTAAACCTTCTATGAGTGAGAATGAATCTATTTATTCTGCATTAAAATTAGGACTTTTAGATTATGTCAGTAAAAATAAATTTACAAAAGTTTTAATAGGTATTTCAGGAGGAATTGACTCTGCATTGACTGCTGCAATTTGTGTGGACGCTTTGGGTGCACAAAATGTAATTGGAGTAGCTATGCCATCTAAATACAACTCCAAAGATTCATTAGATGATGCAATTAAATTGTCAACCAATTTGGGAATTAAACTAAAAACAATTGAAATCGAGAAAATAGTAGATAATTTTAGAGAAACTCTAAAGAATTCTCTCAACGAAGAACTAGGGCAAATTACCGATGAAAATATTCAATCAAGGGTCAGGGGCAATATTTTAATGGGGTTGTCAAACCAAACTGGTGCAATGGTTGTTTCAACAGGAAATAAATCAGAAATGGCGGTTGGTTATTCTACTCTTTACGGCGACCTTGCTGGTGGATTTGCTTTGATAAAGGATTTATATAAAAGTAAAGTATATGAATTATCAAATTATAGAAATTCAATTTCTGAAGTTATACCAAAAGATATAATTACTAAAGAACCTAGCGCGGAACTTCGCCCAAACCAGCTTGATACTGATTCGCTACCAGATTATGAAGTACTTGATAAAATATTAAATCTTTATATCGAGCAAGACAGTTCATCTGAAAAAATTATTGCTACAGGAATACATCCAGATTTAGTATACGATGTTCTTGAAAAAGTAGATAGAAATGAGTACAAAAGAAAACAAGTTGCCCCTGGCGTAAAACTCACACAGAAAGCCTTTGGAAAAGACAGAAGAATGCCAATAACAAACACTTACATAAGACAAAAGGAATAAAATGTACTTGATTGATGGCATCGAAGTTGAAAAAAAAGATTTCATACTACCTGTAGAAAATATTGGAGTGTGGAGAGGCGATGGAATTTTTGAAGCTATTAGAATTCATGAAGGCTACCCGTTTGGTATAGATTTACACATTGAAAGATTTAAAAAATCGGCATCTAAGGTATTTTTCGACAATATAGATTTTGAAAAAATTAAAAGTGATATTTTTCTGGTCGCAGAAAATTTTCAGAATGGTTATGTCAGGACATTGATTTTAAGAAATGAGAAAGATACATTTAATGTTTATTGCTTTTATCAGCCACCGATAAAACTTCCAAGAAATTTTACTCTGCAAACTCAAAAAGCATACTGGCAAGGAGGTGGAGATTTCTTAGAACAAGATGTATTTAATATTGGTACAAAATCTACATCATATGCAATGAATATCAGTCACACAAGACTTGCTGAGTCTAATGGATATACAGACGCCTTACTAGTTAACAGAGAAAACATTATTCTTGAAGGTCCGACTTGGACGTTTGGTTGGATATTGAACGATAAAATACACATACCTGATCTAGACCTTGGAATCCTTGATTCAATAACTCGAAAATATTTACTTCGTTTTGGTGAGGAAAAAAAGTTAGATGTATCCATCGGGCGTCTTGCTAAAGATGAATTAGAAAATATACAATGTGGATTTGTATTATCAACTGCAAAACATGCAATACCTGTAACTAAAATAAACGAAACAGATTACTCTCAGCATCCTTTGATTAATGAGATTCAAAAAATGTTTAAAGACGAAGTAAATAAAGAGCGTTCTTAAAAGGAGGTGTAATGAGACTAACAGAGTACTCACATGGTGCCGGTTGAGCATGTAAACTCTCACAAAAAGAGCTTGCTCAGGTACTGACGCATTTTAAACAACAAAATAATTCAGAAACTTCAAAAATCTTAGTTGGATTAGATTCGCCTGACGACGGAGGTGTAATTGATATTGGTAATGGAATCAAATTAGTCCAAACCGTCGATTTTTTTACACCAATATTAGACAATCCTTTCGATTGGGGAAAAGTTGCAGCTGCGAATGCATTGTCTGATATTTATGCAATGGGTGGAACTCCTATATCCTCTTTACAACTTGTTTCATGGCCAAGAGACGATTTAAGTTTCGAAATATTATCAGAGGTTTTAAAAGGTGGCTTGGAAATCATGCAGACTGCTGGATGTAACATAATTGGAGGACATAGCATCGATGATAAAGAGCCCAAGTATGGTTTTGCAGTAACGGGAATAATTAATGAAGTTATCTATAAAAAAAGAAACCTTCAAGTTGGCGATAAACTTTTTTTAACAAAACCTCTAGGTTCTGGAATTATCTCTTCTGCAATAAAAAAAAATATAGCGAGTGAAAAAGCGATATCTGAAGTAACAAAAGTAATGTCAACATTGAACGACAAAGCACTTGAAGTTGCCAAAGAATTAAATGCAAATGCTATTACAGACGTGACAGGTTTTGGACTATTGGGACACCTAATTGAAATGGTCGGAGATTCAAGTGTGTCAGTAAATATTTATTTGGAAAATGTACCTATCATTGAGTTCGCAAAGGAATATTTTAACAATGGTATTTATCCCTCAGGCTCGAAAAGAAATTTTGATGCTGCTAGAAAAAATACAAATTTTGAAATCGATCAAGAACATTTTGTAAAAATTTTGTCAGATGCTCAAACAAGTGGCGGGTTACTGTTCTCAGCACCAAGCGATGATTCAATAAATATAGATGATATGTGCAAAAGATTCGGAGTAAAAATTTGGGAAATTGGAGATATTGTTTCTAGATATAAAAATAAAGTCAATATTATTAATGGCAAATGATTAAAACAATAACTAAATTTTTTGCTGTTGCAACTATCTTAAAAAACTTGCTTGAAACAAAAAAAGGGGATATTACTGGTAATACTCAAATTCACCCGAGCAAGTTTCCTGGAAGAACAATTTTTGTTAGGGAAAAGGAATATTTTATCAGAGAGTCCTATACTAATGGCACAGTTCCAATTGTTTTTTTACACAGTTGGGGAACTGACTCATTGGGTAGTTGGTTTAAAATTCTACCAAAAATAAAATCTTCGTTTATTGCAATTGATTTAAGAAATCATGGAAAATCGGACTCCAGTTGGAAAAGATGGGATGTAGACGAAAATGCTGATCTAGTTATAAGTATATTAGATCAACTTAATATAGAAAAGTGTGATGTAGTTGGCTGGTCCATGGGTAGTGCCGTTGGCATGTCTATTGCTAGAAAAAAAGAATCTCTAGTTAGGAAATTAATTTTGATAACTCCATTCAGCTGGTTAGGAGGAGCTGTTTATAATGAAAAAATTGCGTTCAAGGTATTTGTAAGTTTTGTCAGAATTCGAGAAAGACTTTTTCCAAATTTTAATCCTCAATCAAAATTTTCATTTCTAAGGAAATCACAATCTATTGAGGATGAGTATACAGAATGGGCTTGGAACAATTTTCATAGATCAAAGGATGATTTCATTTATAGTGACGGCGGAAGATTTGTTGTACCTTATGATGCAAGACCTTGGATCTCAGAAATACAGTCTGAAACACTAGTTATAACTGGAGGTAAAGACAAGTTAGTCCCTGAAGAAACATCCAATGAAGTAATAAATCTTTTAAATAATGTAAAATCAAAAGTTATTATTGAAGCTGGCCATTCTGTACCATGGACTCATTCAGATGAACTATTGGAAGAAATTAATAGCTTCTTAAACGATGAATAAAGTACTCTTTATATCTCCAACTACTTATCCTGATCCCGTAACAAAAGATATTCAAATAAAATTTAAGTCTCTCTCAAAAGTTTGCAATCCTATAGTCTTTGCATTTAGTGACAAAAAATCTACGACAGTTATAGAGGGTGTCGAGACTATTTTTAATAAAAAAAACAAAAATAGGTTTTTAAATTACCTTAAAATAATCTTTTTATTTTTTTTCAAGATACCATCTATTGTTAAGAATCAAAATGTAGAAATTATATGCTTGCAAGATCCTATTACTGGTTTTTTTGTAATTCTTTCCCTAAAAATAAGAAAACTACCAGTAAAAATTGTAGTTGAAACTCATGGAGATTTTATAGACACTATTAATCTTGAAAAGAATTTGTTACTTCCAAAAGTTTATTCCTCAATATTTAGCTATCTAGCTAAATATTCAATTAAAAATTCTGATTTAATTAGATCTATCTCTGACTTTACTGAAAAGCAAGTCTTGAAGTTTGGATATGAAGGTTCATTTGTCCGTTTTCCAGCTTGGATAAATATTGACAATTACCTTAATGCTGAAATAGACAGATCGTTTATAGATACGTTTAAAATAATTTTTGTTGGGAGTGTTACTGAAAGAAAGAATCCAAAGATAATTATTGAATCGATAGAGACAATTGATACAAAGATCTCAATAGAGATAATTGGACAGACACCAAACTTAAAGTATTTAAAAGAACTGAAAGAACTTATTTCTCAATCCAAGCACTCACAAAATATTATTTTGACACCATTTATTCCATCAAAAGAGTTGATAAAAAAGTACTCTTCTGCAAATTTATTCATTCTCCCTTCAAAATCTGAAGGTCTAGGCAGGGTCATTATTGAAGCCCAGTCGACAGCATGCCCTGTACTAGTATCAAGTAATACCGGAATGACAGATTTAATTATTGAGAATGAAACTGGCTATATATTCGAAAACAATAATAAACGAGATTTAAAAGATAAAATTGAGTACATTATTGAAAATTATGACACTGCTATTCAAGCTGGTTTAAATTCAAGAGAATTTGTCAAAGATAATCAAAGTGTTAAAAATTTTGAGTTTGGTTATAAAAAATTGTTTGATTTAGTATTTACGTAACATTTTTGAAGTAATGATAATATAAAAATTATGGATTATGAAATAATTATATTAATTGCACTAATTACAGGCTTTGCCTTTCTATTTCTTAAGTTAAATAAACTATCTCAGACAGATAAAGAAGAAGAACAATTAGATAGTGAACTAGACGATAAATCAAAAATATATCTGCAAAATGCAATCGATGGATTATTAAAAGATGAAAATTCAAAAATATTTAGTATATTAGATGAACAAAAATCAGCATTTGATAGATTTTTGATTAGTAAAGGTGAGATCGACCAATCAATTCAAAACGTCAATCAACAAACAATGAATCTGGTTTCAATACTAACAGACAATAAATCAAGAGGCGACTTCGGTGAGTTTACTGTTGAAGCCTTACTTGAATCTGCGGGATATGTTGAAGGCTCCCATTTTGTTAAACAAGATATAACAAAAGATGGTAAAAAACCTGATTTTACTTTTTACCTTGGAAACAATAAAAAAGTAAATATGGACAGCAAATTTCCATTAGAAGGCTACAAGAGAATAATAGAACTAGAAAAAGATTTTAAAAATCCAGAAAATGATGAAGTAAACAAACAAAATATTCAAAAAAGTATTGATTTGGAAACTAAAGATTTTTTGAATACTGTTCGTGAT
Source organism: OCS155 cluster bacterium AG-426-D23 (assembly GCA_003213165.1). Taxonomy (GTDB): domain Bacteria; phylum Actinomycetota; class Acidimicrobiia; order Actinomarinales; family Actinomarinaceae; genus Actinomarina. The sequence goes on from QCNO01000008.1 coordinate 18,021, forward strand.
ACAATCCGCGATACATCAAAAAAACCAGGTTATGTTGACATAAACGAAAACACAATTCCATACATGGTTATCTACATACCAGTCGAGAACATATTTCAGATGTTATTAAACAGTTCAATACCTTCTTCCGGACAACCTTTTATCGAATATGCATCAGAGCAAAAGGTGATGCTTGCAGGGCCTGCTACTTTACTAATGCAATTAGAAATTATTAAACATTCGCAGAAAGTCTTTGCAATGTATGAGAAAACAAGCGATATTGCAGAGATGAATGAAAAGTTTTATTCTGAAGCACAAAAATTTGTTTTAGCTATTGAAAAAGTTAACAAAGATTTAACTTCAACTCAGGACAGTTTTGGGAAGCTTACGGCATTGAGAATGAACCAATTAAACAATAGATATAAAGAATTAAGAGAGGCTATTGATAATTCTAATGAAAGCCCTCTAGATGAAATAATTGATGAAGTAAAAGCGGAAGAGAAAGATTAAAAAACTTTAGCCTCTACCATAATGCATTTATCGTCAATAAAATTTTTATTTTTATTAATTAACAAAGTTGAGATTTCTTTGCTTTCAGCACCTGGTTGATACCAAAAATTATCAAAATCATTTTCAACCAGCTCTTTAGTTATTTTAAAGGCTGTTTTTGGTGGTACTACAAAGTTAATAATGGACGGTACATCGTTTAGATACATTACACTTTCATATGACTTTATACCCGCTATATAATCTTCTTTATTATTTATTGGTGCTACATTGTATCCTTTTGAAAGAAGATCTAATAAAATTTTGTTGCCATATTTTTTGGGATCGTTACTTGCACCGACTATTGCTATTAGATTATTTTTATTTTGTAGAGTTTCAAGCAATTAAAAGCTTTCAGCTTTCAAATTGTAAAGATCTTCTTTACCAGCTGTAACAGATGAAGCGTATCCCGAAGATAGAGGTAAAAGTTGTTCAATGTAAAATTTTGATAGTGTTATTTTATCTTGATAAAAATCATCTCCTGTTTCCTCAAATTTTTTAGTTGCTAAAATCGCAGCTTTACCCATGTAGTATCCACCAAGGACCTGTCCAAACATTTTTAAATATGGTGTAGCACCTGCACTAGCATCAACCAGTTCACCCTCTAACATTTTTGAACCTAACCACAGAGTTACTTCAGACAATTTATCAACCTCAACTTTTAATTTTTGAGCCAAATCTGAGAGTAACTCGCCACCTTCATTCATTTCGTCTATAACTTTATTTACGTCTGCAAGCAGTCTTTGCATAGCTTGTCCGTTATCAAGTGGCAATTTTCTAAACATTAAATCTAAGGCTTGAATACCATTTGTTCCTTCATAAATTGGTGCAATTCGAGAATCTCTTAAATATTGCGCTACTCCAGTTTCTTCAACATATCCCATTCCACCATAGACTTGAATAGCTATGGATGATAATTCAACACCAAGATCTGATATCCATGCTTTTGTAATAGGTGTGAGGATACCACATCTCTCTTCTCCAAATTCTTTTAACTCTCCTTCAGCAAAGTACTCTAAATCAAGCATTAATTGGTTGTCATACATGAGATATCTCATAGCATCAACATATGACTTGATCGTCATTAGCATTCGTCTAACGTCTGCATGATCAATAATAGTTGATTTCTTAGCGTCTTCTTTTGACATACCAACTGGTCTACCTTGAACTCTATCGCGAGCATATTGAGATGCTCCCTGAAGAGCGCCTGAGGCACATGCTAAACCTTGTCCACCTACCCAAACTCTTGCCTCGTTCATCATGGTAAACATGTAATTTAATCCTCGATTCTCTTCACCGACTAAGTAGCCAGTAGAACCGTCATACTCCATCACGCATGTCGGACTTGCGTGTATACCAAGTTTTTCTTCAATTGAAATACAAGAAACATTATTATTATCACCTAAAGAACCATCATCATTAATTTTTACTTTTGGAACAATAAACATGGAAATGCCTTTTGTTCCTTCAGGAGAACCAGGAACTTTAGCAAGAACTAAGTGGATTATGTTTTCAGTCATATTATGTTCACCAAAAGTAATCCAAACTTTTGTACCAGTAATACTGTAAGTGCCATCATCTTGTTTTTCAGCTTTTGTTGTTATAGTTCCTAAGTCTGAACCTGACTGAGGTTCGCTAAGATTCATTGTCCCAGTCCATTCACCTGATACTAATTTCGGGAGAAAAGTGTCTTTTTGTTCCTGACTTCCATGAAAATTAATTGCTGAAATTGCACCAGCACTTAAACCTGGAGCTAGACCAAATGCTAAGTTTGCAGTACTTAATATTTCTAATGTGCCACCAGATAAAGTTATTGGTTGGCCTCCACCTCCTATTTCTTCAGGCAAAGAAATTGATGCCCATCCAGCTTCTGCAAATTTTTTATAAGCATCAACAAATTCTTGAGGCATTTTTACAACTCCGTTATCAATTGTTGCACCTTGTTGATCGCCAATCGCATTAATAGGAGCAAGTACTTCTTCTGAAAATTTTGCACACTCTTCCATTGTTGGAATTACTATATCTTCAGAAAAATCACTAAATTCAGAAATTTTGTTCAAAATCTTATATGAATCTATAACTTCATATCCAAAAGTAATATCTTTAACCGGAGCTTTAAAGGGTACTGCCATAGACTTTTATAATATCAGATATTTTAAAAAAGTATAAATTACTACCGTGGGTTTACTTCGACGAGTTTAGATATTTCCTCTATTTTTTCAATCGTAGGCTGGTCATTAGTACCAGCGACTATTGCACCCGCAGCACATGCTTTTTTTATAGTTGATATTAAATCTTCAATACCAAAAGCTGCAATATATGCAGCTGTTGTATCACCAGCTCCATTAGCGTTTATTGTTTTAAAATCTGGTGGAACTATTTCTATTGTTCCTTCAAGGCTAATTAATCTTGCAGGTAAATTTGATGATGTTAATAAAATATATCTTATAACTTCAGATTCAATCAGTTCATTTGCTTCACTTACACTAATTTCATCTTTACTAACTGTTAAAAAGTCTAATTTGTAATCTATTTCATATTCATAACCTGCTTGACTTATGAATAAGCCTGTATTTGATTTAATTTTTTTTATGTCTTCTCTGACAAATTCAATTGAGTATCTATCAAGCATAAGAGAATCATATGAACTAATGTTTTCAAAATTATTCCAATTAAGTTTTTGGTAACCAGAAGATACGATTGTTCTTTCTCCGCTTGAATCTATAAATATTGAGCAAGTTGGTGTATCACTTTCATCAATTATTAAGCTATCGTGATTAATATTTTTTGATTTTAAGTAATCAATTAAATAATTACCCATTGGATCCCTGCCTAAACTATTCCCTCTAACGTGAACCAATTTATTCCATAAAACAATCTTCTCAGCACAGTTAATTGCGGTACCACCTGCTCTTATAAGTGAATTTGAACTCCTAATGTCATCACCTCTTTTTGGTAATTCATCAACAAAGTAAATTAAATCAGGATTCAAAGATCCAAAGCAGAGTATTTTTTTATAAGACATAAATTAAATTTAAGCTTTTATCTAGACTAGACCACTAATTACTGCGCCCACAACAAGTATTGCAATGTAGCTAAACAGACCACCAACTATAGCCGCTAGCTTCATGCTTCGGGATATGGCACTTGGCCCGGCAAGGTGATAAACAAGAACACCAAAAAATGGAACAAGATAAACCACCCCCAGCCATACATATTTCATCGCTCCATTCACTCTGTTGTTAGAGTCAATATCCTTTATTGCTAAAGCAGCCCAAGCAGCATACAACACAAACGGCATTAAGTATCCGTAAAGTTGAAACAATAGCTGCCATAGTGTTGGGCTTGAAATCGGAACACCACTCATAATTATCTCCTTTTCTGCATTGTAGTAATTTTCTAAATCCTCATTCAGTAAGTTTGTAGGTACTTCTATTTCCTCTAAGTTTGGTATGTAAAATAAATTTATAGCTGGAGATGGTTTATTAATATCATAAAACTCCATATTTTTTTGTTCTTTTGGCCAGGGGTATTCTTTGTATCTATCTTTGTCTAAATTTGTAGTCTGTGCATCTGCGAAAAATCCAGCTAGCATCATAAGCCCTGAAGGGTCACCTTGTAATGGAAATCTTCCAAGAACATTTGTCGAACCCATAGAAGAACAGTTATGAACCTGCTCAAGTAAAGGCGGTGTACTTGTTTGATAAATATTATTTTCAAAACAGTTTCCTGGTCCCCATGGTCCTGCCAAAGCTAAATCTGTATAACCAGAATCTAAAACAACATTATCTACGATACTTACATGTTGGGAGAAGTATAAATTTGCATCAAGCATTGGACTTGCAACAATTCCATATCGGTCATGATTGATTACTAAGTTTTTTTCAATGATATCACCAACTCTTCCTGGAACAACGATGCCCATACCTTTAGCTACTACTCCAAACCGGTTTGTAGGAGCTTCATAGTTATTATTGTCAATTACAAGGTTTCCAACAATTGTTGTTTCCCTACCTGGAGGGTTGAGTTCCGAATCAAGAGTATTTGGCACAATACCTGACATATTATTTCGCCAAATGTTGTTGTAAAGATAAAGATGACCTCCTGCGTTGGTACCTGAATATCCCAATGCGTTACCCTCTACTACATTTTCGTATATTAGAGAATTACATGGGTAGCATTGACCGATATAAATTCCACTATCTGGGTGACCAGAGGCGTATATATTATCAAATACACCGTCAGTCGAGTTAAATGCATAAACACCATAATCTCCATTGTTGTAAACAGTTAAATAGGATCCTTTGAATCCTTTTGCAGTATTCCAATAGACGCCATTTAGTGTAAAATTTCTCACAGATAAATTTTCAACTGTTACACCGTCAGTATCATAGATTTGTATTCCATTTTCACTCATGAATTGACCATCAATTATTACTTTGTTTCGATCAGTACCCCTCAGTGTTAAATATGAAGTAGTGACAGTTATACTTTCGTTATAAACTCCAGAATTAATTAAAATCAAGTCTCCTTCTTTTGCAACATCAACAGCATCTTGAATTTTTGTAAATTCTTTTCCTTCCCCAACATTTAAAACATTCTCACTTAAAGTCACAACAACTTTTTTAGGCTCAACAGCATAATCAACATCACCTACAATGACCGTTCCAACCATTCCTTTGTTGTTAGTTCCATGGTATGGGCAATAATATTCAAAAATTCCAGGCTCATTAAATGTATGTTCATATTGATCACCTTTTGTGATAATTCCGTATTCAAAATAGTCTGATGATATCGCCTGCCATGAACCATCACTTGCAATTACATTATGGTCATTAGCTCCACCAGATTCCCAAATTACTGTCGTACCAGGCTCAACTCTAATTACTTTAGGAGAGAATTCATCGTCAACTACTCTCACAACTTGTTGATCCAAGCTAGCAGATTCCTCACCTCCACATGCGATAATAAGCATGAGAAAAGAGAAAAAAAGTATGCGCAGAAAATTATGCATACTAAATTTTACCTAGCTCTATTTGCAGATTCCATCTAAAAAAAATTAAGCCTGAATCCAATCTTCGGGATTATCATCGACAAAAAAGTCAGATACTAGCTTTGCTTCTGGATTTACTGCGTATCTTTCAAAATCAGTAACACCTTCTTCTTCAAGGACATCTTGATCTAAAAAGAAATTACCAGTACATGATGCAGAGTCTCTTTTAAGAACAGCATATGCTGCATCAGCATATATTGATGGCATTCTAGAACCTTGTACTAGTTCTGCTCCAATTACATTTCTTACAGCTGCTGTGTCAAGTGAGGTTCTTGGCCAGAGACAATTAGACGCTACATTATGCTTTGCAAGTTCCTCAGCTAGACCATGAGCAACAAGCGACATCCCATATTTTGCGGTTGTGTAAGCAAGTGTCATTCCGAACCACTTCCGAGCTATATCTAAAGGAGGTGAGAGTGTTAAAATATGTGCGTTATCTCCTTTAATGAGATGTGGTATACATTTTTGGCTCAACATAAAAGTACCTCTTACATTAATGTTATGCATCAAGTCATATCTTTTCATAGGTGTATTCACAGTATCAGTAAGATGTATAGCGCTTGCGTTATTAATGCATATGTCTATACCACCAAACTTACTTGCTGTTTCCTCAACAGCAGCCTCTACTTGATCTTCAAATCTAATATCACAAACTATTGGAAGTGGATTGCCTCCAACTTCCTTAATTTCATCTGCAGCTGTAAAGATTGTTCCTGGGAGTGTTGGATGTGGTTCTGTCGTTTTCGCTAAAATTGCAACATTTGCTCCATCTTTGCCAAGTGCCTTTGCAATCTCAAGACCAACTCCACGAGAGCCTCCGCTCATTATTATTGTTTTATTTTTAAAGTATGTCATTTGTATATTCTATTAAAAATGCGTAATTTCTGTAGAGTCTTTTGTCGAAAGTACATTCGTCTAAGTACCTACAGAAAATATTTGATTTTATTCGATTACAAGATTGGCTTTTATATTAATTTTGGCTTGCCGCAACACTTGCAATGATAATTATTAAAGTTATCACACCTGCGGATGCAATTAAAACTTCATTTCTGGTAATTTTTATTTTTGGTGCTGAACTCATCACACTCGCAAATAACAGTATTGCGGCTGAAATTATTAAGGCAAATAAAGGTGCGTAATCATGAAAGTTAAGGAAAACTTGAGCAATAGCAACGGATATGACTCCACCTACAACAATAGCCCCTAATGGAATAACAATAGAACCAACAATCCTATTTCTAATTTTATTAGCTTCGGTATTTTCATCACTCTCTAATCCTTTAGGAACTCCTAAAATCATTGAAAGTACTGAAATTGCTGCTTGTATGATTGTTGATAAAATCACTATTCTCCAAAATGCTCCTCCAACGCTAATAAGGTTTGTGACAGGATCTTCGGGTAAAATTCCTAAAATTGTTTGACCGACACTATTTACAATATAAAAAGCTGATGAGGAGCCAAACACAAGACCTAGTCCGACACCAGTGTATATAGATTCCCTATCATTTGTTAGCACCGCAAAACCCTCATAATTAGTTTCTAGAAATTTTTTGATATTTAAGGAATTTAATGCCCCAATAAACGCAGTTGTTAATGAAACAATAAGTACAAAAGAAACAGTGCTATATTCTGCAATTAGTTTTTGGGTTTCAGCTTCTAAAATTAAACCATCATAAAGAAAAGAACTTGCAAGCAGTCCTTGAATGAACCCTGCTAAAACTCCAAAACCGAGTCCATACTTTATAGACTTTAAAATTTTTTGACTTATAGAAACGGGTGGAGGTGCATCGTCAACTATAACAGTAGCTATAGCACTGATTTCTTCAGCCTGTATTTCAAGAGGTAATTCTTCAACAATCTCTTCTGTTTCATTTTCTATAACTTGCTTTTCAACATCTGCCTCTGTTTTTTCAACGGTAGTCACTTCTGAAACAGGGGTCGGTATAGAATCACCACCACTCCAGTTATTTAATATATCATCTGAAGACACGCCAGTTGCTTCAGCCCTAGCCTGAATAGATCTAGATAATAAATCTAGTGGTATACCACTAGAGCTACTAAGCTGTTCTAATTTTTGTCCATCCATAATAAATCTATATAATTCTAATCAGTTGAACTATTTCTAACGACATCATCAAACGTTTTTTCATTTTGATACCATTTCATCCATATAACTAAAATAGAAATCCAGAGTATTATGCCTCCTCCAAGTTTAAGTATTAATCCTGCAAGTGTTTGATCGTTAATGACAGATATGTTGTAAATATTTTCGACATCTACATAAGCGCTGTAAAGAGGCTCTGTCCCAAAAGCAAGAAAACTTGCGGGAATTGTTGGAAGTAGTGATTGAAGAAACAAGTATCCTATTTTTGCAGCTGAATTCATAGGTTTAATTTCATCATTAAAACCAATAACAGGAATCCACATATTCAG
>QCNO01000009.1 GCA_003213165.1 OCS155 cluster bacterium AG-426-D23
AAGCAGTAAAAAGCATCGAAAAAGAAGTAGGTTCTTTAGATGGCATTTTGCACGCAATAGCATTTTCACCAACAGAGGCAATGGGTGGAAATTTCTTAAATACAAATATTACAGATGCTGTCAAAAGTTTCGAAATTTCTGCATTTTCTTTAAAAACTTTAGCAACGTCTTTCCAGCCAATTCTTAACAATCCTTCTTCAATTGTTGCTTTAGATTTTGATAATTCTCAGGCATGGCCAGGATATGATTGGCAAGGTGTTGCAAAATCTAGTTTGCAATCAATTGTTAGATATCTTGCATATTATATGGGAAAAGATGGGGTTAGAGTAAACGCAGTTGCTTCTGGTCCTTTAGCAACTACAGCTGCAAAAAATATTCCAGGATTTTCAGAAATGAATGAAGAATGGGATCAAAGGGCTCCTCTTGGTTGGGATACTAAAAACCCAGAACCTGTTGCAAAGGTTGTAAATTTTTTACTCTCTGATTTATCAGAAGCTGTAACTGGCGAAATTATACATGCTGATGGAGGAGTTCACTCAATCGGCGGGTCAATGCTTCCCAAGTAGTTAGGTTTTTGAAAAAACAAGCACTCCATTGTGTCCACCAAAACCAAAAGAATTCGACATAGCAATATTCATATCTTTATTAACTGCATTATTGGGAGTGTAGTTTAAATCACATTCCTCATCTTTATTATTTAAATTAATTGTTGGAGGAATTACACCATTTTGAAGAGAGAGTATGCAAACCATTGACTCAAAAGCTCCGGCACCACCAAGAAGATGTCCAGTCATGGATTTTGTTGAAGAAATATCAACTTCGTAGGCTTTGGTACCAAATAATGTCTTGATTGCAGAAGTCTCATTTTTATCATTTGCTGGTGTAGATGTTCCATGTGCATTAATATAATCAACATCATCCACAGATAAGCTAGCATCTTTCAACGCTTTATCCATAGCTCGAACTGCACCTTCTCCACCTTCAGCAGGAGCTGTAATGTGGTGAGCATCAGTTGTAGATCCATAACCAACAACATAACCGTAAATTTTAGCATCACGATTCTTAGCCGACTCTTCACTCTCTAATATCAAAACGGTTGAACCTTCAGCCATAACAAATCCATCTCTATTTTTATCAAAAGGACTACATGCTTCTGTAGGTGTATCATTTTTTGTAGAAAGTGCTCGTATTTGGGCAAAAGCTCCGATTGTCATTGGTGTAGTGCCTGACTCTGTGCCTCCAGCTACTACGATGTCGACAATTCCATTTTCGATCATATTTTTTGCTTCACCTACAGCATTTGCTGATGCAGCACATGCAGTTGTAATTGTAAGCGATGGTCCCTCTATTCCAAATTTAATTGCAACTTGTCCGGTGCTTGAATTTGGCATCAACTGAGTTATAGCTAAAGGATTTATTCTAGAAGGACCTCTTTCATCGTAAACTCTTACTGCATCTTCTGTTGCACCAATTCCTCCAATGCCAGTTCCAAATACAATTCCACAATTGGAACCCATACGTTCTTCTGGATTAAACCCAGCATCTAATAAAGCTTGTTCTGCTGCATAAATTGATAGATGACCTGACCTGTCTAATTTACGTGCATGTTGTTTACCCATGTACTCATTCGCATCAAAATTTTTGACCTCGCCTGCAAAAGTAACCGGAAGATCTCCAGTATCAAAACTTGTTATATCATCAATCCCAGAAATTCCATTGATAAGTTTTTCCCACGAGTCAGCAACATTGTTACCAAGAGGATTAATGGTACCTAGTCCGGTAATGACTACACGTCTTTTAGACATGATCAGATTTAGATTTTAGAATGAAGTAATTTTACAGCTTCGCCAACAGTTGAAACATCTGCAAGTTCTTCATCATCAATTTCAATGTCAAATTCATCTTCAAAAGCCATTACTACTTCTACTATTCCTAATGAATCAATTTCTAAATCTTCTTCTAATTTTGCTTCCATTGTGACTTTTGATTCATCTATTCCTAGATCTTCAACAAAAAGACCCTTTACTTTATCAAAAACTTCATTTGTTTCCATAATTACTCCCTAATTACGTTGTTAAACCGCCATCTACTGGTATAACTTGTCCTGTTATATATTCTGACTCGTCATTGCATAAAAAAGATACTATGTTTGAAATATCTTCTGGCTTACCTATGCGTTTAATTGATAGTTGTTCTATAATATTTTCCTTATTTTGATCATCTAAAAAAGAAGTCATGTCTGTTTCAATATAACCCGGGGCAACTACGTTTGATGTTATATTTCTTGAACCCATCTCTTTACTTATCGATTTTGCCAACCCTATTAATCCAGCTTTTGATGCAGCATAGTTTGCCTGACCCTGGTTGCCTGATAGTCCAACTACGGAAGATATAAATACAATTCTTCCCCATTTATTTTTCATCATAAGCTTTATAGCTCTTTGCGATGTATAAAAACTTCCTGTTAGGTTTGTCTGAATTACTTCAAGCCACTCATCTTCCTTCATTCTCGGCAATATATTGTCTTTTGTAATCCCCGCATTATTGATTAAAACATCTACAGAGTTGTACTCTTTTTCTATACTTGTAAAGGCATTATCTACAGATTCAGCATCAGATATATCAATCTGAACTGTACTTGCGCTTCCACCAGCAGCGACAATTTCTTTAACAACATCATTGGCTTTTTCTTCTGAGGTAGCAAAACCAACTACTACATGAAAAGTTTTTCCAAGAGCTAATGCAATAGCACTTCCTATGCCCCTAGAGCCTCCTGTTACAAATGCTGTTTTCATATCAGATCTAGTTTGTCAGGAATCTGATACTCAATAGCTCTTCTAATCGTATCAACTGCTTTTCCATCAAAATCAGGAAGCTTAGCATCAGAAGTATTGATTGGAGTAGTTCTCTTACCTAAACGTACTGCGCATGCGCCCCAAGAAAGTCCAGCACCAACTGCTGTAAAAACAGCAACTTCGCCACCTTTAATTTCACCTTCTTCTAATGCATCAACTAAAGCTGTTGGTATTGAGGCTGCTGAGGTGTTTCCGTACTTATGAACCTTTTTTATTGTCGTTGCATTAGGTAATTTCAACATTTTTTCTAGACCTTCAACAATTCTTAAATTCGCTTGATGTGGAATCAATATATCAACATCTGCTTTAGATAAACCAGATTTAGTAATCACTTCATCTGATGCTTTTGCCATGGCTCTTATTCCACCTTTAAAAATTTCTTGCCCATCGAATGTCCATCTAACTCTTGCAGCTTCATCTGTTTTGAACCTATCCATAGCTGATCCAAAGTTCGGAACCTCAAGAATGTCTAACTTATCTGAACTCAGTCCATTTACAAAAGAAAATATTTCACCATCTTCAGAATCTTTGCTTTCTTCTACAACAACAGCTCCTGCACCATCTCCAAATAAAACAGCAGTATTTCTATCAGACCAATCTAATAACCATGTAATATGCTCTGAACCAATAACTAAAGCTCGTTTATACAAACCACTTTCAACAAAAGCTTTTCCTTGCTCCAAAGCATAAACAAAACCGGCACATGCTGCATTGACATCATATACTGCAGCATTAACTGCACCTAATTTTTTCTGCACATGAGCTGCTGCAGATGGAACAATGCTGTCAGGAGTACAAGTTGCAAGTATTACAACATCAATATCCTCTGGTGTTAATCCCGCACAAGCTATTGCATGGTGACCAGCAACTGTTGCCATATCAGAATTGTTTACATGGCAAAATCTTCTCTCCTGTATTCCAGTCCTTTGCTGAATCCATTCATCGGAAGTGTCCACAAAAACTGCTAAATCATCATTTGTCATGATGTTATCAGGTGCGCATTTACCCCAACCGGTAATTGTTGATTTCAAAAATTTCTCCTATTTAAATATTGTTTAAAGAGTCTAACGAATTAACTACCTTAACACTCTTACTAGATATAGACTTTTTAACCATCCCAGCAGTTACATTTCCAGGTCCGATATGATACCAACTCTCAGGTTGTTCAAATTTTTCAATATTTAGTATCTGGTTATAAAACATAACACTATTATCTATTTGATTTACCAACCGTTCTTTAATTGTTGAAAGTTCTGCGATATTTGCATCAATATTCATATAAACACTAAATTGACCATCTTTTAATTCAATTTGTTCAATTACTTTCTCAACTTCTTTTTTTGCAGAAGAGACTACTGGAGAATGGAATGCACCCGCCACATCGAGTGGAATAACTCTTTTTGCATCTAAATCTTTAGGGTTTGATTTCAAATAATTAATATCTTCGTGAGAACCGCCAATAACAATTTGAGAAGCATCGTTGTAGTTTGAAATATTTATACCTATACCTTGTTCAATCAAACCCTCCACAGCCTTAATTGTTGCCTCTAAATTTGAAGTAAGCACTGCAGCCAAAGTTGTATTTGATCCCTCTACAGCTTCCTGCATCGCCTTACCTCTTACAGCAATAATTTCTAGTGCATCTCTGTAACTCATAATTCCTGAAAGTGATAGAGCTGTGTATTCACCAAGCGAGTGTCCGATACCTACTTTAGGTAAACCAATTTTTTCAATTACTTCTAAGCCATAGCAATATGAAATAGCAAAAACGTATGGTTGTGCAATGTTTGTTTTTGTTACCTCTTCTTGATTACCTTTTAATATAATTTCCTGTAATGACCATCCAAGGGTCTCTTCAAAATCATCAATAAGTAAATTTGAGTATTTGTCTAGTAACTCTTTACCCATTCCGGCTTGTTGAGAGCCTTGTCCGGGGAACATTGCAACCCAACTCATTTGTCTAATTCTGATATAGCAAAAGCAATTGCCTTATCCTCTTCGTGAGATAAAGAAATATGAATATTAAATATATTCATTTGTTTAGCTAACTCTTTAGCTTTTCCATATAGAATTACCTCGGGCTTACCCCCACCAGTTATTTCAATATCTTTCCAATTAATTTGTCTCCAACCTTTTCCTAAAGATTTCATAATGGCCTCTTTTGCAGCAAATCTTGCACTTAATCTTTTTGCTGGATCAGCAAATCTTTTTGAATACAAAATTTCATCAACTGTAAAGCATCTATTTTCAAATCTACTTCCTGATTTCTCTAACAGAGATCGAACTCTTTTTATATCAACCTGGTCAACACCAATACCAAAAATCATTAGAATCTTGTTTCTATCTCTACTAAAAGGTCACCTTTTTTTACAGGTTGTCCTTTTTGAACATTGTAAGTTTTTATAACTCCATCAATCGGTGAAATTATTACATTTTCCATTTTCATAGCTTCAAGAACAAATAAGGAGTCACCTTTTTTAACTTTTTTACCCTGCTTCGTCATAGTTTCCATAATTGTTCCCTGCATTTCAGCAAAAATTAATCCTGGATTTCTAATATTTCCTGTCAGATCCATTCCAATTTTCTTTGGTCTTTGTGGAGCAAGAGTTGGATTGTTGTTGTCATCAAGAGATATTTTTACTTTACTTGGCCTATCTGATGAAATTTCTTCATCTTCAATATCACGAATTTCAAAATTTTCTTCAAGAAACTTAACGTGAATTTGACTATTTATAAATTCTTTAGTTTTTAAAATATCAGCCAGCACATTTATTGTTGTTGGGATTCCTCCTATAATATATTCCTCTAAGCACCTTATACCTTTTGATCTTGCTTCTTCTCTTGAGACCCCCCAGACAATAAGTTTCGAAATTAGATTGTCATAAAAATGTGTTATTTGCGTTCCAGTTCTTGCCCATCCATCGACACGCACACCATTGCCAGTCGGTTCTCTGTATTCAGTAATTGTTCCAGGGGTTGGTAAAAAATTATTAGTAGGGTCTTCAGCATTTATTCTGAATTCGATACTGTGCCCTCTAGGTTCTAACTTGTAATCTTCAAGAGAGTTTCCAAGTGCAATTTTGATTTGCTCCTTTACTAAATCAATACCGTATCTCATTTCTGTTACAGTATGTTCAACTTGCAGTCGTGTGTTCATTTCTAAAAAGTAAAAATTTTCATCACCATCTGCTAAAAACTCAACTGTACCTGCATTTATGTAATTAGAACTACTAGCAATTTTCAAAGTATATTCTTTGAGTCTTTCTCTTCCGTAATCTGAGAGCCATTCAGGTGGACTTTCTTCAATTAATTTTTGGTTTCTTCTTTGTAGTGAACAGTCCCTTTCACCCAAATAAAGTGTATTTCCGTATTTATCTGAAAGAATTTGTGTTTCAATGTGACGAGCTGGTTTTATAAATTTCTCAACATAAATCTGGTCTGAACCAAAATATGCTTCACTTTCTCTTTTTACTATCTCAAAATTTTCGATTAGTTCTGCTTCATTCTGAACAATCCTTAAACCTTTTCCACCACCACCATGTGCGGCCTTTAAAGCAACTGGATACCCGAAGCTTTCAGCATCTTTTATAGCTTCACGTCTTAGTCTTGATGGCTTAAGTTGACCCGGTACGGGATTTAAACCTAATTTTGAAACAAGCTTTCTTGATTCAATCTTGTCTCCCATTGATCTAATTGTTTCAGGACTTGGTCCTATCCAGACAATCCCTTTTTTTTGAATAGCTTTCGCAAAGTCTGAATTTTCAGCTAGAAATCCATAACCTGGATGAACTAAATCAGCCTTTGTGTCTGTGGCTGCTTTCACTAGTTTTTTTAAATTTCTATAGCTTTCTGCAGGAAGAGAACCACCTAGATAATAAGCTTCATCTGCTCTTTTGACATGAAGGGCATCTTCATCCGCATCCGAATAAACAGCAATTGTGTACATATCCATTTCTTTTGCTGAGCGAATTATACGTAAAGCAATTTCACCACGGTTTGCAATAAGGATTCTTTGTTGTGACATTATTACTTTAATTTATATGCAAGAGCTATTGCTAAAAATGATTTTATAAAGTCACCAATCAAGAATGGAATAACTCCAATTGTGATTGCATTTTGTAATGATGTATTCAAAATTAAAATTAACCCAGCTACTCCACACGAATAAATGATTAACGAACCAAGTAGAATTCCAGTAATAGGTCTATTCGCAAACTGTCCTATTGCATATGCAGCAAGAAAAAATCCAACGATATATCCGATAGTTGGGCTCTTAAGAATTGCTAAACCGGCAACACCTGCAGAAAAGAATGGAAGACCTGACATTCCTATAAATAAATACATCAACATGCTTACTGCACCAAAAGTGCTTCCTAAAACAAGACCAGCTAATAAAACTACAAATGTTTGTCCAGTTATTGGGACTGGTGATATTGGAATTACTATTCGTATTTGTGCACTTAAAGCTGTAACGATTGCAAAACCAAGTGAAAGAAATAGGTTTCTTGCCAAGCTTCCTTTTTCAACCCAAGATATTGCAATATTTTTAGAGGGGTATGTTTCCATGCTTATCTCCCAACTCTCCCTTATTTACTAAATCTTTAAATGAGTCAACAATAACTTTTCTTGTCTCACTTGGTTTAATAATATTATCAATTAATCCAAGTTGAGCAGCAATATCAGGATTACTGAATTTTTTATTATACTCCTCAACAAGTTTTTCTTTATAGGAGTCTCTATCCTCTGCTTCAGCTAACTCTCTTCTGTTAATAATATCTACAGCACCTTCGGCCCCCATTACTGCAATTTCACCACTCGGCCATGCAAAAAGCTTGTCAGCACCAAGTCCAATTGAATCCATTACAATATATGCTCCTCCATATGCTTTTCTAATTACTACACAAACTCTTGGAACAGTCGCCTCAGAGTAAGCATACAAAAGCTTTGCACCACTTCTAATTATTCCACTATGTTCTTGCTCAACTCCGGGCAGAAATCCAGGCACATCAACTAGTGTCAAAATAGGTATATTGAAGGCATCACAAAACCTTACAAACCTTGCGGCTTTTTCTGAGGCTTTAATATCTAATACTCCTGCAAGCTCCATTGGTTGGTTAGCAACTATGCCTGTTGTATTTCCATTTATTCTTGTAAACGAAGTAATGATGTTTGTAGCGTAATTACTTTGTATGGGATAATGTTCACCATCATCAACAATATCCAAAATTATTTTTTCCATATCATAAGGTTGATTTCTGTTTTCAGGTATAAAACTATCGAGTGACTCAATAACTCGTGATGGTTCATCTTCAGTTATAAACATAGGAGGTTTTTGAGAAGAAGACTGAGGAAGAAAGCTCATAAGGTATCTAATTTCTTCAAAAGCTTGTTCTTCAGTCTCACACACTTGATGAGTAACTCCAGATTTTGTTCCATGAGCTTCAACACCACCCAGTTCTTCAAATGTTACATCTTCACCTGTTACAGTTTTTACTACTGCTGGACCGGTCACATATAATTGTCCTATGTCTTTTACTTGAAAAATAAAGTCTGTTAAAGCAGGACTATATACAGCTCCTCCTGCAGACGGTCCAACTACAACAGAAATTTGTGGAACTTTGCCTGAGGCTTCTACATTTTTTTTAAATATTTGAGCATAGCCAAAGAGCGATGAAATTCCTTCTTGAATTCTTGCACCACCCGAATCTTTAATTCCAATAATTGGAGCTCTAGCTTCTAGAGCATGGTCCATAATCTTTAGAATTTTTTTGGCAACTACTTCACCAAGGCTTCCTCCCATCACAGAAAAATCTTCACTAAATACAAAAACTGGTCTTCCATGTATTGTGCCAGTTCCTGTGATAACAGCTTCACCCTCAGGGTTTTCATCTGATGCTACATGCTGATCAATTTCGCTAAAAGACCCCTCATCTAAAAGTAAATTAAGCCTTTCATAAGCTGTTAATTTTCCTTTAGGATGTTGAATTTTTTTAGCTTTTTCATTGCGAATTTCAGCTAAATTTTCGTCTGACATGCCCATCTTTCCTGTTTATTGTTAATGTATGTATTTGACCCATATATATGTAAAGAAGTAACACTATGAAGGCCTTTTTTTTTGATTCCATATACAATACACAAGAATTTGCATTAGAGGAACTAAACAGTGAACCAATACTTGTAATCAGCTTTCACCAGGAAAAAGGGAAAGGCACTTCAAACAGAACCTGGTTAAATGCTGACCAATCATTAGCTTGTTCTCTTGCTTTTAACAAAGACGACAGTAAGTTAGATGAAACATTAATACCGTTACTTTCTGGATTGTGTTTTACAGAAGTGCTTTCAGAGTTACCAATATTTTTAAAATGGCCCAATGACTTAATAGTTAATGATTTAAAAGTTGGGGGTGTTTTAGTTCAACGTGTTGAGGAAAAAATTTGTATTGGTATAGGTATTAATTACTTTTGGAAAAATCCTGAAGTACCTAATGCTGGTGCACTTTTTACTGAAGCTCAGGAACAAGAGTTAATTAAAGATCATGCAATTAAATGGGCTGAAAAAGTATATGAGTCTATAACAAAAAATAGCTTTTCATTAGAACGTTATAAAGCAAAACTGCAAACATTAGGAAAGATTGTTGAATATCCGGAAGGAAGAGGTTGGGCAGAAGACATAAATGAAAATGGTTCATTAAGAATTAAGACAACTGAAGGAGAGATTATAAATTTAACCTCTCCCTTAATTTCAGAAGTAAATTAGTTATCATTAATAAGCAGGAAACAAATGAAACAATTAGTAGTTGAGAAGAATAATCCAGATCCAATTCTTTTGGATACACCGATTCCAAAACCTGGTCCGGGAGAAGTGCTTATTAAAAACCATTATTCTGTTGTCTCTTCCGGGACAGAATTAGCAGCTATCGAATTTGCAAACACAGGAGTAAGTGAAAAGCTACAAAATTCTTCGAATATAGAAAAAGGCTTAAAGCTATTAAAAGACGATGGAATTAGAGCAGTCTGGAATGCAGTATTTCCAAAAAATATATTACCTCTTCAGTTAGGCTACAGCTCTTCAGGCGAAGTTGTGCAAACTGGAAAAGATGTAAGCGATTTTCATACCGGAGATAAAGTAGTTTCAAATGGAAATCATGCCGAATATGTTGTCGTAAATCAGAACCTTTGTACTCGAATTCCAGATAATACAGACATTAAAGAAGCTTCTTTTACAGTACTAGGTAGCATCGCTCTACATGGATTGAGACTTTCAGAGACTTCACTTGGATCAAAAGTAGTTGTAATTGGTTTAGGAATTATTGGACAATTAGTTTGCCGTTTAGCTGAAGCACAAGGATCTGAGGTTATTGGTATTGATCCAGATACAAAAAGAACTGATATGAGTGCAAATTTTTACACTTCTGTTGAAGAAGCAAATATGACAAATGTAGATTCTGTAATTATCACTGCAGCAACATCTAGTAATGAACCAATAGAGGTTGCTACTAAAATTGCAAGAAACAAAGCAAAGATAGTAGTTGTTGGAGATATACCGTTAAATATTTCAAGAAATGATTTTTATTATAAAGAATTGGAGCTTGTTGTTTCAAAGTCTTACGGTCCAGGTAGATATGATAAGCAATATGAAATTCTTGGAAAAGATTATCCAATTGAGTATGTTAGGTGGACTGAGAATAGAAATTTCGAGGCCTTTATTAAGCTACTGTCACAAAATCAAATTCACTTATTAGATTTAGTTACCGAGGAGGTTTCATTTGAAAACGCACCTTCTATATATAAAAAATTTTCTGGAGAAGATAAGCCACTTTCAATTGTTTTGAGATATGACAATAAGGCAGAACCTAAAATAGATCTTCAGAGAACTGTCGAGCTTGAACCAAAAACTGAAAAAGTTAATTTAGGGATTCTAGGTGCCGGCAATTTTGCTTCTACGACAATTTTGCCAATTTTAAAAGAATTGAAAAAAGACTGTCAAGTCTTAGGCATTGCATCGTCAACAGGTTTGAGTTCAGAATCCCTTGCAACGAATTTTAAAATAAAAAATAAATATCCTACAGAAGAGGAAATACTTAATTCTGAAGAAATTGATGGTGTGTTAATTTTGACCCCGCATTTCAATCACAGTGAACTTGTAATTAAAGCTCTTAATAAAGGAAAGGCAATCTATGTAGAAAAGCCTTTAGCACTGACTGAAGAGTCATTAATTGAAATTGAAGAAGCAATCTATAACTCTGAGAATCCAAAACTGTTTGTAGGATTTAATAGAAGATTCGCAACTGCTACGCAATTTGTAAAACAGAAACTCAACGCTAAAGCTGCAAACAGTATAACTTTTAGATTTAGCGTTCCTCCTTTAGATAAAGATCATTGGACAAACATGAAAGAGATAGGTGGTGGAAGAATTGTTGGTGAAGCCATTCACGCAATTGATTTAGCTTGCTATTTGTTTGATTCTCTGCCACAAAGTGTTGCATCTTCAGCCCCAATCAATAAAGACAACAGTGAAGCCAATGAAAACCAAGTATTTATTAGTGTTAACTTTGCTAATGGCTCTCATGCTGCAATTCAATATTTTTCTGAAACAAATCAAAGCCTTGCAAAAGAGAGAATAGAAATCCATGGTGGAGGAAATTCATACATAATTGAAGACTTCCAGTTATTGAGATATTTAGAAAACAATCAAGATAAAAGTAAAGTGTTTTCATCAGGAAAAGGACATAAGGAGTCTCTTCAAATATTTTTTGATTATGTGAAAAATATTTCAGAAAACCCATTTACTTGGCTTGAGCTTAAGTCAATCTCAAGGGCAGGTATATATGCTCAAGACTTTATTAATTCTGGACAGCAACACTCTGTATAAAATATGAATCAAAATTTTGATATTCATTTATTAAAAAATGCAGTTTACGAATCTGCATCAACGATCAAACAACTACGAGAAGGAGTAAAGGTATTTTCAAAAAAACATGAAGTAGATTTGGTCACGGAAGCTGACTTAAGATCAGAAGAAATTCTTATAAATGCTATTAAAAAAGAATTTCCAAATGACGGAATAATCTCTGAAGAGTCAGAAACAATTAATCCAAAAGCAGACAGATTTTGGGTAATTGATCCACTAGATGGGACTGTAAATTATGCAAATGATATACCCCAGGTTGCAATTACATTAATGCTTATAGAAGATAGCTCACCAACACAAGCCTATGTTTTTGATATTTACAATGAGATTTTATATGAGGGATATCAAGGTAGTGGTGCATTTAAAAATAGCGAAAAACTAGAGGTTTCAAAAACCACTTCCATGCAGAAAGCAATTGTCGCAACGGGTTTTCCATATGACAGAGTCCACCATTCTGATCAATATATACCAACATTTGAAGCTGTATTAAAATCTTGTGGTGGAATAAGAAGATTTGGTAGTGCAGCATTAGATGTTTGTTGGATTGCAGATAACAAATTTGATGCTTATTTTGAATTTTTTATGAAGCCATGGGACACATTAGGTGCAAGCTTAATCTTGGAAGAAGCGGGTGGAAAAGTAGTTGATGAAACTGATAATTTTCCTTCTACAAAGTCAAATTTATTAGTAGCATCTAGTTCTGAAATTCATGATGAGTTTAAAAATATAGTTTTTTCAAATATACATGATGAATTAAAGGGTCGTTTTTAATTTCATTGCGGCCTCGGCAGGATTCGAACCTGCGACACCAGGTTTAGGAAACCTGTGCTCTATCCCCTGAGCTACGAGGCCAGTTAAATTCTGATAACATTAGTATCAAATAGATTTCGGCTTATAGGTACATTATGTTAGCAGTTGACGTTAAAAATATTAAGAAAACTTTTGTGAGCAAGCAGGACTATGTTGAAGCTGTAAAAGATGTTAGTTTTCAAGTAAAACAAGGCGAAATCTTTGGGCTGCTTGGTCCTAACGGGGCTGGTAAGTCTACAACAATATTGATGCTTACAACTTTACTAAGCATTACAGAAGGAAGCGCATCTATTTTAGGACTAGATGTTTCCTCTAAAGATAAAGAAGTTAGAGAGAAAATTGGTGTAGCCCTTCAAGATACTGGTATAGATAATTTGTTAACTGGCAGAGAATTATTTTTTACAACATGCAGACTTTGGGGATATTCAAATAAAGATTCTGAAAAGAGAACAACAGAGCTTTTAGAACTGGTTGGCTTAATGGAAGCTGCTGACAGAAGAGTAAAAACTTATTCCGGTGGTATGAAACGTAGGTTAGACCTTGGCTTAAGTTTAGTTCACTCTCCAGAAATTCTATTTTTAGATGAACCAACAACAGGCTTAGATCCTGGATCTAGAAGAGTTTTATGGGATGAAATTAAAAGACTTCGTGATAATGGAGTAACAATTATTCTTACAACACAGTATCTTGAAGAAGCTGATGAGTTAGCAGATAGGATTGCAATCATCGATGAGGGCTTGGTTGTTGCAGAGGGAACATCAGATGAATTAAAAGCAGGAATAGGTGGTGATGTAATAACTTTTGCATTTGAAAATAATAATGATTTAGAAAATGCAAAAAATATACTAAAAAATACAGTTCAAGAAAAAAATGAATTAAGAATCACAGTTGAGGATGGGGCGTCAAAAATTCCTGGATATCTAAAAGACCTCGGTAGTAATGGAGTGGAAGTAAGTTCAGTTTCAGCGAACAAACCTACGTTAGACGATGTTTTTCTCGAAGTAACTGGATATAGACTAGAAGGTTCTGAAGACATTACAAACGAAGAAGAAAAGAGAAAGAGATAATGAAATCAAATAGGTCTTTTTTAGTTCAGCTACAAATTCTGACAAAACGAATGGTTTTGAGAGTTGTAAGAAGACCGCTTGCTGAATTACCAAATTTAATTATTTCAGCATTTTTCTTATTTGTATATGACGGCGCCTTAGGGGGTGTTTTTGGTGGTACTGCTAGCGGAACACCTTTTGATTTTGCTAAAGGAAACTTTATAAATTTTATTCTCCCAGTTTCAATAGTTTCAGCCTCCTTGAGTGGGGCAGCATCAGGAATTTATTTGGTAGAAGATATTGAATCTGGTGTTTTTAAACGTTATCAGAGTATGCCAATCTCAAGATGGGCTATTATTTTGGCACCAATGAATGTAGGTGCCTTGCGAGTGTTATTGCAATCAGGTCTTATTTTATTTATTGGAATAATAATTGGTGCAGATCCTGCTGTTGGCAATATTGGATTTTTGATAGTTCTGTCAATTGCCTTTATCTGGGGAATGGGCTTTGCCGGATATTCAGTAGCAGCAGGTGTTAAATCTGGCTCATCACAGGGGGCACAAGCAGCTACATTTTTATTTTTTCCTGCTATTTTTCTTGCACCAACATTTGTTCCACGAGAAGCACTAAAAGGTTGGCTTGAAACTGCTGCAGCATATAACCCAACAACATATGTTATTGAAGCAATGAGAGCAGTTATGGTTGATGGTTGGGAACTTGATATTTTATTCAGAGGTTATCTTTCTGCTGGATTATTTGCTGCACTTACCCTTACACTTGCGGTTCTTTCAGCTCGAAAGGCTACAGAAAAAGCATAAATACTGCTTTGAGTAGCAAATAAAATTTATTATTCTATATAATTCGTAAGGATAAATATGGAAGCAAACTTAAAAGCAAGTTTAAGAGACATCATT
The DNA here is from genome assembly GCA_003213165.1 of OCS155 cluster bacterium AG-426-D23. Taxonomy (GTDB): domain Bacteria; phylum Actinomycetota; class Acidimicrobiia; order Actinomarinales; family Actinomarinaceae; genus Actinomarina. The sequence goes on from QCNO01000009.1 coordinate 14,536, forward strand.
GGCTCTGCTGAATCAAGAAGATTAAGAAACAATGGCGAATTACCAGCAGTTATTTACGGTATGGGCATGGATCCAGTTTCTGTAGTTTTAGACGCAAGAGAATTTAACAACGCTCTGAGAAGTGAGGCTGGTGCCAACACAATTTTAAATTTAGAAGTTGGAAAAAAGAAATATACAGCTTTAGCTAGAGAAATTCAAAAACATCCATATAAAAATCAATTTTTGCATGTAGACCTAATACAAATTGATCTTACAAAAACAGTTGAAGCAGATGTTCAGATTAATTTTATTGGCACACCGATTGGTGTAAAGGAAGAAGGTGGCTTAGTACAAACCGTTAATGCAACAATAACTATTTCAACATTGCCAACAAGCATCCCTTCTTCATTAGATTTAGATATTTCAGAATTAAATGTTGGTGAAAATGCAACTGCCACTGATGTTGAGTTACCAGATGGAGTAGAACTAGCGTCAGAAGACGATGAATCAATTTTGGTAACCATAACGCTTCCAAGAGCTGCAATTGAAGAGGAAGAAGACATTGAAGGTCTTGAAGGCGAAGAGGGTGAAGAAGGCGAAGAGGGAGCCGAAGGTGAATCTTCTGAAGAAGCTGTTGAGGAAGAGTCCTCAGATGAATCTGGAGAATAATAAAACTCTCTTAGTTGGTCTCTGGAATCCTCAATCAAAATACTTAAAAACAAGACACAATATTGGTGCGGATATTTTAGAAAAGTTTTGTATTAAAAATTCTATAAATGTGAAATTAGACAAATCAGGCAGTTTTAAGATTGGTCAAGTGTCTTTTGACAATTCAGACATAGATATCATCTTTCCAATGGTTTCCATGAATAACTCTGGAGAGGCACTCAAAGCTTACTTAAAATACAATAATGTTGAAGCCTCAAATATATTAGTGATTCATGATGATATAGATCTCGGTTTTGGTAGATTGCGTCTAAAAAGTGGAAGTTCTGATGGAGGACACAACGGAATTAAGTCTATAAATTCTTACTTGCAATCTAATGAATATTTTAGATTAAAAGTCGGAGTTGGCAGACCCCCTAAAGAAGTTAACCCCGCAGATTTCGTTTTATCTAGGTTTTATAATAATGAAGAAGAAGAAGTTGAATTTTTGATAGAAGATTGTGTAGATATTATTGGAACATTTTTAAAAGATAGAGAATCTGCTGTGAAAGCAGCTTCTGAGCGAAGAATAATTGATGTGATTTAATGAGGCAGTATATACCAGATGGATTAGCACTTTTTAGAATATTTTCTGCGCCAGTCATTTTATATTTATTACTTTTAGACGGTTCTAGTGAAGGACTAATGTTAATCCCAGCAATAATTGCATTTATAGCTGCATGGACAGATTTTTTTGATGGACGTCTTGCAAGAAAGTGGAATGTCACATCAAAAATGGGGGCATTTCTCGACACCATTGCTGACAAAATATTCATAACTTTTATTTTTATAGGCTTTACCTATATCGACAGAGTAAGTATCTGGATTACAACATTATTAATTGCTAGAGAATTTATTATTACTGGCCTGAGAGGACTAGCTGGGAATGAAGGGATTATGATTCCTCCAAGTAAGTTTGGAAAAGCTAAAGCAAGTTTACAGTTTTGGGCAATAGGATTTGTAATGATGGATTTTTCATTAAGTATTCTAAGTTTTAGTATCGCAGACTTATTTGTACTACATGCTCTAATATTTTCTTATATTTCTGGATATCAGTATCTTTTAGGTTATTTGAAACAATCAAAATGAAATATAAAAATATATTTATTACTGGCTCAACAGGAGTTGTGGGTAAGCCGCTTCTTAAAAAATTAATTGAAAATGGTCACAACGTTTACGCATTAAGTAGATCTGAGGAGAATAAAAAAATTTTAGAATCTAAGCGTGCATCTGTTATCAGTGGAAATATTTTGACTTCAAATCTTATTAATCAATTTAAAAATATAAATATTGATGCAATATTTCATGTTGCTGGAGTAAATAAAATGTGTTCAAAAAATCCAAAATATATGTTTGATGCAAACATTGATGGAACTAAAAATATTTTAAATTTAGGTAATCAATTAGGAATTTCTAAATTTGTTTATACATCTTCTGCAGTAACGCTTGGTGAGGATCTGGGCAGTATCGGAAACGAATCTTCAACTCATAGAGGTTATTATCTAAGCAAATATGAGGAGTCAAAATTTTTAGCTGAAAAAGAGGCCTTTAATTTTGAAAAAAATTTTGAGTTTGTTTCAGTCAATCCATCTTCAGTTCAAGGACCTGGAAGAGTTTCTGGCACTGCTAAGTTATTGATTTCAACACTATCAAAAACTTATCCTCCACTGATACGAAATAATATCTCAATTGTTGATATTGATGATTGTACTTCTGGACATTATAACGCCCTAGAGTTTGGTGAAAATAATGAAAGATATGTCCTGAATAGTTTTCAAACATCGAGTCAAGATTTAGTTAATAAATTAACAACTATTTCATCTTGGAATGGAAGACCACTATATATTCCAAAAGTTTTATTAAAAGTAATTGCACCACTTGGGGATATTTATAAATTAATCTCAAACAACACACCTCTTCTTTGTTCAGAGTCTGCAAGAGTTCTTACGCATGGACATAAATATGAAGGTTTAAAAGCTAAAGAAAAGTTAAATATTCAATATACCAGTTTGGATGAGTTCATTAAAAAGACAATCAATTGGCTGATTGATGAAAATTATATTTCATTATCAAAAATTTAATTTATGAATTTAGAATCTTTTAAAACCTCTAAAGAGTCTCTTGTCCCTTTATTAGCTTTAAACAATAAATCGAATAAAAATATTATCATTTTCCCAACCGATAAAGAGGCTATTGAGTTTTCTACAGATTTTTCTAATTTAAACAAAAACATATATCATTTGCCTTCATGGGATACTCTTTCTTATGATTCTTTTGCTCCATCTCTCGACATACAGGGAAAAAGATTAGAAATTGCACACCTACTACTCACAACTGATACCTACAATATTGCAACTAGCATTAAGGCAATATCTCAAAGAATATATTTTGAAGAATTAGAAATTTGTAAAATTTCATTAAATGAAGAAATTGATTTTGATTTATTAATTGAGAATCTTATTCATCTAAAGTATCAAAGAAAAGATAGAGTTGAATCAAAGGGAAGTTTTGCGATTAGAGGAGGACAATTAGATGTTTTCCCAATCAATTACGATTTACCCCTTCGGGTGATTTTTGATGGAGATTTAGTTAATGAAATAAAAACTTTTGATACAATTTCACAACGATCTGTTAGTGAAAAGAAAGATATCCTCATAGTGCCGGCAACTGAACTGTTTCAAATACAACAGTCAGATATTTTAAACTTATCTTCTAACAAAAAAGAAAATTTAGATGATTACGAATTGTTCCAATACTCCCAAAATCTAGATGTAGAGAAGTGTCTTCTAGACTTAACAAACAATGTCGCTATACACATTGTTGATAAAAATATAGTAGATAATCAACTTAAGGAAATTATTGATATCGAAAAGGATACCTTTGAAAATCTTAAACAATATTTCTCATTAGAAATCAGAAATTTTAAGTCACGTTACAAAGATATCTCTCAATATTTTGGTGAGTATGATATTAATTTCTATTCAACATCAGATTTAATAAATCTAGAAAATCTTCCGAATTATTTAGACTCAATCAACACAGAAAATATTATTGATTCTCTAAAGGAAATAGGAAAAATTTATCTCTCAACAAAAAACAAAGTTATAACAGAAAAGTTTTCAATGCTTTCCAATGTAATCACCGTTGATAATCCATTTTCATTTTCTGCATCTTTTAAAGACCTAAATATAGCCATTATTGATGAATCGCTTTTTCAAAAAAGAAAAATGATTAAATCTAAAAGAAAGACAAAAAAGATTAGTGAAGAAGCAATTCTTGTTCCAAATACTTATATTGTTCACAATTTTCATGGAATTGGATTATATGAAGGCACAGTTGTAAAAAAGATAAAAGGAGTTGAGAAAGACTATCTAGAGATTAAATTTGCTGGTACTGATAAGCTTTTTGTACCATCAGAACAAATTAATGAGCTTGAAGTTTATATTGGAGGAGAGAACCCTAGGCTATCTCATCTTGGTGGTGCAGAATGGGAAAGAGCAAAAGAAAAAGCCAAGCAAAATGCAAAGATAATTGCAGATAGAGTCTTGAATTTATACAAATTACGAAATATAAGAAACGACTCATTAATCATTGGTGAGGATACCCCTTGGCAAAATGAAATAGAAAATAGTTTTGAGTATATTGAAACACCAGATCAATTGACTGCCATCAACGATGTTAAAAAAGATCTAGAAAAAAATATACCAATGGATCGTCTAATTTTTGGCGATGTTGGATTTGGCAAGACTGAGGTTGCATTAAGAGCTGCAATTAAAGTTGCTTTTTCAGGAGGCCAAGTTGCATTATTAGCTCCAACTACAATTCTTGTTCAACAACACATTGATACTTTTGTAGATCGCTTAAAAGATTATCCACTCAATATAAAACACTTAAGTAGATTCGTTACAAAAAAAGAAGTACAAAGCATTGTTGAAGGAGTCAAAGATGGCTCTGTAGATATTCTCATAGGAACTCATAGGATTTTAAGTGATGATATTGAATTTCAAAATCTCAAATTGTTGATTATTGATGAAGAACATAGGTTTGGTGTAGAAGATAAAGATAGACTTCAGTCACTCTCTAATCAGGTTCATAAGCTCACTCTGACAGCAACACCAATACCAAGGACACTCGAACAGTCACTAATGGGAATTAGAGAAACATCTCGAATTGAAACGCCACCTGAAAATCGTTTAGAGACACTTACACATGTTGGAAATATTGATGAATCAACTATCGCACTTGCTATTCAACGTGAAATTTCTAGGGGTGGACAGGTCTTTTTTGTGTTGAACCGAATTGAAGAATTGCAGGTTTGGATGAAAAAAATTCAGGAGGTGTTTCCAAATTTAAATCACAGACTTTTACATGGACAGTTGGCAACTAATCAGATTGAACAAACAATGCAGGATGTATGGGATAAAAAGGTGGATGTTTTATTTGCTACAACCATTGTTGAAGCAGGAATAGATCTACCTAAAGTAAATACTCTTATTACTTTAAGGTCTGAGCTCTTGGGAATGTCTCAACTGTATCAATTGAAAGGTAGAGTAGGAAGAAGAAGAGAACAGAGTTTTGCTTACTTTTTTCATAACACAAATTTAGGCGTTGATGCAGAATTAAGACTTGATGCAATAAAGTCCATAGGGCAGACGTCAACAGGATATTCTCTAGCAATGAAAGATTTACAGTTGCGTGGATCAGGAAGCATTCTTGGAGATATACAGTCAGGTTTTATTGCCAATGTTGGCTTAAATATTTTCAATAAATATGTCATAGATTCTATAGAGGGCAAGAGTGAAGATAAAAGTAGTATTTTAGAAACAGAAATTAAATTAGATTGCTACTGGGGTTCTTCAATACCCAAGAGTTACATTGATGCTGATTCTGAAAGAATAGATATTTACAAAAGACTTGAACATTCTGAACCTAATAAAGTTGATGAGATTAAAAA
>QCNO01000010.1 GCA_003213165.1 OCS155 cluster bacterium AG-426-D23
TTTACAAGTAAAGCTTGATTTGAATTCAAAATTGAATCTGATTGCTTATCAAATAATTGAGCAGCAGGAGAAATAATAGGAATATCTAAATAGGACGGGGGTTCTTGACCGAGCGATGTATAAACATTTTTAAGAAGGTTTCTAAATGCTGAACCAAAGTAATCATCATTTCCGCTGGATTGATCACTACCATACCACCAGAACCAATCTGAACCTTCTGCCAACAGCATATAATCAAATGCCTTTTCTAGTTGTTCCACTGTATATTCATCAGATGCATTCGATCTATCATAGAAAGCTCTTGTTTTTTGCAAATAATCCCATGCATATGTCTCTTCAGTCTCTCCTATCCATGTAGCAAAATTTGGTTGAAACCAAGATGCTGGAAATACTTTATCTAATTTATCAATTTGGGGCCCATATTTTTCAATATACTCAGTTGGAGTTGTTGTTTTTAACCAGTCTGTAGTCGTGAGCGTTTCGTACATTAAGCTTAGAAAGTCTATACCATCATTTTGATAATGCTCCCATGCATTCTCACCATCTAACACGATAGAAACAACAAGTGGCCTATCTAATGTCACACTTACTTCTCTTGCAGCTTCCAGTGCCGCCATCATATCTGCAACCGCCATCTCAGGAGACATTCCGCTGTAAGTAAAACCAGCCTGATCAGATATAGATAAGTCTCTAAAGAAAATAGCAACATCATCCTGTCTGTTTAGTTGACCATACCATGGTGTATAAAGGACTTCCGGATTAGTAACGATGCCTTTTGTGTTTCTTTTAAATGTTGGGATATCTAAAGACTTAGACAATACATGTTCACCTGTTGCAATCCACTTTATACCTTCTTTAGCAAACATGCCTAAGACTTCTTGTGAAACGGCTCCCTCAGCTGGCCACATTCCAGTAGGTCTTTGACCTAGAAGTTCCTCAGCTAAATCCAACCCTTTCTCAACTTGAATTGCAGCATCTGTGGGTTTACTGAATCTATTTTTTGGCAACTCAGCTCCTATATCTCCTACTGAGGCCAAGTTTGTATCAAATATTAAAGGAAGAATTGGATGTGCATACGGGGTAGTAGTTATTTCAATCTGACCAGTTTTCCACAACTCAGCATGGGTTGGGATAACTTTATCAATTAGTTTTGAATGCTCATTCAACAGAACAAATTTATCATCTTCAGAAAAGTCTCTACCTTTACTAACAAGATTTTTTAATGGTTCTTGTGCTAAATATTTTGGATCTGTCCATGCCAAATTAAATAATAGTTGTAGATCTCTATAGTCTTGATTTGTCCAGGAAGATGAGTTCTGACTAGAATTTCTAAGTTCTACATATCTTGGAAATCGTGCAATTACTTTTGGATTTGTATCAAAAAAACGAGAAATAATAAATTTTTTATCATCTGGAGTCAAAATATCTGCATCGATTTCTGTGTAGTACCAATATAAATCTTTGGCACCATTTGAGAAATCTTCAAGTTGTCTTAATAAAACTGGCGTTAAATTAAATGTGGCTTTCATCTCTGGATAGTCAGAAACTAACTCAACCATATCAAGATAATCCTTAGTTGCATGAACTCTCACCCAGGGTCTTGTGTAATAGCCATCATCATTTTTTGTATAAAATGGCTGATGTTGATGCCACATTAACATCACATATAACTCCGGCTCTTCTTCAACAATCTCTTGCTCATTCATTATTGTCGTGGTGGTTTTATCAATGACATCATTATCCGCTGATGGCTGAGAACAAAATACAAAAAGTAACATCAAAAGTATGCTGAATTTTTTCATCTTTAAGATATCATAATCTCTATGGTAGAAATTCATAATACTGTTACAAAAGTCTTTGAAGAAAATAAAGAAGCTCTAGAAATTTTTGAATGTAAAGATGAATTCTCAGATACTCAAAACTTCTGTGATTACTACGGATTTGATATTGAAGATTCATGTAATGCAATTTTAATAAAAGCAAAGAAGCCTGAAGAATTCTATGCAATGTTTTGTGTACTAGGCTCAACAAGACTAGATGTAAATCAAAAAGCAAAAACTGCTATGGGTGCAAAAAGAGTAAGTTTTGCATCTAGAGAAGAAGCAGAAGAAGTAACCAATCAAACATATGGTGGAATCAGTCCTCTAGGATTACCTGATAATATAAAAATATTTATTGATAAAAATGTTATGAGTAGAGAAAAACTATTTATAGGTGCTGGTAATAGAGTATCTAAATTTTTCCTATCTCCAGAATCATTGGTTGATTTAACTGACGCAGAAGTTTTAGATTTAACCTAGGCCAGATCTACATAAGCTGGCTGCTTGAGGAAGTAGTGCTTGTCCATTAAAGCCTGGAAATCTTCCGCCCTGTAAATACGTTCTAAGACTCCCCTTAATATTCTCGAACTCATCTGGATCAAGCGTTTGTGGTTTCAATAGTATTTGTAAACTATCAGGCAATCTTTCCTCTAAAAATTCTCTTTGATAACTATCTAAATTATCAACATACTCTGAAAGAAGATTTACAGAGACCTCATAGCTATCAATGACTTCAACACAATTTTCATATTCGATTTTTGTAAGAGGGCTTGTGTCAACTTCATAATCTGCTCTGTATTGAAAAAACAAAACTATTGCAATAAAGATTAAAAGTGAATACAGCAAGAACTTTAATGGGAAAAGGACAATCTTCTTTACAGGCCAAAGTACTAACTTAAATAATCTTTTAAACATATGTTTTTTAGTTTAATGCTATGACGAGACACTGACATGCACCGCCTGATTTTAAAAACTCTGAAACATTTGCAACTTTAGAAGTTAATCCAAGATCCTCAACTTCATTTATGGCATCTATGTTTTCGGATGGAAAAATAACTGTATCTTCTATAACAACTGCATTGCAAGCAAGCTCGTTGGCATCGCTCTCAGATACAGGTATCAATTCAAATAATTCGGAAAATGCACTTAATGAATTATCTTTAAAAGCCTCTGGATAGAAAATTGCATGACCATTAGAGAAATGTTGAAAACAGGTATCTAAATGATAGAACTTTTCTTGGGCTAGCTCTACAATGACTGGTTCTAATTCAAAGTGTTCTGCAATATAAAGGAGTGCCTCTTTATCGCTTCGTACTCCATACGAACCAACTAGATAATCTCCATAAACAAAGGCATCTCCCCGACCCTCAAATTTATAATCAGAGGGGATTCTTGAAACATTGTACTCATTTTCTTTAAACCATTTGAGATAAATTTCCTCTTCACCCCTACGCTCTTCAAATTTGAAGTTAGCGATTAACACATCTTTGCCTTTAATTATTCCTGAATTCGCAGTAAAAACTAAATCAGGATGTTTTTCATTTGGAGGTACTACTTTTACTTCTGCTCCTGCTTCCTCAATTGTCCGTTTAAGACCATTCCACTGTTCTTTTGCTAGTGCGAGGTCAACTTTTGTTCCTGCAACCATCCAAGGATTTATCGCGTATTCAACTTTAAAATACTCCGGGGAACTCATCAAAACTATCTTTTGAGACATAGACACAGTTTACATTTTTATACATTAAATGTATATTTTTATATATGAAAGAATGTTCTTTTTCTTCTATAGACAGTGGTCTAGCCGCTAAGTGTCATGAACTAAATGAAAAAAATGTTCCCAATGTAGGTTCTCGCTCTTTAGAGGGTTTAAGAAATTCTATTGAAAACTCAGACTATAACGAAGCTATTGTTTTTCAAAATAATGTTATTGGATTTGTAGTTTGTTTTCAAGACAATGATTTAACAAAATCTTATATGAAGAAAACTGAACACAAAAATTTTAAAGAAATTAACAACAGGGTTGATAATTTTTTGTACATAGACAGAATTGCTGTGGATGCTAAATATCGAAACAATAAGTTAGGTACAAGTCTTTACAAAAATATTTTGAATTACGCAAAAGAAAATTCTATAGATTATTTAACTGCTGAAATAAACTTGCTTCCATCTATTAATGAAGTCTCTTTCAAATTTCATGAGTCTTTTGGTTTTGTAGAATTTGGAAGTGTAAAATATTCTGAAGATTATGAGGTCTCATTACAAAAGCTAGTAATAAATAGTTAGAATACATTTATGCAATTTCAATTACCTAGGCGACATAGAAAAAGTTTTGAAGTATCAACAAACAAGAAATTGAATACCAAATTTAATAAAACTGAATCACTTGAAATTTTTGAGACTATAAAAAAAGAATATAGTAGTAGTCCAGTAACATTTGGTTCTTCGTCTGGTAAAAAAGAAGCTCTATTAGAACTACTAATTATTACTGCAAGTCAAATAGCAGAAGAATACAAAGACTGTGATGTTGTGCTCAATCAGGGAGTTCCTGAAATTAAAAAGGTCAGATCAACATGACAAAATTAATTATTGATGCTGACACCGGATCAGATGATGCAGTTGCCTTATTAATGGCATATCGCAATTTACCAGAAGATAAAATACTTGGAATTACAGTTGTTGCAGGAAATGTCCCACTTGAACAAGGATTAATAAATACAAGTTATGTAAATGAACTTTGTGAAGTACAAATCCCAATATACAAAGGAGCTGAGAAGCCCCTAGAGAGAGATTACATTGAAGTTCATAATTCAGATGAATCAACAAAGATAGCTCTAAGCTATGGAAATGATTCTACTTCAGCACAAAATGTGCATGGTGTAGATGGCTTAGGTGATATTGGTATTAAGCCCGAAAATCATAAAATTGAAAATTCATCTGCTCAAGAGTTCTATAAGCAAATTTTGGAAGAACAAGAAGAAATTGAAATCGTGACATTAGGACCTCTGACAAATATTGCTGGATTGGTACAAAATAATTCCGATAAATTAGGCAAAATAAAACACTGCTACATTATGGGTGGAAGCTCAAATGCATTAGGAAATATTACTAAGTTTGCTGAATACAATTTCTGGGTAGACCCAGAGGCTGCAGATATTGTATTAAACTCTGGAATTCCAATTACAGTAATTGGTTGGGATCCATCACTATATGATGCAATGATAGACACAGAAAAAATTCAAGAAATAGAGTCTATTGGTACAAAATATTCCAAATTTACCAATGATATTCAAGTTGTCCTGAGGGAAATGATGAAAGATATATTTGGAAGTGATAGCTATGACTTGCCTGATCCATTAGCAATGTCGGTTTATTTAGATAATGAAATTATTAGTCAATCTGCCGAAGTAAATGTAAGAGTTGATACAAGAGACGGAATGACAAGAGGTGGTTGTGTTCTTGATTATCTTAATTTAGAACCTGATGCACCAAAAGTACGAGTAGTTCAGAGATGTCATGGAGACAAGTTTTATAATCTTTTAAAGCAAAGTCTTGCTTAATGGTTTCAAGCTCTGCGGTAATAGAGTTAATAATCCTTCAAATTAGTGTCGCTTTTAGCCCTGGTTTAATAATTGCTCTAATTGTTAATGAATCTGTACAAAAAAGTAGAAAAAATGGACTTCAGGTAGCAGGAGGTGCAGCGACAGGGGCAATTTTTATTACTATCATTACAGCTGGAGTTGTCACATTTATTTTTAATTTAATTCCTCAAATTTTAACCATTATTTATATCGTTGGAATTATTTACATTATATACAAAGGCGTTAATACTATTAGATCCAGCGTCGATAATCAAAGTAAAATAATTCGTAGTGGATCATTTAATGCAGGAATGAAACTAAACCTCATTAATCCAAAGATGTGGGTATTTTATCTTTCTGTATTACCTATTTTTGTAACAGAAAGTGGAAATGTATTTATACAGTTAATTTACTTAGGAATTGTAACTATTATTGTTAATCTCATTGCAGATGTTAGCTATGCATTCATGAGTAGTTACTTCTTCCAAACTTCTTCAATTAAAACAAAGAAGCTAATAAATACATTTAGTGGTATTTGTTTGGTCTTAATTGGAATTTATCTATTTTTTAGTAGATTTCTTTGAGCCTTTAGCATCATCATCTTTAAATAATTCTGCGACTGCACCAATACTTCCAAGCGTTGCTGAAAGATCTGCAGGTAGGAAAATCTTTGTTGCTTTTCCATTCGCAACTTTTTCTAGAGATTCAAGATACTTGATTGCAATTAAGTCGTTTGTTGGGTCACCTTTATGAATTGCATCAAATACTTTTTCAATTGCTTCAGCTTCACCCTCAGCAATTGCAATTTTTTCATATCTCTGAGCATCTGCGACAGCCTTCAAAGCTTCAGCTTCACCCTCAGCACTTAAAATTTGAGATTCTCTCAAACCCTCTGCAGTTAAGATTGCCGCTCTCTTTTCACCTTCAGCTTCTGTAACAGCGGCTCTTCTATCTCTCTCTGCTTTCATAACTTTGTTCATTGCGTCTTGAACATCTTGAGGTGGGTCAATTCGTTGAATTTCAACTCTCACAACTCTTGTACCCCACTTATCGGTTGCTTCATCAAGTATTAACTTTAATGATGTGTTGATTGTCTCTCTTGAAGTTAATGCTGAGTCCAACTCAAGGTCACCAACAACGTTTCTTAAGTTTGTTTGTGCGAGTTTAGTTGCAGCTTGAATAAAATCTCCAACATTATACACAAGTTTTTTTGGATCAGTTGGCTCATAGTATATAACAGCATCAACGGTAATTGTTACGTTATCTTTTGTAATTACTTCTTGAGGAGGAACGTCAATAACTTGCTCTCTCATGTCAACAATAATGATTCTCTCAAGTCCCGGCAAAACGATATTTAATCCTGGGCTAGCTTCTCTATTAAATTTACCTAAACGTTCTACTAGGCCTGTTTCAAAAGGTCTGATAATCCTAAAGATTCTAAAAAGTATTACTCCAAGTAATACAATTATCAAAATCCATCTAACTAATCCAAATATAAATTCCATAATTCTATTTTACTCCTTGCTCGTTTGTACTTCTAATTTCGTTCCGTTTACACTCACAACTTTTACTTCTGTTCCCGGTACAATTCTTCTGTCCACTGAAACTACCTGCCAGTCATCTCCATATACATGTTGTAGGGTTGGTTCGTATATGTCTATTTCATCAGTAGTAACAAAAGTTGTTCCTATGTATTTATTGACACCCTCAGAAAAATCTGTTGATTCTTCTTTTTTTTGTTTTCTTGGACCAAAAATTTTTACAGAAATGTACACACCAACAATGCTAAATACCACGAATGTACCAAGCTGTATGTCCTGACTATCTGTAATAAGCGATACTATACCTGCAAAAAAAGCACCAATAGCAAAAGGAAGCATGAAAAAAGTTGTAACTAGTAATTCGGCAAGTACTAATACTCCAGCAGCTATAAACCAAATCTCAGTCATACTGATAATTTAACTATCTTGACTATCCTTTTCAAGTTGTTCTTGTTCGAATCGATTCAATGCTAGTAGGAACATAATAAACAGTATTGAGGACCCTATTAAAAAAGTTATTGGAAGGATTCTTATTTCAAATGCATTTAATCCATCAATAGAAGCTGGTGCTGGACCTCTTGGTGCATACAGAATAAAGAATATAGAGTTAATTACTCCCCAACCAAACATGGCTGCTCCAGTAATTAGAAAACCTAATCTTTTTCCAAGATTTGTTGCATTTAGTAGAAATGTAGATCCAAAAAATACAATCAGAGAACCAATAAACATTATGATGCCAGTAACTAATAAGTTAGAAGATAGAAGAGATCTCATTATTTCACGCATCAGGCTTCATTCCTCTCAAATAGTCAATAACTAATTCTATATCTGATTGTGGAAGAACAGCACCAAAACCTGGCATTTTTCCTCCTCCAACTCCATTAACTCCGTAAGCTTTTCCATTAACTGAGCCTTTAATAATAAAGTCAATAAAATCTTCTCTTTGCTTAAACTGTATGTTTACTCTTCCTGCCCTTAGCGCAGGCCCCAAACCACCTGAAGCAATTTCTTTCGTATATGCTACACCTGCTGAATAACCTGCAGTATGACATCTTGCGCAATATGCATTAAATAATCCAACTGCTCTTTTAGCTTTCTCGACATCTCCGTCAAATGTAGAATCTGCAATATCTTCAAATGAAACTTCCCATAATTTTTCTTCTAATGCTTTTTCTAGGAAAGCAAGTCCTGTCTCTGCTTCATTTAAGAACTTTTCATAACCTTCTGAAACAATTGTAATGTTTATTAATTCTGACTCTAATTGCGAAAGGAATCCATTTGCTACTGATTTGTCTTTTCTCCCTGGAATAGATTCTTCATTATCTGGATCAAGATTAAGAATTGATGTACCAAGGATTTCATTTATATTTGTGCTGTAAACTGAAAGATCTACTTCAACAGAATCACTTAAACCATCCTCGTCTGTGTCAATTCCACCCTCTTTAGATAATAATGCCGAGACATCCTCAACAGCTTTTTGTATGACTGGTAATTTTATAGGAGCATCCTTAACACTCTGAATTAACTCTTTTTGTCTTGAGATTTCATTTTCTACAAGTAATTCAGATGAATCAAGACGTAACAGAGAACTGTTTACGTTTGCATCTATAGTTGCTAATTCTTCATTTTGTGGAATTTGAAAATGGTGTAAATACTCAATTAAGTCATCTAATTGCCCATCATTCATCGGACCTCCACCTTCAAGACCCCAGGCGGGCATAGGAGAATTTGCACGACCATAAATTAACCAATACCTTACTTCACTATCGTCGTATCTAAAAAAAACATTATTTATTGCTGGTGCTTCCCATGTAACACTAATTCCACTTCTTTTTTCAACGTAAGAAGCTGCTCCTCCAGAGCCATCTGCTCCATGACAATTTCCACATCCAAACTCCTCGTATAAATGTTCTCCTCTTTCAACAGAAACCTCATCAAACTCAACAGCAAATTCTTCTTGCCTATTTTGTTCACCGAGATAATAAAGTGGAATCATAATTGTCAAAAGTGATGCCAAGAGTACAGCAACAGTTAGTGTCCTATCAAGTGTCTTAGTTTCAAGGTCGTCATCATTTCTGTATTTAGATAAATTAGGTGCCAAGTCAACAGCTTTGCCAGAACCTCGAAATCCAGCAGAAACAAAGAAGGCAAGTCCACCGATTATACCTAGCGCAATTAATGTAATGAAAAGAGAACTAGACAACTATTATTCCTCCGTTGTTAAAGCAATACAAGAAAGACCTTGAGGGTATTTCACTGACATTCCAGGTGCTCTAGGGGATTCAATTATTGTACCTGTATCAATAATTAATCTTCCTGATACGTTCGCAACATTAAATCTATCTAAATTTCTCGGAGCTGGTCCTGCAAAATATTCACCTACCATATTATATTTTGAACCGTGGCAGGGGCATTCGAATCCCTGAGATGAATTACACCAAGGAACTCTACATCCGAGATGAACACATCTTTGGTAAACAGCTACCAAACCGTCAGTAACCGTTGAACCCGATGCAAATTGTGAATTAGCAGCTGCATCTTCACTTAACGGCAGAACATATGCTCTAGCTGCTGGAATAAAAGCGGGTATTACAGATCCATCTGCTTGGAATAATTGATTCTTAATTTCTTCAATTGAACCTGCATCAATCTTTGAGCCAAAACCACCTGAAACTTTTGGCCATATGAAACCTAAATAAGAAATAAGCTGGATACCGGCAAAAGCACCAAATGAAATCCTTAAAGCTTTTGTTAAAAACTGTCTTCTGTTGATACTAATTTCTTCATCAGATAGCTCTTCATAAATTACATTTTCTTCTAATTTTACTGCACCATCTGCTGGCGCTTCTATATCTTCTTCTTCATCAATAGTTGTTTCAGTTTCACCTTTTGGTAATTCTGGTTCAAGAAAGTTTGTTTCTGATTTGTCTTCTTTTAATGCTTTTTTTTCAACATTTTTTTTCCAGTTGAAGTTTTTAGGAGCTCTACCGGTAACAATTACTACAATGCCAATAATTCCTAGTAAACCAACTAATGCGAACCCTGCAAAAGATAACTCAATTAGAGTCATTCGAAATGGATCCAGTCAAGCAAGTCGTCAAACCATATTCCGTCAATCCATGGATATGTCCAGTTCCAACCAGGCCCTCTAAAAAGCACACCTATAATAGTTAAGATTCCTGCGCCAGCTAGAAAAAAAGTATAAAACATAATTGCAAACTTTCTTTTTGAAGGATGGGTTTCAGGATTTCTGTCAATATACGGAAAAGCCATCCAAAGAACTACGCCTAAAAGGAGAGGAATCATAACACCAGCTATTTGCGGGTCCCAATAAGATAATAATTCTTGCAGTCCCAAAAAGTACCATGGGGCTTTTGCAGGGTTAGGTGTAACATTTGGATTAGCTTCCTCGAGTAACGGTGCTTGTAAAATTGCTGATAATAAAATTAAAAAAGCAGTCATTGCCATAAGAGATACAAATTCAGGAAGCATTAAGTGAGGCCAAGTGTTTACTTTGTCGACTGGTTCAGAAACAGGTTTTTGGATTGGTTTAGCTTTAACTACTGTAAGAAGTCTCTGAGTTACTTTTACTTCTGGAGCAAATTCTACCTCTTCAGGGGTCTCTTTTTTTGTTGTAGCAGGTGCGGGAGTTTCAGCAGCAGGTGCGGGAGTTTCAGCAGCAGGTGCGGGAGTTTCAGCAGCAGGTGCCGGAGTTTCATCAATAACTTGTACATCAGGTTCCTTTGAAATAACAGTTGGTTCTGCCTCACCTTTCATTTCAGCCAATGCCTGATCAACTGTTATACCAAGAGCTTTTGCTCTTGCCTCAGCGGATCTAATTAATAAATGTTCGGGAATGTCTACCATAAAATTTCCTATAGAGGTCCAGAAATCCCTCCATCCTTTCTTACTCTCCAGAAGTGAACAGCCATAAAAATAACA
The DNA here is from genome assembly GCA_003213165.1 of OCS155 cluster bacterium AG-426-D23. Taxonomy (GTDB): domain Bacteria; phylum Actinomycetota; class Acidimicrobiia; order Actinomarinales; family Actinomarinaceae; genus Actinomarina. The sequence goes on from QCNO01000010.1 coordinate 10,882, forward strand.
ATAATAAATGGTAAGAAAAGTACATGTAATACATAAAATCTTAATAACGTAGCGGTAGTTGCTTCAAGGCCTGCAAAAAGCCCAAATTTAGCTTGCGCCCCGATAACAGGGGTGTAGCCAGCCATATTTCCTCCCACTGTTACTGCCCATATTGCTAATTGATCCCAAGGTAATAAATATCCTGTAAACGAAAGCAGCAAAGTAAGAAGTAATAATATGACTCCTATAACCCAGTTAAATTCTCTGGGAGCTTTGTAAGCACCATGATAGAAAACTCTTGACATATGAAGAAAAACCACCAAAACCATTAAGTGTGCTCCCCATCGATGCATATTTCTCACCAGTGAACCAAAAGCAATACTTGTTTGTAAATTTTGTATATCTACATAAGCAAGTTCAGTTGGGCGAAAGTAAAACATTAGCCAGATACCAGTTATGGTAAGCACTATAAATAAGAAGAAGCTCAATCCACCAAGGCACAGAGTGTAAGATAATCTCACACCGTGTCTTTTAACTTTTACTGGATGTAAGTGATATAAAACATTGTTCATCACAACATAGGATCTGTTTCTTGGACTGTCTACATAGCCTTTTCTAAATGGTGACCCTGGTCGGAAAATACTGGACATAAGTTTTCCACCTCTAAAGCTATCACTAGCATTAATTCGCGCTTCTTTTATTTTGTCCCTAAAAGATAATTTCTGCATTATGTAATTCTATAGCCTTCCATATATATAGCCATGCCTGTCGCTTCTCTGTCCTGAGTCTTCGTCCCAAGGAGCTTGATATACTCCATTTTGAACAGCTTGATCAGCAAGAGACCCTGCAAACTTTCCAAGTGATATTACACCCGTAGGACATCTGTCAACACATAGTGCACATCTTGTACAAGCATCCTCATCTACAACAAAAAAACCCGGTTCTTCCGAAGCATCAGGTGATTCAACATTGATTGAGTCCTCAATTGCATCAACAGATAAGTAATGGATGCATTTCCATGGGCAAATGTCGACACAACCTTCACACAATATACATTCAGACTCATCTATGTGTAAAAATTGTTTTGGTCGAACACGTGAAGCTACTTTTTCTGCTTCCACCATCGCAAGATTATATTTTTTTTCAAACTCAGGCATTTCAATGAGAACTTCTGATTTAGGCATCTTGTTCCACCCTCACAACCTCTTTTCCATAGTCTGAAATCCTTGATTTTGATTTTTCGACTTTATTATTAATATCTTGAATTAAATAAGCTACTACTAAGCCAGCTATTAAAAAATTAGTTGAAATACCCAACTGAATTATATCTTTAAGTGCAGCTAGACTTAACCCGATTTCGTTGTTTAAAAATAGTATTGGTGGAAATTGAATAAATTCTCGCTGACCGGTCCACTCAAGGGGGCCCTGTGATAGGTTAAGCCACTCCGAGGGAACTATTCCTAACAGAATAGACATTTCTATCCATGTGAGGAAAGCAAAGTAAGTTGCTTTTGCCCAAGTTAATTCTTTATCGTTCCAAACAACTAATACAAGACCAAGAAGAAGAAGCTGGCTTGCCCCAAAAGCAAATAACTGACCTATAGTCTGTGGTAACCAACCTCTTGGAATCCAATTAAAATAATCAATAACTTCGCCTTTTGGAAATCCTGCAAAGTGTGCAATGATAACCCCAATTGTCATCCCGCCGATACCAGAGACAATTGAAATTAAACCTATTCTGTATCTAAATTTATATATTGTATAAAT
>QCNO01000011.1 GCA_003213165.1 OCS155 cluster bacterium AG-426-D23
GTTAAAAATAAGAGATTAATATTCACTTGTCCATACAGGTTGGATAGAATGCCACTGATTAGGATCGAGCTTTATTAAATTTTCTAATGATTTACTTAAAACTTTAAGCCCATGTTGAATACTTTGTGCTTGATTATCAAAATAAGGAACTATAAAGGGTTTTCCAAAATGTAACTGATATTTATTACCATTCTTTATAAAAGCTGCGGGAACAATAGGCAATTGTGTATCAAGTGATAGAGATACCGGACCTTTTGGAAATGCTGCCATTTGATTGAAGAATTCAACCCCTACACCACTTTTACCAACGTGACGTTCTGATAACAAGCACACATGATGGCCGTTTTTAAGAAATTCTTTTACTCGTTCGAAAGTATTTTGACCTTTACCACCTAAAATTATTTTACATCCAAGATCTTCTCTTAATTCAGTAAACCAATGTAAAATCTTTTCATCATCTAAAGGCTCAGCAACAGCAACTAAATTTAAATCTAAATATTTACCCATTGGAATTGCAAATTCCCAATTTCCAAGATGAGGAAGTGCAATAATGTATGAAGAGTAATTTTTATTTAACTTTCGAACAATATCTTCATTAATTATTTCAACTTTTGGTTCAATATAATTTTTATAACCTTCTTTAGTTAACCAAATAGTTTCAAGCCAGTATCTTACATAATTTAATTTAACTTTGAATATTGAATAATTATCTATCCTATCTTTTCTCTTTTTAAGTTTAATGTTTGAAAAAGGAGTAAAAATAAAATACACGAGTGCAATAAAATATGACATAACATATATGAAATTAGGCGGTAATTTTTTAAACATGTTGTGAAAAATTCGTATTATTTGAAATTTCATTTATCTAAGTTAGTTATTAAAATTTTAATTCTTTGAAATACAGTAATCCAACATAAAAAAGAAAATATATACATGAATACATAATCTAAATCAAAAAACATGAATATTACTGCAAATATTACTCTTTCAGGTCTTGCGGCTATACCAGCTTTATTTGAAATGCCGTAGCTTTCAGATTTAGCTCTAATATAAGGTATCAAATTTGATGCAACTAAAATTGATAGAACAATAAATAACTCAATATCATTCGAAGTGAAACCTATAGCTACAACACTCCATATAAATAATTCTCCCAATCTATCAATGAACGAATCAAGTACTGCTCCCCTTTCACTCACTAAATTTTGATATCTTGCATAAGGTCCATCAAGACCATCAACTGCACTACCTAAAAAAATTAAAATTATGCCAAGAAATTTGTTATCTACATAAAAACAATATGAACCTAATAACACAATGATTAGACCGAGTATAGATACAGTATTAGGATTAATCCGAAATTTTGCTAAAACAAGGACAAAAGGCTTTGCAATTTTCTCTGATGCGTTTTTAAAATATTTTTCAAGCATTTAAATTTTCAGAATATGGTTCGGTGACTATATCCCCTGAAAAAGCGTTTATCTCAACAATTGTTTTAAATTTAGGAGGAGATTCATGGGAGTAGACAATTACAGTCCAAACAGGTGTGAGTATATTTTTTAAATTAAATATGAATGTTAAAGCAACTGAATAATAACCAATCGAATGTTTAATATATGGAAGTACATTACTAATTACTTCACCTTGGTTAATTTTAAATTTATTATTTAGAAATAAAAGAAGTGACGCTAACAAAAAAAGAATTATCAAAGTTGGTAAGAAATTAATAAATGTAAGAAAAAATGATGAAACAAGAAATAAAGCACATACTGAAAGAATGTATGCAGGATAGTATTTGCGTCTGATTGGATTAGGTACTACATAACTTCCTACTGCAAGTGAATTTAAATCTTCTGGGAGTAAAGAATCCTCAGCATCCTTTTTATCTATTTCTATTCCGTCAACCATTTAAATCAAATTCTGGAGTCTTTAGATAGTTATTAATCTCTTTAATTCCTTTTTCTAACTCTATATCTTTTTTGTCTTCAGCATTATAAAAATTAATAGCAAATGTTTTATTAGAAACATCTTTTTCACCAACAATTAATTGGATAGGGACTTTTATTTTTTGAGAATTGTGAATCTTTTCTCCTAGTCTTACATTTCGATCATCAATATTGATTCTAAAATCATTTAAATGTTCCTTAATCTCATCAACATAAGAAGACACATTGCCAATAGTTAATATGTCTATTTGAACAGGTGATAACCATCCAGGCATATGACCTGCGTAGTGCTCTAAAAGAACACCAGTGAATCGTTCAATTGAACCAAGCAGAGCTCTGTGAATCATGACCGGTCTAATTTTTTTGTTATTATTATCGACATATTCAATATCAAAATTATCAGGTTGTGCAAAGTCCACTTGAATAGTACTTAGTTGCCATCTTCTACCAATCGCATCTTTTACATGTAAATCAATTTTTGGACCATAGAAAGCGCCCTCTCCTTCAGCAGTTGCAAATGGAATACCTAGTTCAGTCAAAGATTTCTTAAGGCTTTCTGTAGCCATATCCCAATCATCATCAGAACCGATCGATTTATCTGGTTTAGTTGAGAGATCAGCTTCAATCTCATTTAAACCAAATGCATTTAAAAGCTTTACTGAGAAATTTAATAATGTTTTGACTTCTTCATTGATTTGATCTTTTGTACAGAATATATGAGCATCGTCTTGAGTAAAACCTCTTAATCTTAATAAACCATGAAGCACGCCAGTTTTTTCGTACCTGTACACTGAACCAAATTCAAAGAATCTGATTGGTAGTTCTTTATAGGAATGCAAATCTGATTTGTAAACTAATATATGGAATGGACAATTCATAGGTTTTAAATAGTAAGTTTCATTATTTTCTTCGTGAACTACAGGTGGATACATATTTTCTTTGTAGTGTGCTAAATGACCAGAAGTTTCCCACAATACAGATTTTCCGATATGAGGAGTGTTAACTAATTGATAATCATTAGATAAGTGTGCATTTTTACTAAAGGTTTCAATTACATCTCTTAGTATCGCTCCATTAGGTTTCCATATAAAATTACCTGATCCAAGCTCATCTGTTGAAGTAAAAAGGTTTAATTCATTTCCTAATTTTCTATGGTCTCTTTTTTCAGCCTCTTCTTGTTGAGCCATGTATAAATCTAGATCTTCTTTGGAAAACCATGAAGTTCCATAAATTCTTTGTAATTGAGGATTGTTTTCGTCACCTCTCCAATAAGCACCTGCAACCTTAGTTAATTTAAAATATTTTAAAAAGCTTGTGTTTGGTATATGAGGGCCCATACATAAATCAACAAATTGTTCATTTCGATATGTTGAAACATAATCATTTGAAACCCCTTCTGATGATTCTGCAGATTTAATTAATTCAACTTTAAAAGATTGTTTCTTAAATAGTTTTAGCGCATCCTTCTTGGATATTTCATCCCTAGTAAATTCTTGTTTTGACTGTACAATCTTTTTCATTTCAAATTCAATTTGCTCTAAATCTGATTCACTTATTGGTTTTGTGAATTTGAAATCATAATAAAAGCCATTTTCAATGCTAGGACCAACTCCATATTCAGTGTTAGGAAATATATTTAAGACAGCTTGAGCAAGTATATGAGCAGATGAATGTCTAAGTATATGTAAAGCATCTAAATCGTTAATAGTAACAATTCTTACGTTACAATTTTCAGTTATAGAATATGAGAGATCATAAAATTTATTCTCTATTTCAATGCATACAGCATCTTTATGTAATCTAGAGCCTATATTTTTCGCTAGTTCATCACCAGTGATAGAATTTTCAAACGATCTAACTGATCCATCAGGTAATGTAATATCTAAGTCCATAATTTCATAATAATAACTAAATTAAGGTAAATTTCATATCGTTAAATTAACGGATTAATAATTTAAATCATAAAAATATCAAAAATAGATTTTAAAATAAATTTATGAATAAAAACCTTATTACATTTGAAAATAAACTAATTAAGGTTTTACTCAAAAACATATATAAAAAAATTGATGTTGAAATTACATATCAATTTGTAAATCCTTATCAATTGATAACAAAAGAGCTTAAAATTCTTAAAAATTCTAAAATTGAAATCAGCTCAACTGATTTAAGAAACCTGAATTACTACTCCTTACGAAAAAAAGGAATACTTTTAATAAACAATCTTGTAAATATAGACAGGAAATACTTCAACAAGAAAACGAATAATATGTCTTATTTATCTATCCCAGAAAAAACATTGGAAAATATGATTAAGAAAAGACAGATTAAAACTAGGTCAATACTACTAGCTGCTTATGCATACTTATATGTAAATTATCAATTTAAATCTGGAAATAATTATTCTCTATATCTATCCCAAAAACTTAACTACAGTGAAAACTACATAAAATCATTAACAAAAGAATTGTTTAAAGAGTCTTACTTAACCAAAAATGTAGACGGTGTTCCCGGAGGGTTAATTTCAACTAAAACGATAAAAATTATTAACTCTCAGAAATTTCAACAGATTCTATAACTACATCTTCAAGTGGCTTATCAGCTGAATCAGTCTGAACTGAGGCAATACTGTCAATTACATCAAGACCTTCCGTAACTTGCCCAAAAATTGTATAACTATAAGGTAGTGGATAATCAACATGCATTATGAAAAATTGACTACCGTTTGTATTAGGACCTCTGTTTGCCATTGCCATAATTCCTTTTTCGTATGGCTTTTGATTATTCAATTCATCTTCGAATTCATAGCCAGGATATTTGCCATAGTCACCATGGCCCGTACCTGATGGGTCACCACCTTGAATCATGAAACCTGAAATCACTCTATGGAAAATTACATTGTCGTAATAACCATCTCTAGCTAAAGTAACAAAATTGTTTACAGTAACTGGTGCATCTTCAGTAAAAAATTGTATTTTCATTTCACCAAAATTTGTTTTGATTGTTGCTGAATATGACTTATTAGTATCAATATTCATTTCATGGGGTTGATTGTATGTCTTATCACTCACAGTTTCTCCTTTAGTTGTAGTTGTCTCTTCTGTAATTATGTCATTAGAATTTGCTTCAGTGTTCTCAACAGAAGTACATGAAATCAATAATAGTAAAATGATAATATATTTTTTCATTTAATTGCCTGCACCTCCTGAAGGATTATTACCAAGATTACCGGAATTAATTCTTTTTTGTTCATTACAGGTTTCACGATCAGTTTTCCAACAATCAGGATTGTACTCGTAACTGTTGTTTGAACAAAAACTAAAAAGCAAAATAATAACTATAGAATATTTCATTTAATACGACTTAATCTAACTTTAGATACTGCACATAACTTATTTTCATGATGAATTCGTGCTTCCCAAAGTTGATAAGATTTTCCTTTCTTTATCAATTTGGCTGAACATATCAATTCTCCTTCTGAAACGCTTGATAAGAAATCAGTATTATTATTTACTCCTACAAACATTCCATCAGAATTAAAGTTAGCACCGTAAGAACACAAGGTTTCAGCCAAAGTAGAATAGACCCCACCATGAACCAGTCCCATTGGTTGGTGATGGTTTTTATTTATAACTAATTTAGATTTTGCTGATTCTTCATTTATTTCAATCATTTCATGACCAAGATATTTATCTAAAGAATCACCATTAAAATTCATAAAGTCAGTTGTCATATACTTCTCTCAATCTTTTTTCACCTGTATTATTAACAAACCACCAATATCCTATTGCAAATGTTACAGCAGTTAATATTAAAATGCCGTAAAAAGTAATAGTGTCATTAAATACGTTATATATATTTATCATCCCGTAAATATATAAAATCAATCCGTACAATGTAATAAATAGAGTTACGAAACTAAACCAACTGAAGTCTTTTCCAATCTTTGCAACAACAATTTTTTTGTCATTTATTGGGAAAAAGTATCTATTTTCAAGCTCATGGGTTATAAATATTTGACTTTTAGTAATTTTGTTTATATTTTTTTCTAAATATTCTGAATAGTGCCTTGAAAAAATTAAATAGTAAGCATGAAAAGCAAGTACAACACTGCCAAAAAGTGATAAAAAAGGCAAAACATACACTATTTTTGAATCTAATAAAGCAAAAATAAGCGCTATCAAGCCTAGTGTAAAAAAGATTCTTACATCTATTAAAAATTGATGGTGATAAAACTTATTCATCGAACGCATCCGTTTTAATTGATCGTGGGTAAAATTTAATTCATCCATTAAGTAAAGTGTATTATGGTTATGTTTAATAAAAAATATTTTGTTACTTTTTTAATTCTTCTCACTTTTTATTCATTTTTTAATCTTTTTTCTGACGTAAAAGTGGAATTTTTATCATTATCTTTAGTTGAATATAAAGAATTTAGTTTAAATTGTGGGAATGTATATCAAATATTATATGAAGGCGTTGAGTACAGTGATAAAAACTTGAGAATGAATGAAGTTGTGTGCTACAACAATGCTGTTTTAAAAATATTAAACGCATTTGTTAGTATTATTTTTATTCTAGTTTTATTTAGATTTGGAATTAAGTACATCAATAAAAAATCCAACACAGAGGATTTAACTGATCTTTTACTTATTTTAAGACGTCGTAATAAACGAGATATATAATATCAATATGAAAATTGGAGCATTTGTACCACAAGGATGGAGAATGGATCTCAATGGTGTCGCTCAAGACAAACAATGGCAAACTATTCTCGAAGCAGCAAAAAAAATAGAGAAATTAAATTACGAATCATTATGGGTATATGATCACTTTCACACAGTTCCTAAACCTACACAAGATCCTACTTATGAATGTTGGACATTAATGTCGGCTCTTTCTCAAACAACTAATAAATTAAGACTTGGACAAATGTGCACTTGTAACTCATATAGAAATCCGGCATATTTAACTAAAGTAGCATCAAATATAGATGTTATGTCTGGCGGAAGGTTGGAATATGCAATAGGTGCTGGATGGTACGATCATGAATATAAAGCATACGGATATGACTATCCAACAGCTGGTATACGATTAAAAATGTTAGAAGAGTCTCTTATCATTTATAAATTAATGACAACCGAAGAGAATCCTGTTTTCGAAGGTCAGTTTTATAAAATTGATGGAGCTATTAATCAACCTAAGCCAATACAAAAACCGTATCCACCTCTTTGGGTTTGTGGAGGTGGCGAAAAAGTAACACTTAAACTTTTAGCTAGATATGGCGATTACGGAAACTGGGATGTAGATGTAGATGGATTTATAAACAAATCAAACATCCTGCAAGATCATTGCGATAAAGAAGATAGAGAATATTCAGAAATAGGTCGTACATTACATACGAATGTTTTGATTGGTGAAGACCAAAATAAACTTGATGCGAAAATTGAAAAATTATCATCTTATACAAACATTCCAAAAGATTATTATTACGAACGACCATTGATTGGATTAGAAGATGAAGTTTTTGCTACTCTTAATCAATATAAAGAAGCTGGGTGTACTTATTTAATCGCTTACATACCAGATATTGTTTGGGGAGATACCTTAGATATTTTATCTAAATTAAATTAGCCTTAAAAAAATGGAAGCCCCCTAAAAGAGGGCTTCCCAACAGGGCTGCGTATCACACTTAATTGAAACGCACTCTTAATATACCATTTAATAACTACAAAAGTAAAGTTAATTGTCGAAAGTAGGAATATAAGTACTAGGAACTAAGGAAATCCAAGGTTTTCCAGGTGGTAAATATAAAGTATTTCCATAAGAATCAACAATATGGAAAGGATCTAAATTAGATCCACGTTTCCAAAATCCATCTAGAAGTTTTCCATTGTTCAGTATAATTGCGCGACCTTGACCTACAGTTTTGACAGATGGTAATTGAAGCGGATGCATGTAAGGTTCACAAAATAATGCAATAACTGTTGTTGTACTTATTTGGCCAACTGATCCATTGACGTTAATCCAATTGTGAACATTATTACTAGATGAGCCCTCATAAGCATCGTAGTAAGTTCTTAAATATTCACTTCCATTCCATGTCCATTTAGTTGTAGTTTGAGAAGAAAATTTTAAAGTGACTGAATTTACATTAGACCATTTATTGTAATTTGGAGATCCCCAAGGAAAAAGTGGTTGTGGATTATTTGATTTTTTATATCCTTTTGAGATTGCTAAATTTTTTAATTTAGCAGTATCTGCATAAAGATTGTGTGGAGCTCTACGCGAGTTAATTCTAAAAAACTCAGGTCTTCTATCAGTTATCACTGGAACACCTATATCTAATATTTCTGGTATCAATCCTCCAGTAGCTCCACTCGCTACAAGAACACCATCTAATGGTCTTAGTACAGTTGGATCTGTTGGTCTGGCTGATCTAATAGGTCCATGATAAGTTGTATCAGATTCATAAAAAATATTAATAAATCTTGTCATTCCACCTTCTACGAGAACTTCAAACACGGCATCAGCTTGCTGTGGTCCAGATTGTGGTCTAGCTCTAACATTATTATCGTTTTTGATACCTATAACTATTTTGTTATTCGCATTTGATGGCATTACTAAGCCATTAACTGGTGAATTAATACCGTCTGTATAATTTTGAGTATCGACTCTACCAATAGTTACGTAAGTTTTTTCTTTCTCTAAACTCCATCTATCGCCTAAATATGCATTAAGTTCATTTTGAGAATTTACTTGTGCGATATTTCCAAAACGGTAAACAAAAACGGGATAAAAACACGGATCAGCAACCCATACATTATTTGAATCTACATAACCATTTATACACTGCTTCGAAGGATCATAATTCCTTAAATCTAAAGCAGATGAAGTATCGATAGTTGTTGAATTATTTATATTGTTGTTTAAATTATCTATTGTCACATAAGATTCTTCACCTTTTTCAAGTGCAGATAATGTTTTTGGCCCTATGATTCCATCTGGAGTTAGTCCTGCTTTACTTTGAAAATTTTTTATGGCAATTTTTGTTTGTGATCCATTGATACCATCTATTTCACCTGAATAAAATCCTAACTCTACAAGTCTTCTTTGAACATTTAGTATTTCAGTTGATTTTGTTTTCTGAGAGTTTGTATTAATGCTTTTAGCAGTAATTACTGATTTTTTAACTACATTTGC
>QCNO01000012.1 GCA_003213165.1 OCS155 cluster bacterium AG-426-D23
CACTTTGATATTTGTGTGAATACCTTCCATTGTTATGGATGAGTTTTCTATCTTAAAGTTATGTAGCATTGAATCCTCAATATCATATCTTGGTACAAATGAAATTTGATTTGCTTCTCCATTGAGATGATCATTGAATACATCTTTACATATGCTTACTAAATCTGGATGAGCAACCCAAGACCCATCAAAACCCATATTTGCTTCTCTTAACTTATCATTTTTTACATTTTCAAATGCTTTTTCAGTTACCTCAGGATCTTTTCTGTTTGGTATAAATGCAGACATACCACCAATTGCGTGTGCACCTCTTTTATGACAGCTTTCAACTAATAGTTCTGTATACGCTTTCATAAATGGAACAGTCATAGTAATTTGTGATCTGTCAGGGAATATGATTCCATCTACATTTCTGTGTCTTTTAATCGCACTAAATATGTAATCCCATCTTCCTGCATTCATTCCTAAAGAGTGCTCTCTTAAAGAATAAAGCATCTCTTCTATTTCATATGATGCAGAGATTGTCTCTAAAAGAACTGTAGCTCTAATACTGCTTCTTGGAATTCCAAGTTCATCTTCAGCTAATGTGAACATATCATCCCAGAGTTGTGATTCATTTGCATTTTCTAGTTTTGGAATATAAAAATAGATACCTAGTCCAGCATCGATCCTACTTTGATAATTGTGATAAACATACATGGCGAAGTCAAAAATGCTTGCACTAATAGGACTACCATCCACCAATACATTTTTCTCCAAAAGATGTAGGCCTCTAGGTCTAACGAATAGTGATGTTTGACTTTCTGGATTTAATGTATATTTCTTTCCCTTGGCCTCGTCAACCAATTCAATGTTTCTATTATTTGCATCTATAAGGTTATTATGACCATTGATTATGTTTTCCCATGTTGGTGATGTTGAGTCTTCAAAATCTGCCATAAAAACATCAGCTCCCGAGTTCAAAGCATTAATAATCATTTTTCTATCTACAGGTCCAGTAATCTCTACATGTCGTTGAGCAACATCAGAAGGTGGAGGAACTACCTGCCACTCTTTTTCTCTAACTGAAGTATCAGTTGGAAAACCCAAGAAGTCACCTGAGTCTATACTTTTTTGAGTATTTTCTCTTTCATCAAGTAATTGTTTTCTTCTATCTTCAAATGCAGATGTAAATTTACTTAAAAAATTTAAAGCATCCTCGGTTAAAATATTTGATGAGTTAGGCGTTTCTTGAGTTACTTCAAACATTAAAATTGTTCTTCTTCTGTAGAACCTTCAAGTGCTAGGGTCGACGCATCTCCATCACTGATAATTGTTGAAACGGTATCAAAGTAACCAGCTCCAACTTCTCTCTGATGTTTTACTGATGTAAACCCATCCTTTTCCATTGAAAATTCTTTTTGTTGCAACTCGACATATGCTGACATATTGCCACCTTTATACTTTGAAGCTAGCTCAAACATGGATGCATTAAGGGCATGAAAACCAGCAAGCGTGATAAATTGGAACTTGTAGCCAAAAGAACTTAGTTGTTCTTGAAATGTATCAATCTCTTTATCTGACAATGCTTTTTTCCAATTGAATGATGGTGAGCAATTGTATGCAAGTAATTTATCTGGATATTTTTCATGAACTGCATCTGCAAAGTCTTTTGCAAACCCAATGTCCGGAGTTCCCGTCTCGCACCATACTAAGTCAGCATATGGTGCATAAGATAATGCTCGACTAAACGCAGCCTCAGGACCATTCTTTACCTTAAAAAACCCTTCAGATGTTCTTTCACCTAGAACAAAATCTTTATCATTATCATCTATATCACTTGTTAACAGATTTGCTGCTAATGCATCTGTTCGAGCAATTATTACTGTTGGAACACCCAAGGCATCAGCTGCAAGCCTTGCTGATGTCAGTGTTCTTATATGTTGACTAGTTGGTACAAGAACTTTTCCTCCCATATGTCCACATTTTTTTTCTGCGGCAAGCTGGTCTTCGAAATGTATACCTGCAGCACCAGCTTCAATAAATTTCTTTGTTAATTCAAAAACATTTAATACGCCGCCAAAACCAGCTTCTCCATCAGCAACAATTGGTACTACATAATCAATATCAAAATTCTCTTCTACTCTGTCTACCTGTTCAGCTCTGAGAAGGGCATTATTTATTCTTTTTGCTAGGTTTGGCGCACTATTACTTGGGTAGAGTGATTGGTCTGGATAGGTAGTTTCACCAAGATTAGAGTCTGCAGCTACTTGCCAGCCACTTAAATAAATTGCCTTTAAACCTGCTTTTACCATCTGGACAGCTTGGTTACCTGATAACGCACCTAAAGCAGATATCCATTCGTCTTTTTTCATTAAGTGATTAAAGAGATTATTTGCTCCGTTTTCGGCCAAAGTATATTTGATCTCAATTGAATTACGAATACTTACTACGTCTTCGGCACTGTAATTACGTGTAATTCCTTCCCATCTGGGATTATTTTCCCACTCAGAATTTAATAATTCTTTATCTAAAAAACTATTCTGCGTCATAGAGGCTCTCATAAATTTCAGCTTTTGTTTGCTTTATATCTTTATGTTTACTCTCATTACTTTGGTTTTCCACTATTTTCCTTCCTAAAAAAAAAACCGGGCATGTGCCCGGCAACAAAATTAATGTGTAAGGGCATTACATTTTTATGTACTTCACCACATTCACAATATTATATTTTTGCATGATACAAAAATAGCATGTTTTAAAAACAACATTGTGCTTTTGTGAAACTTTTTTTTAATTTTTCACAAAATTTTATAGTTTGTGAAAAGTTTGATTAATTACAAATTTGATGTAAATTTAGATATTTTTAAATATATAGCGATTAAAAAGTCGCATTTTTTCTTTCCAGTTATCTTTGTAGTAATACTGTATTGTGCCTGCTACAGATGATAGCAATGCGTTTCCATCTTGAGGTGTAAAGCAATATCCGGTGAGGATATTATCTTTAACGTGAAGGGATTGTTCAGCAACAATTCCATGAGACAACAGCCTCCCATGGTATCCATGGTCTCTTCCAAATGAAAAGACTTTATTTGATGACATTTTTTCTGTTGCCATTAAAAACTCACTTTTTAAAAGGTTATTCATAATTTCTTCATACTGAATTGAATCTACAAAGCGTAATGTAAACCACAAAGTATGCATATATTGAGTTGGTAATTTTATCGCTGATGAAAACAAGTTTAAATCTTTTCCTTCTTGGGCAAATAACTCATGTACGTCTCTTGCGTGATGAGTCCCAAACTCTTGATTTGTATGTTTTGTAATTGTTGGCGATGGTGAGAAGGAGTCATTTTGTGAGACATCATTTGCTCTTCGTAAACATACAAATTGACCTTCAGTAAGATCACGGCCTTCATCTAAGGCAAATGTTTTAACTATTGATGCAATATTGTGCGTATTGCATGAAGCAATAAGGTATCTGTTAGACTCACTTTCAAATATATTATTGTTTATTCCCCAAGCAAAGAATGGACCAAATCCATGTTCAGACCCTTGTGCCATAAACCTTTTTGATTGACCAAGAGATGAATATATACTTTCCCAATTATCATTTCCACTTGGAGTACAGTCAATAATGACATCTGTATCATCGTATGCGTTTTCTACATCTTCAATATCTGAAAATCCTAATTTTTTAAAATCTGATAATACATCTGAAGTTGATACTATTTTTGCACCTTTTCTTAGTAAAGCTTCAACTTTCCCTTTCTCATCTGAAAGTGGAGTTCTTTTAAAAAATATTACATTATCTATTCCAAGTTCGTCTTTGTGTTCTGCGAGAAGGCCTATAAGAGGTTCTCCAATAGTACCAGTACCAATGACCATTACATTTTTAGACATATTGTTTCCCCCATATATAATAAAAGAATAGAGGGGGAATATTTTTAATTTGTGCCATGAAAAATAAACTAATATTTGAATTCTCTAAAAATAAGACGGATGGTGATTCATCTCTTAATAACTTGCTTGGAGGCAAGGGTGCAAACTTGGCTGAAATGTCCAATATGGAAATCCCTGTACCACCAGGTTTTACAATCACAACAGAAGTGTGTAACTACTTTACTGAGAATAAAAACCTCCCGAATAGTTTGGATAATGAAATTAGGCAAGCAGTAAGTAAGCTTGAGAACTTATCCGATAAATGTTTTGGTGGCGTAGGCACACCGCTTTTACTATCTGTAAGATCTGGCGGGAGAGTCTCTATGCCAGGGATGATGGATTCAATTTTAAATATTGGATTGAATGACAGTAATGTATCTCAACTGGCAGAAGCATTCAATGATGAGAGGTTTGCACTAGATTCATATAGGCGTTTAATCCAAATGTATTCAAACGTTGTTTTGGGAGTTGAACATGAACGATTTGAAGCTGTATTGGCAAACAAAAAACGAATGGACAACGTTGTTTCAGACGCCGATTTTAATGTCGATCAACTCAATTGGATAATCAATGCTTATAAAAATACAGTCGAGAGGTTTACTGATTCCTTGTTTCCTCAAGAACCTTATGAGCAACTCACAGGTGCTATTGAAGCAGTCTTTAATAGTTGGCAAAACAAACGAGCTTCTACATACAGAAAAATAAATAATATTCCTGATTCCTGGGGTACAGGCGCAACAATACAAACAATGGTATTTGGAAATCTAAATTATAAGTCAGGTACGGGTGTCGCTTTTACAAGAAATCCATCAAATGGAGATAAAGAGCTATATGGAGAATATTTAATCAATGCTCAAGGAGAAGATGTTGTTGCTGGGATAAGGACTCCTCATCCAATTACAAAGCATTCAAAAGTTGAACAAGAATCATTAGAGTCTAAATTTCCAAAAGCTTATAAAGAGCTTTTGGAGATTTCAACAAAATTAGAAAATCACTTCAAAGAAGCTCAAGATATTGAATTCACTATTGAAAATGGAGTTATATATCTGCTTCAAACTAGAACAGCTAAAAGAACTGCTCAAGCAAGTGTAAAAATTGCTATTGATATGCAAAAGGAAGGCGTTGTTTCAAAAGAAGAAGCTTTAACGATGGTTGATGCAAATAGTATTACAAATCTATTACATCCACAGTTTGTAGATTCTCAAGAAAAGGAGTTATTCAATAAAGCCCTTAACGCATCTCCAGGTGCTGCAGTTGGAGAGATTGTCTTTAATGCCGATAAGGCTGAAGAGGAAGCAAGTAAAGGAAGAGATGTTATTTTGGTGAGGGATGAAACAAGCCCTGAAGATATTCACGGAATGCATTCCTCTGTTGGAATTTTGACAACGAAAGGTGGAATGACTAGTCATGCAGCAGTTGTTGCTCGAGGTATGGGTAAGCCCTGCGTTGTAGGTGCAGAAAGTTTAATTATCAATAACTCTTTAAAAACTATTTCGAATGGAACAAAAACTTTAAACGAAGGAGACATCATATCAATTGATGGCGGGCTAGGTGAAGTTTATATTGGTGAACTACAATCTGAGCCACCAAAACCCTCACTAGAATTTAATACACTCATGGATTGGTGCGATGAGTTTAAAAGTCTAAAAATTCGTGCAAATGCAGAAACAATCACTGATACAAAAAAATCATTAGATTTTGGTGCTGAAGGAATTGGTTTGTGTAGAACAGAACATATGTTTTTTGAAGGAGACAGAATTATACCTATGCGTGAAATGATTATGTCAGATACAAAACAGGGGAGAGAGAGAGCATTAAGAAAATTAATCACCTATCAAATTTCAGATTTTGAAGCATTGTTTTTGCTTCTTAAGGAAAAGCCAATAACAGTAAGGTTACTTGATCCACCAATGCATGAATTTTTACCAAAAAGTGAAATTGAAATGACAGAGCTTGGTAATGCCATTGGTGTATCGCCAGCACATATAAGAGAGATGTTAGTAAAGCTTTCGGAGAGCAATCCTATGCTTGGTCATAGGGGAGTACGACTTGGATTAAGTTATCCCGAAATCTACGAAATGCAAGTGGAGGCAATTCTCAGAGCTGCTTATAACCTAAATAAAAATGAAAAGTTAAATGTTTCTCCCGAGATAATGATTCCATTAGTTATGAATGCTAAAGAATTAAGTCAGATGAAGGACTATCTAATAGAAAAAATAGGTCAATTAGAAGAAGAGTTGAACTTTACTTTTGATTTCACAATTGGAACAATGATTGAATTACCAAGTGCTGCTTTAAATTCTTCATCTATTGCAGAACATGCAGACTTCTTTTCTTTCGGAACAAATGATTTAACACAGACAACACTTGGTCTATCAAGAGACGATGCTTCAAAATTTCTTAACACATATGTAGAAAATGATATTTTTTCTGGTGACCCCTTTGTGTCAATTGATCAAGGGTCCGTTGGAAGAGTTGTAGAGATGTCAGTTAGTGAAGGTAAAAGTACAAATAAAGATTTAAAAATAGGTGTATGTGGAGAGCATGCAGGTGAAGCAAACTCAATAAAATTCTTTAATACACTCCAAATTGATTATATTTCTTGTTCTCCTTTTAGAATTCCAACAGCTAAACTTGCCGCAGCTCAAGCAGAAATAATAAAAATTAATTAATTATAAGTTTTGATATTTTAAGATATAATTGCCCTTATGAATTACAAATTAATTAACAGACTAGACCCATTAATTTACTTGGGCTTAGTTTTGGTCGGATTTATTTTACCTGAGGTTGTTTATAGAATATTTTTGTTTGATTTTACAGCAGTCCTCACTGAGAATGAGGCGATGATTGTTCGTTCTATTGGTGGACCACTTTATTTCGCTGCAATGGCTTTCTTTTTGCTTGGTGGCAATGCTGAGAATGGTAAGCAGCTAAACATAATAAGATATAGTGGCGGTCTTGGATTAATAGCTTTTGCTGTATTTACTGATTTCAATGGATTTTTTCTTTTCGGATTAGTTGAGATCGGATTAGCAGTTGTAACAGGCAATTCTATAAAAAAAGAAGAGCAAGCAACAGGTAGCTTCACAACTGAAGAACAATAAAAGATATTATTTCCTGATACATATTAACTATTTAATTGGTCAAATATTTATAGGACAAATATGATTTTAAAAGA
>QCNO01000013.1 GCA_003213165.1 OCS155 cluster bacterium AG-426-D23
TAAGCAATAAAGGTGGAGATACAAGAGCTAAGACTAAGTGTTCAGCTGAATGAACAGAAAACAAATATCTTTCACCAATGTCGTGAATTGGATAATCTGTAAAAGCCCAAAGGATTAATAAACCTGAATACCACAACTTTCTTTTATCTTTTTTTATTGTTTTGTCTTTAGTTGATAATTCAAAAAATATAACTAATGAAACTATCAATGCCCAAACATCATAATGTGGATGAAATGGTAAATTTTCCATAATATTTTAAGAAAAGTTAGCTGATGCACGCTCTATCATTACAATTGCAAATAACACTAATGCCAATATCATCCCACCAGTAAAGAATCTGTTGACCATTTTATTTTCAAATCTAAGGTGCATAAACCATCCGACAACAATTATGAATTTTCCAACAGCTAGAATTATCAATATAGGATCAGTAAAAACCCCTACAATATCCTCTGTATAATATAAAGCTATTTCAATCGCGGTTAGTATTCCAAGTACAATTGCAATTTGTACATATTTTTTTGGAGTGGGGTGATCTATGTGATTTTCGGACATTTTAAATTAAATAAACTACTGTAAACAATACTATCCAGACAATATCAACAAAATGCCAGTATAGGGCTACAAACTCAAGATTCATCCCACCCTCTAAAGTAAGGCCTTTTTGTCTTTGTCCAATACCCCAAAGAGCAAGGAGGAGGACCACGCCAATGAATACATGAAGTCCGTGAAAACCAGTAAGAACATAAAAAGTTGAACTGAAAATATTTGTAGAAAGCTCAAAACCTTTATGGTAAAACTCTGTAAATTCGTAAATTTGTCCTGCTAAAAATACCGCACCTAACATCGCGGTTGCTAAAAGCCAAACTCTTGTTTTTTCTTGATCTTTCGCTTCCAGAGCATTGTGAGCCAAAACCATAGTCAAAGAACTCATGAGAAGTATAAAAGAGCTAATTGAAGTAAATGGTATGTCGTAAACGTCTGTTAATTTGATGCCTGGAAAGTCTCTTCCTTTAAAAATCATAAAGGTAGTAATTAAAGTTCCAAAAAAAAGTATTTCAGTAGAAAGAAATACCCACATGCCAAGTTTTCTGGTTTCTACTCCTGTAGGTTCATGTGGATATGAATGAGAACTACTCATGCTCTAAATTTTCTTCAACCTCTTCTTCTAGTGGTTCCGTTCCCCACCCAAAACCTCCAATTAGAAGAAATAAAGCGCCAATCAAAGCAAGGGGAATAGATTTATAAATTACTGCATAACCTAAAAATGGCAGACCAGCAGCAAGTAAAATAGGGAAATATGAAGGATTGGGCAATACAATATTTTCTGATGGATTTAGACCCTCTTCTTCAAGATCAATAAGCATTTGATCGGCGGACTCTTTCCTTACGGCTCTTCCATCCTCGTCTTCATCATATTTTGAATGCCAAAAGTCATCTAATGATTTTACTTCTGGAGCTTTTGAAAAGTTCCATACAGGTGTTGGTGACGGGATAGTCCACTCTATCGTTCTTGCATCCCAGGGATCAAATGGGGCTTTTTCACCATTTCTTTTTGAAAAAATCCAATTAATCATAAATACAATTATTGAAACTGCAATTATAAATGCACCGATTGTCACAATGATATTCCAAAATTGAAGATTAGTTTCTTCAGCATAAACCCATGTTCTTCTCACTTGGCCTTGAAGACCTAACCAGTGCATAGGTCCAAAGGTAAGATTAAATCCAATTAACATTAACCAAAAATGAATTTTTCCGAGAGTTTCGTTGTACATTTTGCCCCAAACTTTTGGAAACCAGTAGTAAAGTCCTGAAAAGATTCCAAACAATGCGCCTCCAAAAAGTACATAATGAAAATGTGCAACAATGTAATAAGTATCAGTTTGCTGTGTATCAGCAGGCACTACTGAATGTGTAACACCACTTAATCCACCAATAACAAACATTCCGATAAAACCCAAAGAAAACAGCATAGGAGTATTAAGTTTGATTTTTCCACCCCAAATAGTACCCAACCAATTAAAGATTTTTACTCCCGTAGGTACCGCTATAACCATTGTTGAAAGTCCAAAACCAGCTTGAGCTACAGGACTAATTGCAGATGCAAACATGTGGTGTGCCCATACTCCAAAACCTATGAATGCAATTCCAAAACCTGCAAAGACAATAGCTGCATAACCGAACAAAGGTTTTCTTGCAAAAGTTGGTAGAACCTCAGAAACTATACCAAACGCTGGAAGAATAAGAATATATACCTCTGGATGACCAAAAAGCCAAAACAAATGTTGCCATAGGACTGGGTCTCCACCTCCTTCTGTGAGGAAGAAAGTAGTGCCAAATTTTCTATCAAATGTTACATAAAAAAGTGCGATTGCAATGATTGGCAAAGAGAATGCAAGTAGGAACGAAACAGCAAAAGTCATCCATGTAAATACTGGCATCCTCATAAATCTCATACCTTTTGTTCTCATGTTGATAATTGTTGTAATGAAATTAAATGCGGATATGAGTGATGCGATTCCTAAAATCTGGAGCCCAATTGCCCAGTAATCCATTGCTGTTCCAGGCGAATATTTCAGTCCAGCGTTTGGTTGATATCCGAACCAGCCACCATTGGGAGCAGATCCAAGCCAACCAACTTCCTCAGCAAGATATCCACCATCTGGAGCTCCTGCAGTTCCAAAAATAAAAGTAGAATAAAGAAAAGCTCCTCCAAATATAAATATCCAAAAAGAAAGAGCGTTAAGCCTTGGAAAGGCAACATCTCTGGCTCCAATCTGAAGAGGAAGCAAATAATTGAAGAAAGCTGCGCTGATTGGCATAATTGCCAAAAAAATCATTGTAGTTCCATGCATCGTAAACATTGCGTTATATTCTGCAGCTGTTAAAAAATTGTTATCAGGCTGTGAAAGCTGAATTCTCAAAATTAACGCCTCAAGACCACCAATTAATAAAAAGAAAAACGCTGCGTAACCATACATTATTCCAATTCTTTTGTGGTCAACAGTTGTTATCCAACTCCAAATACCTGTTTCAGAAGAGGGTCTTTTAAAAATATTACTTTGTTTATTCGGCTCAATTATTTTTGTCATTTAAGTGTCTCCAGATACGCAATTAAAGCATTAATTTCCGATTCAGTCAATTCTAGGTTCGGCATAAATGTACCAGGCTTTAACTCTGCTGGATTAGCCAGCCATTTTGTAAGGTTTTCCGGATTATTTTTCAATGCTGCACCGGCAAAGACATTTCGATTAGCAAAATGCGTTAGATTTGGTGCAATTCTATCACCTTGAACATCCCAAACACCGTTTATTACATGGCATTGTGTACATCCTGCATTCAGATAAACTTGCTGCCCTTCTGCTGCTAAAGATAAATCATCGGCACTAAATGCAGTTGCATCTTTTTGTTGATTTTTTACCCATGCATCAAAATCACTTTGGGACATTGATAAAACTCTTCCGCGCATTTTTGAATGACTTAATCCACAATATTCACCACATTGAGCCCAAAACTCATTTGGTGAATCCGCATGGAGATTAAGATAAGTCGTTTGTCCAGGAACAAGATATCTTTTACCATTTAATTTAGGCACCCAGTAGTTATGAAGAACATCGTTAGACCACATTTCAAGTCTTACTGGTTTGTCTGCTGGAATTACTAGAACGTTCGCAGTGGTTATTCCGTAATCTGGGTATTTATATTCAAACCACCACTGATGACCTATGACTTCAATTTTTAAGGCATTTTCTGGTTCTCTTGCTAAATCAAATATTGTTCTTACTGTTGGTACAGCGATCGCAGCCAATATCAATACAGGTATGACAGTCCATAATATCTCGAGTTTTGTATTTCCATGAATTTGCTTTGGCTCCGGAGAATCAGGTTTTTCTTTATAAACAAAAACTGACAATAATAATGCACCTTGAACAATCACAAATATTACAACAGCAATCCAGAAAGTTATCCAAAATAATTCATCGATAGATCTTGCATATGGACCCTCGGGACTCAGGGAATCAAGGGGAGCATTTTCAATACAAGCGGAGAGAAAAACTAGTAGTAAATACCTCAAATTCTTTAATTTAAAAATTTTTTTCACAAGCATATTTATATTATCAACAATATTTAAGGATAGCGTTCAAACAATATATAGTGTAATTAAAGTACTATGTCACTATGAAAGCTCAAACAAAAGCAAGTGTTTCAAATTATTTAAAACTTTCTAAATTGAGAATCGTCGAGCTTTTGCTTGTTACAACTGTTCCATCCATGGTTGTTTCCATATATGGCTTTCCTCCTGTTAAATTAGTTTTGTTTACATTGTTGGGTGGGACAGCATTAGCAGTAAGTGCTAACGTTCTAAATCAAATTTTTGAAATCGAAACTGATAAATTAATGGCAAGAACATCTGACAGACCCCTTGTCACTGGAACTATTTCCGTAAAAAATGCATATATATATTCAATTTTCTTGGCACTAACAGGATTTATAATTCTATTCACACAAACAACTCCCTTAGCATCATATATTGCATTAATGGCAAATATTTTTTACTCTTTTATATATACTTTGATTTTAAAACCCAGAACAAATCAAAATATTGTTATTGGGGGTGCAGCTGGAGCTGCCCCTGTTCTTATTGGATGGGCTGCAACAGGAACTGAACTTGATACGGGATCATGGCTTTTATTTTTACTTGTTTTTCTTTGGACTCCTGCTCATTTTTGGGCATTATCAATTGAAAATGTAGAAGACTATAGGGGGGCGGAATTTCCAATGTTGCCAACCCAAGAATCAAAAAAAAGAACATCAATTTTTATTGGTGTTTATTCATGTGCCACTGTAATAACATCTCTTTTAATAGCACCGGTATTACAGCTTGGTTTAATTTATTTATTTTTAGCATTAATTTTTGGAATCTATTTAATGATTAAATCTTATGGTTTGTACTCAAATAAAATAAAACCAATATCATACTTTGTATTTTCTAATACTTATCTAGCGGTAATATTTTTATCTATGATTGCTGACATTCTTTTTACAATAAGGAATACTTAGTCATGGAAGAAATATTTTTTTCAATAACTTATCCTCCAATACCAATTACTAAAGTTGGGCCAGTATTTCTCTCCTTACATGGAGTTTTTGCCGCAATTGGATTTTATTTTGGGGCTAGCCATGCTTTAAAACTCTCAGAACAAGACGGTGCCAACTCAATTTTATTCTCTGAGGCGCTATCATGGGCAATCTTTGGAGCCATTCTTGGTGCAAGATTTTTTACTATACCTGCACAATGGTATGCGAATCCAGGGTATGGATTAAGCGATGTTTTTACATTAGCTGGTAGCTATTCAATTATGGGTGGTATGGCAGGGGGAATTATTGCTGCATATCTTAAAATTAGCATTTTTAATAATGAGGACTTTAAACAATATGGAGATTATGCTGCTACAGGATTAATACTCGGGACTATTATTGGAAGAATTGGCGATTTGGCTATTGTCGAACACCTAGGAAGAGAAACAAGCTTCTTTTTAGGTTATGAGATTAAGCCGGGATATGATGTTGCACCACAACACAATTCTTTAGAATGCATGGAGCCACTGTTAACTTGTGGAACATATCATCACGTTGCACTTTATGACTTAATCCTTGCATTAATTGTTTTCTTTATTTTTAGATCGTTGCAAAAACGTTATGAGTTTGGGAAAGGATCTTGGATTGGTTTATGGGCAATATGGTATGGAACTCAAAGAGCATTTCTAGACACTTTAAGATTTGGAATGGGTGATTCTACAATTGGTGTATTCACCTGGAATCAAATTGGAGGAGCTCTTCTCGCACTTTTAGGATTAATCTTTTTCTTAAAATATAAAAATATTAAAAAAGACTAATAATAAATAGAAGATAAAAAGCTATAAAAGAATACCCAACAACAATGTTTCTTTTAATGACATTTCTTGATAAAAATATTACAAGAAAAGAAACAAAATACATCATAAATAGCTGGTAATCAATTCTTGAAAGAATATTTCCTGGGCTTATCGAAATTGCAACACCACCAACTAATCCAATATTAAAAAGATTTGAACCAAAAATATTTCCAAAAACAATGTCAGGCTTTCTCATCCTCGCTGCTGCTATTGTTCCCGCAACTTCTGGAAGACTAGTACCAATTGCAATAATTGTTGAACCTATTACCAAAGATGAAACGCCAAATGTT
>QCNO01000014.1 GCA_003213165.1 OCS155 cluster bacterium AG-426-D23
CAAACTCACCGTCATGATTTATTCCAGCTTCTGCAATAATGAATGGCTCATTTTTATCTGATATCGTCAAAGTGTCATTTATTTTAAACAAAATGTTCCTATCTATTTATTACATTATATGTAAGTTATTTTTTATTTAATCTATTTATATTTTCCTGAACAAGACCAAGAATAATTCTACATGAATCTTCACCGCAGTACGATATCATTCTTTTTTTTAGAACGTCTAATTGATTTTTGTGCATATTTATATAATTTTCATCACTCAAACTACATTGTTCTATATTTTCAACTAATGATGCTTCATCTTCACAGCGAATGTATTCATAGTCATAAATTCGACTCTTATCTTTGTGAACCCAAAAGCTTACTTTTCCACTTAATATACCCTGCAAAATAACAGTAGATCTCTCAGAAACAATAAATTTGTGGTCATAGATTTGCTTCATTAGTTCTTCATTCTTATTCAAAATATTTATATCAGTACCGCTTAAATAATTTAGCCAGTCAAAAGAGTCTCTTGGGTGAGGCCTGAAGCTTAAATTGTATCTTTTTGGATTAAATAAGTTATAAAGTTCAAAAATCTGTTCTTTAATGAGTTCGTGAAGGTTTTGATCATTTTCATATAAAGCGCTAGAACTTAAGTACAAAATACTTTTTTTGTATTCAGTTTCCATATACCCAACAGAATTAAATCTTGGAGAACCCACAGTATGAGCATTTTGAATGTAATCAATTGAATCTCTAATATAATCTCTGTACTCATCATTAAATGCTAAGTAAGTAATCTTGCTACTAGCTTTAGTTAAATTTTTTCTTATTTGAAAGGCTTTAGAAACTTTCATTAACAAATTCAAAAAAACATTAAATAACTTTGGAGATTCCTTTGATTCTTTTTCAATTTTTTCATCAGATGTTATAAACCCATTTTGTAAAATATATGAAGGCTTGTTTTGGAATGCAAAACAAGCTACAAGCTGATCAAGTAAAAAACCTCCTGGAGAAATTATTAAGGAATCATTCTTAGAAATAATGTAATCATTGCTTTCTAAAAAACTATGAAACCTAAGCAATTTTATTAAAGAGGACACCTTAGATTTATTCTCATCGCCTTTTATCTTAAAAATTTGAGGGAGCTCAATAACTTCAATGTTGTAATTATTTAAACTTTGTAAGTCTTGATTTTGTAAATTAAAAAAGCAAATTACTTTTAAGTTAAAAGTTTTTTCCTCTGGTTTCAAATATTTAGCTATTGCAAATACATTCTGCAATGCTTCTCTGTGTTTTAGACCAAACAATAAATTTATCACTGACGCAGGCTTTCTATATTTTCTAAAATAAATTCTTTTTTATTAAACTCATTTATAACTTCGCTATTAAAATCTTTAATTCTTGAATTCCTTATTAATTTACTTGAGTCATTTAATTTTGATTCTTCAAAATAGCTCTTAAAATTTTTTAGGACATCTTCAACGCCTATAAAGGTTTCTTTAACTGAGCCCATTGAAAACAAAAAGGGATTAAAATTTTTTTTAGAGATATTTGGATAACAATATTTTAATATTCTTCCCTCATCTAAATTTTTTGAGAGTTCTTGAATAGTTCCACCAACTAGGTGTAAATTATCATCAAACATTGCCCAAAAATTGCATGCAGACCCTGTGTATTGAGGAGAGATACCTATATGTAAATTGATTGTATTTTTTTTGGATAGTAAATCATATAATTCTCCTTTAATAAATGAGGAACCATAAACAATTACAAAATCACAACTAAAAAGCGGATTGATAGAATTAGGAATAGAGTTTATCTCACCTTTTTTTAGTATAATTTTGTCTTCGATATGTTGTTGCCATTCCCTTGAGTCAAACAGTGTTTCTTCTGCTTTTTGAACCGATCTAAAATAATTTTCAAAAACAGGATCCGTACTTTTATCAGATTCATTTATCTCTGAAACTTGAATAACCTCATATCCAGATTGATTTAAATATGAACCTAATGCATTGTGCCTTAAGTTATTTCCAGTAATTAATCCTATTTTCAACTTAATTTATACCATCTAATAACATTCGTGCATCTATTCTTGGAAGCTCGTATGGTGAATGCTCAATTAAATTATCAGCTCTAAAAGCAAATTTTATCCCTTTATTCTTCAAAATTTTTATCGTTGTCTCGTTGTAAGAATTTGATGGGTACGACATAATTATTGGTTCTTCTTCTGTAATACTATATAAAATATCAATATTTTTTTGTATTTCTTCTTTCTGCTCATCCTCGCTGAGGCTTTTTAAATTACTTGCATGAGAATGCGAGTGGAGGCCTATATGATGCCCCTTTTTATGTAAATTTAGAATAGATTCCTCACTCATATAGGTTTCCTTAATAAGAGAATCAACATCTGCATTATTATTTCTAATAAAATCTAAACTTAAGTCCTTATATTCATTATGAGATAAATGAAAATCTCTTATGTATCTCAGTTTTCTGTCATTAAGGGAATAAAAAGTAAACTGGCTCAGATATGATGAATCATCAAAAAGAAGATTGATTTCTGCATGTTTTTTTTCATCAATATTTTTGAATAAATATTCTAAGAAAATTTTGTTAAAATCCTCAACACTATTAAAAATTGAGGAATTTCTGAATATTCTAAGAATTTGATGTACATCAAAATCACCATTTAGGGGAGCAGTGTGAATAAAAAAGCATGCAGTAATTCTTTTCGCATTTAATATTTTAGCTCCGATTTCATATTGACTTTTTAACCCATCATCAAAGGTGATAAACAGTTTCGTTAAAATTTCTTTTTCATTTAATCCATTTAATTCACTTGCATTAGTTATATTTTCTTTTTCCTGTATAAAATCTAGGATTTTATAAAATTCTTTGTTATTTACTGAACCCTGCGTTCCTTTATCGTAATTATCATGCAAATCATGAAACATTATGGATGGAAGTTCTTTCATGTTGTAATAATAACGCAAATAATTACGTTACATCTTTTAAACCATTATCATATTTTTGATGTCAGATAATTTAATTAAATACTGTAGAGAGTGTGTAATTTCCAATCAAAGACCGAGCAGTGTCGTAGAATTCAAAAATAAACTAGAAGATGTTAAACCCATGATTAAGTTTACTAATGGTGTCTGCAGTGCTTGTATTTGGGAAAAAGAAAAGAGCAATATTGACTGGAATGAACGCCGAAATGAACTTGAATTATTGTGCGATAAATTTAGGAAAACTGATGGAACTTATGATTGCATAATTCCCGGATCCGGAGGAAAAGATAGTGCATTCACTGCTCATTTTCTTAAATATGAACTTGGCATGAATCCGCTTACTGTAACTTGGGCACCACATCAATATACAGATATAGGCTGGAAGAATTTTAAATCATGGATTGATCAAGGTGGGTTTGATAATATATTATTTCATCCAAATGGTAAAGTACATAAAAAATTGGCAAAACTTGCATTTCAAAATTTAGGACATCCTTTTCAGCCTTTTATAATTGGTCAAAAATTAACTGGTCCAAGAGCCTCCATATTGTACGATATTCCATTGATTTTTTACGGAGAAAATCAAGCTGAATATGGTAACAAAATAGAAGATAACTATAAACCGACTATGGACCTTTCTTTTTTTTCAACCGAAAACTTTTTAGATTCTACAATTTCAGGTATTCCTGTACATAAAATAATTAATGATTATAACATTCCTTTAAATGACCTCACTATGTACAGACCACTAGATCAAGAAAAAATTGATTCGGTAGGATCTGAAGTTCATTATTTGAGTTATTATACGAAATGGGACCCTCAAGAAATGTATTATTATGCAGCAGAGAATACTGGCTTTAGGCCTAACCCCGTCAGGACACAAGGAACTTACAGTCGCTATGCAGGCATAGATGATGTAATAGAGTGGTTACACTTTTACATGATTTTTATAAAATTTGGGATTGGTAGAGCAACTTATGATGCTGCACAGGAAATTCGAAATCAAAAAATAACAAGAGAAGAAGGTGTTTCATTAGTGCAAAAGTATGATCATGAATTTCCAGATCAGTTTCTCAGTGATTTTTTAGATTATTTTGAAATGAACAGTGAAGAATTTTTCAATACAATTGATAAGTTTAGAAATCCTGAAATTTGGAAGAAAGACGGTGACAACTGGGAACTCAAAACTCAAGTATCTTAAATTAATTTAGAACGCACAAACTTTGTTGCAAGTTCTAGGGCCTCTTCGTTACCAACATCCATCCAAGTAGAACCAATATCGTAATAGCCAACTAAATATTCTTTATTCTGTGACAAATCGATTAAATTATCCATATCTATTTTTTCAATTTTAAAATTGCTTAAAAGTTTTTTTCTAAATAGATAAATACCTGACAGCACATTAAATTTGTGAATTGGTTTTTCTTCAATTGAAATATTGTTAGAATCATTTTCATTTACAACTCCGTAAGGTAGCTTGTAAGAATATTTTGCTGTTCCAACCGTAATGTCATTTGTTAATTCGATATGATGCTCTAAGAATTTTGTTAAGTTGGTTTCAAATAAAATATCTGAGTTAATTGCTAAAATATTATCCTCAACTTCTTTTTTCTTTATCAACTCGAACAATGAACCTGCTGTTCCTTTTGGGTTTTTTTCAAATATATAATTAAAACTATGTTGTGGTAAATTATTATCTAAATAATTTACAATTTTTTCACTTTCATGGTTTAAGGCTATAGAAATATCACTAAATCCTTGAGATGTTAAATTTTCAATTACTCTTTGTATCAATGCTTTACCATCGACTTCGATGATTGATTTAGGTATATCAGAATATTTTTCTCCCATTCTTACTCCTTTACCACCAGCAAATATAAGAACTGATACATTTTTTAAAATATCATTATTTTCAGGAGTAAAACGAATAATTTTTTCTACAGTTTTGTTTTCATTACAAATTGGAAGATGTTCAATATCATGTTCTGAAAATAGTTTTTTCCAAATACGCTTATCTTTATTTGTAGAT
>QCNO01000015.1 GCA_003213165.1 OCS155 cluster bacterium AG-426-D23
TATGATGCAATAAATTTGAATCATAATCTTGATACAGAGTACGATTTAACAGTACTTGCAATGCCTATAAATGAAATTATCTCAAGTTTGAGAGATTCTAAGATTGAAATTAATTCGAAAGTTTTAATTGATCTTGGTGGAACGAAAGAAATTATTTGTAGACATATGGACGAGAGTAAAATTCCTTCCTTTGGTGGTCATCCACTATGTGGAATTGCTGATAACCAAACTTGGGACCCAACTCCAGAGATGTACAATCAAGCTCCTTTTTTATTATGTGAAACAGAAAGTTCAACAAATGAAACAAAGAATATAGTGACTAATTTTGTAGAACTAATAAATTCGAAACCAATTTGGATAGATCCTAAAAAACACGATGAATTAATTTCCTTAACGAGTCACTTGCCACATATATTAAGCTCTGCTCTTGTTTCTACAGCTATGCAAAAAGACGAGATGGATGAATTGCTAGATTTAGCTTCAGGAGGTTTTGACGGAGCAACAAGGCTATCAAGAACTTCTCCGAATATGATATCTGACATGTATTTAACAAACGACTTGAACGTTAAAACTTTAATTAAGGAGTTAATCGAAGAATTAGAAAAGATTATCTTAATAGAAGATCAAGAATTAATGCTTAATTATCTATCTAAAACAGTTGACTGGCGTCGAGCATTGGCTGATAAATTTGGAGAAAGAAAATTAAAATGAGAAGCAGAATTGTTGGCGAAGTTAATATAGTAGGTGACAAATCTATTTCGCATAGAGCTATAATTTTATCTTCACTAGCTTTTGGTAAATCTATATTGTCTAATGTATTAATCTCTGGTGATACAAAAGCAACAATAAATATATTTAAAAATCTAGGTGTTGAGATTAATGAAATTTCAAACAATCAATTAGAAATTTATGGTGTCGGTTTAAATGGATTGAATGAATCAAAGGAACCGCTTAATGCTCTTAATTCTGGCACAACTGCAAGACTTCTTATAGGTCTTCTTTCAAAACAAAAATTTGAAAGTGATTTAATAGGTAGTGCTCAACTAAACAAAAGACCAATGAGTAGGGTAATTGATCCTTTAGTCAATGAAGGTGCCAGAATTTCAGGTAATGGAGGTAGCCTTCCCATAAAAATTAAACCTTCAGATTACTCCTTTGAAAACATTCATTCAACTAAGCCAAGCGCACAGGTAAAAAGTAGTTTTCTACTTGCTAGTTTATATCATAAAGCTCCAACTACTATCTCTGAAATAGTACCAACCAGAGATCATACAGAAAGAATGCTGAGTCTCATGGGTGTTAACATTGTAAGACTTGGAAATACTTCTACTGTTGCCCCAACAAATGAAATAACAAGTATAGATTATTTAGTTCCAGGAGATCCTTCATCTGCAGCATTTTTGATTGCTATAGGATTGTTGAAGAGCAAAAAAGTAGTAATCAAAAATGTTTTATTAAATGAGAGAAGAATTGGGTTTTTAAAAGTTCTCAAAAGAATGAATGCTGATATTTTATTGGAAAATATAGAAAATTTTCAAAACGAACCAGTTGGAGATATTGTAGTTAAAAAATCTAAACTTCAAGGTGTTACTATCGATGGTTCTGACGTGGTTGATATGGTAGATGAAATTCCAATATTTACACTTTTAGCGTCTCAAGCAGAAGGTGTTACAAAGGTAATAGGTGCTCAAGAATTAAGACTTAAGGAGTCTGATCGTTTGGCAGCTATGGAAAATTTTATAAATGAATTAGATGGTGAAATTACTACTTTCGAAGATGGTTTTGAAATAAATGGTAAGCAAAATTTACAGAGTGGAGTAGTTGAGACTCTTGAAGACCACAGAATAGCAATGACTGCAGTCGTAGCTAATATATGTATAGATTCACAGATAAAAGCAGACAATATTGATTGTATAAGTGATTCATATCCAGATTTTTTTTTCGACTTAGAAAAAATTGGAGCGAATTATGAATCTTAAGCTTGGAATTGTAGGTTGGCCACTTACTAAAACATATTCACCATTAATTCATAAACTTCTAGGTGAGTTTTTAGGAATAAATATTGAGTATCAAAAAGTTCCTATAGAAAATCTGGATAGACAAAAAATTCAAGATATTAATTCAAAATTTGATGGTTACAATATTACAGTTCCACATAAAAACAAAATAATTGAATTAATTGAAAATACAGAGGGTTATTTGCCTGATCACCACGTAAAAGAATTAGGCATTTGTAATACAATTAAGTTAGTCGATAATAATATCTATGCATTCAACACTGACATAGAGGGAATAAATAAAACCTTAGATTCAATTTATACGAAAATTAATAATAAGAATATCTTAATTTTAGGTAGTGGTGGAAGTTCAAAAACAATTGAGTATTTATTTAAGGAACACAATACAATACAAATAGCTTCTAGGGAACCTAATTTGGATTCCATTTCATACAATGAAATAAATGATATAGCTCCAAAAATAGATATATTAATTAACACAACACCTATAGGCATGCCACCTTTTGAAGAGGAGAGCCTAAATATTCCATTCGATCAATTTAACAATTTAGAAGTATTTTTCAATCTGGGTTATAACGTTAAAGAAAACTTTACATCTAAATTCTCAGAGGATGTCATTACAATCGATGGAATAAAAATGCTAAT
The DNA here is from genome assembly GCA_003213165.1 of OCS155 cluster bacterium AG-426-D23. GTDB lineage: Bacteria > Actinomycetota > Acidimicrobiia > Actinomarinales > Actinomarinaceae > Actinomarina. The sequence goes on from QCNO01000015.1 coordinate 2,664, forward strand.
TACTCAAGCAGTTGCTTCTTTTAACATTTGGGCAGACTCAGAAATCAAATTAGAAGATGTGTACCATAACATTACAGAAAGGCTAAAAAATGAAAATTAGATATCTTACTGCTGGCGAAAGTCATGGACCAGAACTCACTGCAATTTTAGAAGGTATTCCATCTAATTTCATAATCACAAAAGAATACATTGATAGTTTTTTATCCAGAAGACAAAAGAGCCTTGGTTCTGGAGGAAGGATGAACATTGAAAAAGATGAGGTATTAATTTCTTCTGGAGTAGTCAACAACAAAACCACTGGTGGCCCAATTGCTTTAAAAATTATCAATAGAGATTGGAATAACTGGAAAGATAAAGAAGTAGAACCTTTTGTAGTACCACGTCCAGGACATGCTGACCTAGTTGGCACATTAAAATATAACCACGAAGATATACGGATCGCGTTGGAAAGAGCAAGTGCTCGTGAAACAGCAATAAGATGTGCTGTTGGCGCTATAGCCCACCAAATCCTTGAGCAGTTAAATATTTCGATAATTGGTTTTGTTTCATCCATAGGAAAGCAAGAACTTGATGTATCAAAATTTATAACCGATACAGATTTGAAAGATTCCATTTACAATTCAGAAGTTTCATGTCCAGATGAAGAGACAAGTAAATTAATGATTGATGAAATAAAGTCTGCAAGAAAGAAAAAAGATACTTTAGGAGGTTCAATAACTTGCGTAGCTACAAATTTTCCACCCGCTTGTGGTAGCTATGTACATTTTGATCGCAAACTTGATGCAATTATTTCTTCGTCAATGATGTCAGTACAAAGTGTTAAGGCAGTTGAAATAGGAGATGGATTTGATTCTTCCAAAAAATTTGGAACAGAAGTACAGGATCAAATTGTCTTAAATGAAAAAAAAGTTGAGAGAATTACAAATAATTTAGGTGGTTTCGAAGGTGGAATGACAACAGGCGAACCCATTGTTGTTACAAGCTATTTAAAACCGATTAGCACAACTTTGACACCAATAAAAAGTGTAAACCTTGTAGAACAAGTAGAAACAGAAACAAATTATGAAAGATCTGATACTTGTGCAGTTCCAAGAGCAGTACCAATATTTGAAAGTGTATTTTCAATTGATTTATTAAATTCACTGTTAGAAAAGACTGGTGGAGACTCAAAGGAAGAAATCCATTCACGAGTTGTGAAACTTCAAGAATTTACTATTGATGATATTTCACTTTCAAATAAAAATTGGAACATGAAATATGAAAATGAATAAATGTTACTATTTGTCTGGCTTCATGGGTGTAGGTAAATCTACTATTCTCAAAAAAATTAAAGAGAGTACTCAACTCTCATGTATAGATCTAGATGCATCAATCGCAGAAAAACACGGTCCTATCAATGAAATTTTTGAAATAAATGGAGAAGATTACTTTCGTAAGCTGGAAGAGAAAGAGTTTTTTCTTATTGAACCTGAATCCAACCTTGTTGCATTAGGCGCAGGTGCATTAACAAACAACAATATTTACAAATATATATTAGATAACAAAACAGGTATATATCTAGAAGATGAATTTCAGATATTGTGGTCAAGAATCCAAAATTCTGACAGACCGTTAGCAAAATTAGGACACGATTATGTTGAAGATTTATTTAATAATAGAAAAGCAAGATATGAAAATCTGCATATAAAAATTAAAAATTCTAACTTAAATGATGTCATTAATTCGATACTCGATATATTGGCTGGAAAAAAATGACAAATAATATATATTTGAAAACTAATTTAGAACTTATAGAATATTTAAATTCACGATTCTCAGATGAGTCTCTTTTTATCATTGATTCAAATTTGAATAATCTCAAAATTGATGAGCAAG
>QCNO01000016.1 GCA_003213165.1 OCS155 cluster bacterium AG-426-D23
AGAAATGAATAATATCTATCTATTCAATACTGGAATTTCAAACTTTTTAAGTGTTGAGTATGCATTTAAAGAACTTAATTACCAAGTAAAAAAAATAAGTAATTTTGAAGATATTACAGAAGAAAGCCTATTAGTTGTACCAGGAGTAGGCCATTTTGATAACATAATGCACAAACTAGAAGAAAGTAACTTTCAAAATATTAGATCATTAATTGATGATAAAAAACTTAATTTTTTAGGTATTTGTTTAGGGATGCAAATATTATTCGATGACTCAAGTGAGGGAAACAAGAGAGGACTAGGACTTTTGGAAGGAAGTGTTAAAAAATTAACAGATCGATTTTACGATGACGAATACATTTCAACAAATGTTGGGTGGAGAAAAGTTATATTTGAGCAACAAGAAAAGTTTTCTCAATTTAACAATAATTTCTTTTATTTTGTTCATCAATACGAAGCAGTCCCTAAAAATGAAAATGACATAATTGCATACACACAAAAATTTAACAAAAACATTGTTGCAGCTGTAAAAAAAGAGAATATTTGTGGAATACAATTTCACCCCGAAAAAAGTGGTCAAAATGGTATAAAATTCTTAAATAGTCTAATAAAAGGATTTTATGAGTAAATTAAATGCAACAGCAATTATTGCTGCAAGAGCAAACTCAAAAGGGATTAAGAATAAAAACTTACAAAACATTAACAAAAAAAATCTTGTACAAATTTCAATCGAACAATCTTTAAGAACTTGTGAGACAGTAATTTTATCTAGTGATAGTGCTGATATTAACGAAATTGGGAGACAATATGATGGCGTATTCATTATTGATAGATCTGCTGAACTTGCTAAAGATGAGACTCCAAAATTACCAGTCCTCAGAAATGCTATTGAAATTTATGAAAAAGAAGTTGGAGAATGTTCAGATATAATATTTGACTTACAGCCCACTAGTCCATTTAGAAAAGATGATTCAATTCGAAAGTCGTTTGAGCTATTTCAAAAACATGTTGATTCAACAAATTTAGTTTCAATAAGTTTGACATCATTTCATCCTTCATACAATCTTTTAGAGTTCAAAGAAAACAATGAAGTTGAGTTGTTAAACAGAACATCTAAACCAATAACTGGTAGAAATATGTTGCCTGATACTTACAAAATGGATGGCTGCATATTTATATGGAGAAAAAAAATACTTATGACCAATGAAGAAAATAGAGTTATTTTGAACAACACAATAGGATATAGAGTTTCTGAGATTGAGTCATTAGATATAGATAACCAAGAAGACTTAGATTATGCAAGGTATATATCAGAAAAATTAACTGAATAACCTTTTATATTGATTTGTTCTTCTATATTTTTTCCAAACAGATATTGGAATAAAGTTTTTCCATTTTCTCAATATTTCATTAAATCTATAATTTAAGTCCAAAGAATAATTAAAAATAAAATCCTTACGGTTGATATCTATGTTTTGTAATTTGCAATATTTTAGAAAAGAATAATTGTTTTTTAAATCATTTGAGTTTCCAATTACTAATTTTTTAGGCAGTGTGTTATTAAATGAATTCAGATTATTCATTAAATCATTGGAATTATATTCACCATCAAATTCATAATTATTATTTCTGTATAGTTCTGACAAGAAATTATCAAGCTTGTTTAAAGAATTATCTTCATATAAGTCTTTATTATCAAAGTTATTTAAGCTTGTGTCATTAATCATATCGATAACTTTTGATACACAATCATCAATATCTTCAAAAAGGGAGTACTGCTTTTCATCAATTCCATAAATTGCATTTCCTCTAAAATCTTTAAAAATAAGAATTTTAAGGCCACACAAAGCTGCTTCCCCTGTGACCTTTGCAACACCCTCCTTGATACTTGTAAATAGAAAAATCTTACTTTTATTCAGTAAGTCAATTATTTCTGTTCTATCTAAATATTCTTTTTCAGAATAGATTGTTATATTCTTTTTTTCGGGTTCTGAAAATATTTCATTAAAATTCTCTTCAAATAGATAATCAAAAGTACTTTTTTTTCGTTTTTCGTCTTCTGGAGCAACAATCATGACTTTTAAATTTGGTTTTTCTTTCATCACTTTTTTAATTATTAGGAAAAATTCTAAATACCTTTTTGCTTTCACTTTTCTTCCAATTGTTATTATGTCGTAATACTTTTCTAGATGGTTATTTTTGTAATCTTTACTCAAAAAATTTCTTGTAGTTAATTCAACTATTTCAGAGCTGGAGATTATATTTTCTGGAATAAGACCAGGGAGACTTAGATGAAAATCTATAAGTTTGTTTTTAATCACGTCATCCTCAGAAGCACCCCAGTGGACTCCAATAAAAAAATTATTTTTTAATTTTTTTAAGTATTTATTTTCTGATTTTTTATTAAATAGTACTTTATATTCTTTGTGAGAAAATATTAGAACACCTGGCGTATCACCTTTGTGAGACTTTAACTCAAAAACCATATATAAAGTTTATTGTTAAGAAAGTAAATAAGAAAGTTTTTATATAAGGATTTATTATGATTAGGTCAACAAAGCTAGTTTATAATAGAGATATGATATCAACTATTTCAAGAATTTTCTCCTCACTTTACAGAGAAGTAGTAGAAAAATTTTATTATATGTCTTGGCCAACTTCGGATTTTAAAAAAAACGGCTATGAGGTCATAGAAAATTTTTTATCCAAAGAAGAATGTGATTATTTTGTAAATCTTTCAAACTCCTTATTAAAAGAAGATAGCTATATGATTAATGACAATGCGTGGTTGACTTTAAGAAAAGACGCAGATGATGGTCTTGATACAAAAGTTGCTCAACTAAACATGCTTCAAAATGTTGACGAAAAAGCAAAAGATTTATTTAGCAATGGAGATGTTTTAAATTTATTTAGTAAAAGGATAAAAGAGGAATTGTCAATTAGATCACTATCAATAATGGTCGATCAACCTGACACTTCAACAAAAAGAAGTTGGCATGTTGATAATTTAGCTCCAGCCTCATTTAAGGCTTTCATTTATTTAACTGATGTAACAAAAAATACAAACAGCCCTTTTTCTGTGATTTCAAAATCTCACAGATGGGGATTTAGGAGATGGCTAACCTCAGTTATTAACTCATTTAGAGGTAATAAATTGTCGGACATGTTGATTTTTTCACCAAAAGGAAGAGGTACAGAGCTAACAGCTCCCAGAGGCAGTTTGATTCTTTCAAATCAGATTATTTTTCATAGGGGCTCCCCTTATCATACAGAAAATACTAGGTATATGATGGTCTTTTACTTAAGAAGAAAAAAAGACTCCAAAGAAGAATTTACACTTGGAAAACCTGAGTAATACTTTTTGAATTTTTCAGACATTTCCTTTTTTGT
>QCNO01000017.1 GCA_003213165.1 OCS155 cluster bacterium AG-426-D23
GGGTTCAAGTATTTTTGGAGGTTTTTCTTTAACATGGTTACTGGCCATATTTGGAACATATGTTTCTTTTCCACTCGGAGTCTTATTGGCACTAGGGAGAAACTCAAAACTACCAATAATTAGAATTGTTTGTACTGGAATTATTGAATTAACTAGGTCTGTGCCATATATTACATGGTTATTTTTTGCAAGCGTCACCTTAGCAGTATTTCTACCCGCAGGAGTTGAGTTCAACTTAATAGTTAGAGTATTGATGGTGACAGCTTTTTTTAGTGGTGCTTACTTTGCAGAAAATATTAGAGGTGGTCTCCAATCCATTCCAAAAGGACAATATGAAGCAGCTGATGCAATAGGAATGAGTCCATTTCAAAAGATTTCTTTAATTATTATGCCACAGGCTCTAAGAGCAGTTATACCTACTCTTGTTAGCAGTGCTATTACAGCGTTTAAAGACTCAAGTCTTGTGACAATTATTGGATTATTTGATTTCCTCACTATTGGAAAAACTGTTATCGGAAATCAATCAATACCTGTAAACTTTGTTGGTCATGATAGGGAGAATTTAATTTTTGTAGCAATTGTATATTGGATATTTACTTTTACGCTTTCGAGAAGAAGCATGAAAGTTGAAAAGAAGTTAGGATTAGGAGAGAGGTAATAGCGTATGAGCATAATTCAAACAAAAGATGTTAAAAAATGGTTTGGGGATTTTCAAGCATTAAAAGGCATAAGCATGGACGTCGCAGAAGGAGAGGTTCTTGTAATTTGTGGTCCATCAGGTTCAGGCAAATCTACATTTATAAGATGCATCAACAGGCTTGAGCAACATCAAGAAGGTCAAATAATTGTTGACGGCATAGAGCTTACAAATGATTTAAAGAACATAGAAGCTATAAGGTCTGAAGTTGGAATGGTTTTTCAGAGTTTTAATCTTTTCCCACATTTAACAGTTATGCAGAATATTACCCTTGCACAGATATGGGTTAGAAAAAAGAATAGGACAGAAGCTGAAGAAAAAGCAATGGAGCTTCTCGAAAGAGTTGGAATTCCAGAACAGGCTCAAAAGTTTCCGGGACAGCTTTCTGGCGGTCAGCAACAAAGAGTAGCAATTGCTAGAGCACTTGCTATGGAACCAAAGATTATGCTTTTTGACGAACCTACTTCTGCATTAGATCCTGAAATGATAAAAGAAGTATTAGATGTTATGAAAGAATTAGCACAATCTGGTATGACAATGATTGTGGTTACTCATGAAATGGGCTTTGCAAAAGAAGTTGCAGATAGAGTCATGTTATTTGACGAAGGACAACTTGTAGAGCAAAATACTCCTGAAGAATTCTTTAATAACCCTGAGAGTGACAGAACTAAGCTATTTTTGAGTCAAATTCTCTAGAGATTATCCCAGAGATTTTTTTCAGCTAAATCAATAATTGTAGTCCCCATTGCATAAGCACCGTCGTATATAGCTTTGTGACCACCTGGAGTTATAGTTGCGGCGGCATATTCTGGTTGATGGTTTACGGCGTTTTTAGCATCTATAGACAACATAGGATGAATTGACGGAAATACTTGAGAAATATTTCCCATATCTGTTGATCCTAAACCAGGGCTTGTAGCGTCTTTTTGTAAAATCATTTTTCGATCTATGTCAGCAGAATTAGCAACATATAATTCATACATTGTTTTATTATTATCAATTTCTTCATAGCGGTAATCAGGAAAGGTTATTTTTACCTCACACTTTGTAGACATAGCTGCTGCATTAGCAAAATTATAAAAATCACTCTCAAGTTTATCTAGCCCCTCTTTATTTAAGGATCTCAAATACCATTCAGACTTTGTGTATGAAGGGATTATATTTGGCTTAAATCCTCCATCTTTGATAACACCGTGCATTCTGTTGCTTTGTACCATTTGCTGTCTATATGTTGAAGCATTTACAAAAAGTTGGATTTGTGCATCTAGTGCATTAATTCCTTCTTGGGGTGCTCCAGCAGCATGAGCATCTTTACCAAAAAACTCAACAGTGTATTGCTGTATTGTTGTAAAGGTAGGATTAACTACATTTTCGTATCCTGGATGAATCATCATTGAACATTTAGCATCCTCAAAAGCTCCATTATCAAGTAAAATAATTTTTCCTCCACCACCCTCTTCAGCTGGAGTTCCAAGAAGTTTTACCCTGATACCTAAATCATCCGCTAAACCTTGCAGGCCTAAACCAGCACCAATTGACGCAGTTGCAATGATATTATGGCCGCATGCATGTCCAATTTCTGGTAGAGCATCATACTCAACGCACAACACAACAAGGGGTCCAGAATTTCCAAAAGTTACATCGAAAGCCGTATCAAGACTATGTGAAGGATAATTAACTTTTGTATTTTTGCTCTCAATAAAATTTACTAAGTATTTTGAAGTTTCATATTCCTCAAATCCTAGTTCTGGATTGTGGTACATCCAATCACTTACATCACAAAGCTCTTTGTGTAGACTGTCTAGAGTATTTTTAAATTTTTCTTTATTAGTCATGATACGATTTTAGTAAAATAATCTGAATCATACACACTGGAATTGTTCCAAATTATCCAATCAAGATCCATATCTTCTACAGCTTTTATGCCGGAGTCTACTTTTAAAATATTCAAAAGTTAGGCATTTAAAAACAGAAATAAAAGATAGAATTAACAATATAAATATTTTTATAAAAATAAAAGGAGCTGTAAATGCCAGATAATCAGTTGATAGGTCTCGCTACAGATTTTTTTCAAAACTCTCTAGACACCTCACCAACATCGGCAATAATGCGCGGACATAAGCAATACTTTGATCAAATAGAGCAACTTACAGAGGACCAATTTGAAAGAGAAGAAGAAATTGTTGATAGTTTTATTGAACGTTTAAATGCTATTGATCAAAATCAACTTACAAACAGAGAAAAAGTCACTCATGGAATGTTGGAATTTGCTCTTAATTCAAACAAAGATTCTTTGCT
>QCNO01000018.1 GCA_003213165.1 OCS155 cluster bacterium AG-426-D23
ATATTTGTGTTTGTAATGCGCAATATTTTGGAGGGGGATGGAATATATCTCCAAAATCGAGTTTGCAAGATGGTTTGTTTAATATCCAGGTATTTGCAGTAACCAAAATTAAAGCAATGCAAATATTTTTTCTTGCTAAAAAAGGTTTGCATTTAAAGGAATCATCAGTCAAATTAAAAAGATTGAGCCAATTAAACGTGAATTCAAGAGATCCAATCGAAATTGATGGTGATTTTTTTGGGTACGGTCCTGCAGATATATTTATCAAAAAACGTGCTATACGATTTAAAATTTAGTAATATTTAATCAGCAAATAGGAGACAATTATGGCTAAAAAAGATCAAGAAGAACTTGATGAGCCTACGTTAGAAGATTTAGAAGAAGAAGAAGATTCAGATGATATTGAACCTCCAGCTGAGGAGGAAGAAAAAGAGGAAGTTGAAACTGAATCTTTAGAAGCAAGAGTAGAAACTGAAAAAAAATCAGTCGATGATGCTGATGAAGCTGAGGGTTCTTTTATGTCTGTAGATGCTGCTGAAAAAAGAAATGTTAAAAAGTCTGATTTGAAATTAGATGAAGTAGTTCAAGACATACAAGCAGACGAATTCACATGTACTGTTTGCTTTCTTGTTTTAAGAAATACTGCATTAGCTAAACCAAGAGCTAAAGTTTGTGTAGATTGTGTATAGCCATTCAGATTTTGGAAAATCATTTAAATTAGTTATAACTGAAGAACCTGACAAAGAAATTAAAGATAAATTTTTTAATGATTTGTCATCAATAGATAAACAATTAATTGAGTATTACAAATCGATAAATGCTTCTGATGAAAAATATTTTAATTTATATTTAGAGGATAACCTCATAGGATATTCGAGATTAATTTTTCAACTTGAATATGCAGTGTTATCAGAAATTTATGTTTTGAATGATTACAGAGAATTAGGACTAGGTACTTTTATGCTAAATTCAATTAGGTCATATTTAGATGAGTTAAATATTAATCTGAGAACAATAACACTCCCAAGTGATAGAACTGCAAAAAACTTTTATGAAGCAAATGGAATAACCGCACGTATTTTGCTTATGGAGGAAAAGCGTGATAAAACTCGCTACAGATCTTGATGGAACTATCTACAAAGGTAACAAATTAATAGAAGGCGTAAAAGATAGTTATGAAAATTTAATAGATAATGATGTAGAAATTTATTTTATAACTAATAACAGCTCACAGACCCCGTATGAAATAAAAGAAAAATTAGAAACCTTACTTCAATCTGAAATTGATATAAACAAAATTATAACTCCATTAAACGTGCTTAAAAAAATGTTTTTAAACCAAACGACAAATATATATGTGTACGGTTCTTCTAATTTAAAACAATTTGTAGAAAGTATAAATCTTTGTCTTACAAATATAGATCAAGCAGATTTAATTTTGATTGGAAGGAAATCTGAATTAGATCTAACAGAAATTGAATTAATCAAAAATTCAATTAAGAATGGAAAACAAGTTCTGTGTTTAAATAAGGATTTATCATTTCCTTCTGAAGATGAAGAGTTACCTGGAAATGGTGCTGTTGTCAAAATGATTGAAGATGATTTGGAAATTACTATAACTTCATTAGGAAAACCAGATCTACATTTTATAAAATATTGCAGTGATCACAATTACAATTTTGATTATGTAATTGGTGACAGAGTTGATACAGATATATTTTTTGGTAAACAAATCAATGCTATTACAATACTCGTAGAAACTGGAGTAAAAAATTTTGAATCTACTAAATTTGCTGATATTAAACTAAAATCTTTTTCAGAAGTTGTTTCTTTTATATTTTGATAGCTTCATTATCAAATATCCTAAAATAAAACCACCAATATGTGCCTCCCAAGAAATATTACTTGATCCAATAGCTATGAATATTTGTGAAATAAACCAAAAATACATAAATGTTCTGGCTTTGATTGTTGTAGGAAACAAAATTCCAAATGGAACAAGTACTAGCAATTTTGCATTTGGAAATAAGTAAACGTATGCTCCCAAAATTCCAGATACAATTCCTGAAGCTCCAACTACAGGAATAAGACTATCAAAATTTAAAACTGTGTGTACACCTATGCTTAAAAAGGCAATAAAAAGTAAAAATATAAAAAATTTAATTTTTCCTAATTTGTCTTCAACATTATTTCCGAATATCCAAAAACTCCATAAATTACCAAGTATGTGAACAAAATTAGCATGAAAAAAATTAGAAAATAAAATACTTG